>NZ_CP150145.1:3017333-3319066 GCF_037963835.1 Paenibacillus sp. FSL H8-0332
TAAAAGGTATAGAGAAATCCTGCAAAAATTGCAACATTACTGCTCCTTAAAAGCGGCCAGTGAGAGAGGCATTAGCATCATTCACCCGGCAGAGTGATTTTGTGCTGATTAACCTAATTGTGCTAAAGGATGATTCTGGTTAGGATCAGATCCGTCTGCTCCTCTTCACCCATATAGAAGGAGTGAGTGCCTGTTTGTACAAAATTTAATTTATTGTAAAAAGAAATCGCGTTTCCGTTTTGTTCCCAAACCCCCAGCCAGAGCTTCCTCTTATTCTTTTCGGCCGCGATTTCCACCGCTTTCTCAATGAGCTGTTTCCCTAGCCCCAGCCTATGAAAGGGCCTTCTAATATAGATCCGTTCCACTTCAAGCGAGTCCTTGTCCATATGTTCAGTTTGGGCATCATCGGTGTTAACCTTCAGATACCCGGCAATTTCTTCATTATAATAGATAAAATAAAATTCAGAATGGCGGTTGGCGAATTCTTTTTTTAATTGCTCTGGATGAAAGGCTCTTTTCAAATAAGCTTCCATAGCTTCTGGTGAATTTTGATTTTTGAAGGTGTCCGTAAACGTTTCAATACTGATTTTTTGCAAGGTCTCCAGATCGCCGGAAGAGCATCTCTTTATCAATATAGTCATCAATAATTCTCCTTTTGTAAAATTAGTAGTCACTTGTACAATCAATAGTCCCGTTTGTTTCCCTTTTTTACATACTCCCAGTCTTTTTCCACATTGGATCTGACTCTTTGCAGCAGGTTCACCAGGGTTTCTGCCTCACTTTCGGAGAAGCCGGACAGCGCTACGCTATTGGAATAATCATTTTCCCTTTTGATCAGAGGGTAGACGGCCTGCCCTTTCTCTGTAGGGATCAGCCGCTTGATTTTTTTGTTATGCTGATCTTCATTTTTTTCAATAAAACCGTTAATCTCAAGCTTCTGTATAGCACGGGCAGCCGTTGTCCGGTCCACCTTAATCATTTCAGCCAGCTTCTCCTGGATGATCCCCGGATGCTCACAGATCCGCACCAGATACAAATATTGCCCCCTGGTAAGGTCGTACTGCTTAAATTCAATATTGCTGATAGAATCCAAGGACCGGGCAATCATTCCCACCTCGCGCAGAATCTCCTTCATAATCACAGCTCCATTAACCATGTATTTTCTAAGCTTATAGTTTTTAAAATAATACAGGTTTTTTGTTGTAATTACAACAAAAAAACCATAATGAAAGTGAAGGTGGTATTTTATTTCATCATATGAAAAATTCATAATAGAACGACAAAAAATTGCCTCTATCTACAGCACAGAAGCGGAGACGATTATAGTTTCTGATATCCAAGCAGCATTGCTTGCAAAGAGAAAAATGACCAGTATGGCGTCAGATTTAAAAGGGTGGAGTTAAAGCGCCACTAAGCCGAAGATTCGGTGTAACGGACTGAGCCCTTATTCCGGAAGAAAGTCCCCACTAGAGCAAGTAGTAGACCCCATGGCCCTTAATCCGGGAAATCTCGCTTCTAAACTTGTATTAGCAGGACCATAAGGCCACTCGGTCCGTAAACTCACAAAAAGTGTTGTTTTCTTACATCTAACGTCTCTCCGGTCCGTTAAGGGCTTATCGGTTGCTGTGGTAATAAGCACCGAAAAGCCAATACAAACCACTGACAACCTAATTTCATCATATGAAAAATTCACAATAGAAGGACTAAATAAACAACCGCTTCTATCCACAACACCACACAACCAAACTACATACGTACCTATCCCCTTAAAACAGGAAAAAGTGATTATTAACATCTTTACCCGGCAACGTAAATACCCAAATCCCCGAAATTTCACATTATCCGAACTCAAGCTTTATTACTAGCAGAGCTAGCAGACTATAATACTGTCGTAGAATTTTATTCTCAAATTACTTGTTGTGAAGGCTGGGAAATAGAGTTTATACTAGAGACATAGTTTAAATTTGCAATTCTCAAATAAACAAACATATAACTTCTTATATTTTAAATAAAACACCCCGGGAGGTGTCTTAATGGCGTTTATGATTGCCCAGCGGGCGTTTATAAAGGTATACCTGATTACGATGGTGGAGCAGCACAAAGGGTACGGGTATCAGATGCTGGAGGATTTGCGGAGAGATTTCAAGCCCTATGGTTATGCTCCTCCCCAAAGTGAAATTTACCGCGCCCTGCATGAGCTGGTGCAGCAAGGGATACTTTACCGCACCAAGCAGCTCAAGGGGAGCGATCCGAAGGTAGATTTTCAGGAGATTGTCCTGTATCATTTCACTTCTGATGGAGAGGAGAAGGCCAAGCTGTATAAGAAGCAGGTAAAGGCTGACCTGGACCGTTGTCTTGGAATCCTTAATAAGGCGGTAGCGGACAACTTCTGATGGGAGATCCACGAGCTGGCGGGCTCATGCATATCGATCTAGCTACGAGCCGGCGGACTCATCTATATCAGTCTATCCGCGAACCTCGCAAGCTATGACTTGCCGCTCAGGAATCCTCTTCTTCAACATCCTGCCCTGGAGGGGTCACCGGCGAGCTTGCGCTGCCATAATCCTCCACGGCTTCCCAGGCACCGGCGTCATCGAACCTTCCGCTATGCTCCTGGCGTCCTTCGCCTGCACCGGCTGGTGGTGGCGTCATGACCTCTTCTTCCACAGGGCGTGCGCCGGTGTCACGGCTGGTTGGCGCGTGCTCCACGGTATAGCGGGTGAAGGGGATCGCTTCAAGCCGCTCATAAGAAATCTCTTGCTTGCTGGCTTCGCAGATACCGTACGTTCCGTCCTCCACCCGCGCCAGAGCAGCCTCAATCTCCTTTAATTCTTCGGATAGTGAGGTATTGATGGACAGGTCGCGGCTCCGTTCGAAGGTCTCAGTTCCTGTATCGGCAGGATGGTTATCGACAGAAGAGAGCTCGCCCGTAGAGAGAATAAGGGAATCGCCAAGCAAGCTGTCTTCAGCCCCGTTGCTGGAGAAATGCTGCTCCAGTTCTGCCTTGCGCTCTTCCAGGGCTGCTCGGAGTGTATTCAATTGGTCTTTGGTTAAGTGGCTCATGTGGTCATCTTCCTTTCAGCTTAATTAGTAGTTATACTGTCGTAATCTTTCCTTACCCTATTGTTATAAAAGGCAATCAGTAGTCAATTCTATTGCTGAATTGTAACTTTAGTGATATTTTCAGGTTGCTTTCACCCTGTTATAATAATTACTGCCGGATGAATGCAGTAGACACTTGGAGGTTATGAAATGGACGAACATATGAAACGGCGGCTGGATAAGCAAAGAAAGCTGTTCAGCCAGCTCGGCATTACCCTTGATGCACTTACAATTCATGAGAAGGAATTCGGGATGAAGCTTCGCGGATATGACGCCGAAGAGGTGGATACTTTTCTGGACAGCGTAATTAAGGATTATGAACGGTTCTATGCTACCATAGCGGATCTGATGGATAAGTGGCAGGAGCAGCAGATTGAGATGAAAGAGCTGAAGGCAGAGGTCAAGACAGCAGCCACTCCGGCCCCGGTTCCGATTATTAAGGGGATTGATCCGCAGGACCTGGAGGATATTATCATCAAGCTGGAAGCCAATGTGCGTCAGCTCAAGGACAGATTGCCATTGTCCCGCACGGAGGGGTATTTGTAAGACATGTACAGCTACAGCATAAGAGAACAATATGCAGCGTAAGAATAACTCTGGACGGGGGTTGGACCATTGCCGGAGAAGCATGCGTGGAGCTTGAAGATCCGCGGCAAAATCGCACTTGGCTATGTCATCATATTATTAATGTTAGGTCTATTTCTGATTATAGTCTCTGGCCGGATTAACAGCCTGGAGAAAGAAACCGTGTTCTTGAGCGATCATGATATAGAAGTTCATGAACTTACATATCAAATTGAGAAAAATGTACTTGATATGGAGACCGGACAGCGGGGGTACGTCCTTACCGATGATGAGTCCTATCTGGTACCGTATAATGACGGGCTGGTGCAGTGGAGGATTAATGCAGCGAAGCTGAATAATCTCATTGCCGATAACCCGAAGCAGGTACGGAATCTGGACACGATTACGGATAATATCGAGAAGTGGGTCGATGTAGCCGGGCAGCATGTGGTTGAGCTGAAGAAGAATGGCAATACGGAGGCAGTCAACGCTTTTTTTCGCAATGATACGGGGAAAAATCTCGTCGACACGATCCGCTCCCAATCCGACTACTTCCGTGACATCGAACGTACGCTCACGAACGACCGGATCAGCAATCTGAAGGATAGCAATCATAAGCTGCTGATCACGATGTACATATTGTGGGGATTGGTGGTCCTACTTGCGCTGCTCATCACTTATCTGCTCTCGGCCAGCATTGTGAATCCTCTGCACAGCGTCATACAGGCCATTAACAGTATTGCCTCCGGCGGTAACCGCTCGGAGCGGATCAAGGTGAAGACTCTGGATGAAATCTATGATTTGGGTGAAGCGACGAACGGGCTGCTGGATAATGTGCAGCGGGAGCAGTGGATGAGCGAACAGCTCACCTCGATGTCGATAGCCCTGCAAGAGACCGTTGATATGCCTTCACTGTGCAGAATTTTTGTCAGCCGGTTGTCGGTTATGCTGGAAATGCAGTATGCCACTATATACGTCGTGAATAACGAGGAACTGTTCGAGCGCATCTATTCCTATGCAGGCGCAGAGAATAAGGAAGAACGCATCGGGCCGGAGTTGATTCAGCCGGGAGTAGGCCTGGCAGGTCAATGTGCGCTGGATCAGCGGATGAATGTGATCGAGCAATTACCCGAGGATTATATCTATATAAGCTCTGCTCTGGGCAGAACGGCGCCGAGGTTCGCTGTGATCGCTCCGATTATTTTTGAGAACAAGACCGTTGCTGTACTGGAGATTGCTGCGCTGACCCGTTGGGCGCCTTACCATTTCGAGCTGTTGAAGGAATTGCTGGACATGATGGGTGTTACCGTGAATTCGGTGAAGACCCGGATGGAGATCCAGAGGCTTCTGCATGAATCGCAGGTGATGAACGAAGAGCTTCAGGTTCAATCCGAAGAGCTGCAGACCCAGTCCGAGGAGATGCAGATGCAGACGGAGGAGCTTCAGAGCCAGACCAGCGAGCTGCTAACCGTGAACAAGGAGCTTGAGAACCAGAAATATGTAGCCGAGAATGCAGCGATCGAGCTGGAGCGGTACAATGAACAGCTGGAGCAGAGCTCGCGCTACAAGTCTGAATTCCTGGCCAATATGTCGCATGAGCTGCGGACACCACTGAACAGTATGCTGATTCTCTCACAGCTGCTGACGGAGAACCGCAATCATACGTTAACCGAGGAAGAACTGGGCTATGCCTCTGTCATTTACAATTCCGGCAGCGATCTGCTTAGTATGATTAACGATATTCTGGATCTCTCCAAGGTGGAAGCCGGCAAGATGCTGGTGGAAATGGATGCCGTCAATCTCACCGAGCTGCCTTCGCTGTTGCAGGGCTATTTCGGCAAGCTTGCAGAAGCGCAACATGTGGAGTTTAACGTAACCCTGAACCCGGAGGTTCCGGATCTGTTCTTCACCGATGAGATGCGCCTGCATCAGATTCTGCGGAATCTGCTGTCCAATGCCTTCAAATTCACTGAGCAGGGCGCTGTAACCGTGAAGATTACCAAGCTGGCGGCATATTCGGATCAGAGTTACATAACAGAAGGGCCGGTGCTGGCCTTTGCTGTCCAGGATACCGGAATCGGCATCTCTGAAGAGAATCGTGAGCTGATCTTCGAGGCCTTCCGCCAGGTGGACGGAACGACTGCCCGCAAATTCGGGGGAACCGGTCTGGGCTTATCCATCTCCCAGCAATTGGCTCAGCTACTGGGCGGGCATATCAGCCTGAAGAGCGAAGAGGGGAAGGGCAGTACATTCACCTTGTATCTCCCATGCCGTGAACTGGACAGTGAAGAAGAACCGTTCCATCCGGATCCGGCGGATCTGGCTCAGACTGCAGCCGGGTCGGAGCACTCCAGAACCGTTCATGATACAGGGCAGCCGGGTAATAGCGGGGACTCCCTGTTCGAGAAAGAATACACCCTTCTGCAAGGCAGAACTGTCCTGATTGTGGATGATGATATGCGCAATATTTATGCCTTGCAGAAGGGTCTGGAGCCTTACGGAATGATCATCATGACCGCTCAGACGGGTTATGAATGTCTTCAAGTGGTTAGAGAGCAGCCGGAGGTGGATATCGTACTCCTGGATATTATGATGCCGGTTCTGGATGGCTACGATACCCTGTCCATTATCCGTGAGGAAATGCATCTTATCGACCTTCCAATCATAGCGATCTCCGCCAGGACGATGAAGGAAGACCGTGAACGGTGCCTGTCCGCCGGGGCCACTGATTTCATCAGCAAGCCGGTATTGATGCAGGACGTCATTACACGAATGTGCAGGTACATTTGACTTTTTCAAAAACCCATTGACGAGTATACAAGGTATGATTTATGATGGGTTCATAAATGATCATTTATATGTAGTGGCGTGTTACCTTAACAGGGCATGAGCCAAGATTCGTACTCAATACATTGAGTCCAGTCTTGGCTCTTTTTTGTGCAAAAAATCAGGCAATGGGCGGAAAGGAGGGGGAACTTGGCGAGGGACACTGAACAATTTCAGGTGCTGCGGGTGATTGGGAATAATGTCGTCATGGTAGAGGGCGGCAAAAAGAGCAAGGAATATGTAATTATCGGCAAGGGCATCGGATTTGCGCTTAAGGACACAGGTGTTATTGATTCGGATGATCCCCGGATTGAAAAGCTGTTTCGGCTGGAGGACCGGGAGGAATGGAGTCAGTATCAGATTCTGCTGGAGGACATTGATCCCAAAGTCATGAGAATCACGGATGAGATTATTTCAGATATCGCCCGTGAGTTTCCCGGCAAGTTAAACGACAAGATCTATTTGGCGCTCCCCAGCCACATCCAATTCACCATTTTCCGCTTGCGCAGCGGGATGGACATTGTGAATCCATTCCTGGAAGAGACCCGGATGACATTTCCTAAGGAATTTGAGATCGCTTCCAAGGCGGCCGGAAAGATCAGCGAAGGCTTTGAAGTGCAGATTCCAGAAGACGAGGTCGGATTCCTTACTTATCATGTATATTCTGCAGTCAGCAATGTGCCGGTGGGCCAGCTTGTGAAGGCTTCCAACATTGTCAGCGAGCTGATGGAGATGATCCGCAGTGAACGCAAGATCCGCTTTGAGCAAGGCAGTATGAATCATGTCCGGCTGATGGTCCATTTGAGATTCTCGATTGAACGGATTCTGCAGGGTTCGCTCATCGACAATCCTTTTGTGAAGCATATCAAGAAGGAATACAAGGATGAATACAAGCTCGCTCAGAGAATGGGCAAAGTCATGCAGGGCAAGCTCAGTGTAGACGTTCCCGAAGAAGAAATCTGCTTCCTGGCTATGCATCTGCACCGGCTGTTCCAGACGATAGAGAAGAATAAATAGCAGCGGCAAGGAGTGACTTTTATGTTTTCGAGATGGAAAGCTAAAAAAGAAGAGAAACCTACTGAGGCGGTAACCCGCCTGGAGATATACGCTCCGGTCAGCGGACAGTCCGTACCGTTAACGGAAGTGCCGGATGAGACCTTTGCCGGTGGGCATATGGGCCAGGGCATTGCCATAGAACCTATAGAGGGACGGTTAACCGCCCCTTTTGACGGGAAGATCGCCCATGTGGTCAAAACCAATCACGCTCTAATCCTGGAGCATCCCTCCGGTCTGCAGCTGCTGATGCACATTGGAATTGATACGGTCAGCCTTAAGGGGAACGGGTTCATCAGCCATATCGCTTCTGGAGATGAAGTCAAAGCAGGCCAGACGCTGATCGAGTTCGACCTGGAGATGATCCGGAGCGCGGGTTACCGGACGATCACCCCGGTTATTGTAACCGGCAGCGGGGAGGACCTCCCGGAAGTGAATTGCCATTACGGGGCGGTTAGCGCCGGGCAGAGCAGTATTCTTACGGTGGCTTTACAGCAATAAAGCATACATGTACTTAATATGAAACCAGGGGGATGATTTCATTATGTTGGCTTTTCTACAGAAGTTAGGGAAATCTCTGATGCTTCCAGTCGCAACTTTACCGGCGGCAGCGATTCTGCAAGGGTTTGGACTTATTAATTATGAGAAGGATTTCCATCTGGGCAGTACCGTAGGCGGATTCCTCAACCAGTATGTGGCTCCTTTTCTGAATGCGGGTGCGGGCGCTATATTCGGCAATCTGGCGCTGATTTTTGCAATTGGGGTGGCGATCGGGTTTGCCGGAGATGCGGTTGCCGCGCTGTCTGCGCTCATTGCTTATCAGGTGCTGGACAGTATTCTTAAGGTCCTGCCAGCTCAAATGCCGTTCATCGCCGATGATGTGAAGCTGAATATGGGCGTGCTGGGCGGGATTTTTGCCGGAGCCTGGGCTGCTTACCTGTACAAGAAATATCATAATATCAAAATGCCTGACTGGCTCGGCTTCTTCGCAGGTAAACGGTTCGTACCTATCATTACGGCCATAACCACCATGATTCTCGCAGTGCTGTTTGGGATGATCTGGAGCCCGATTCAGGATGTGATCAGTGATTTCGGTACCTGGGTTGTCGGTCTCGGAGGTGCAGGGGCATTTGTATTCGGGACGGCTAACCGTCTGCTGCTCCCGTTCGGCCTGCATCATGTAATCAACGCTATCGCCTGGTTCCAGTTGGGAGATTTCACGAACGCTGCAGGGGATGTTGTTCACGGTGATCTGACGCGCTTCTTTGCCGGAGATAAGACCGCAGGAATGTTCATGACAGGCTTCTTCCCGATTATGATGTTCGCTATGCCGGGGGCAGCCCTGGCGTTCATTCATACAGCCAAACCGGAGAAACGCAAAATGGTCGCATCCATCTTCATCGGCTCGGCGATTGCTTCCTTCCTGACAGGGATCACGGAGCCGCTGGAGTTCTCCTTCATGTTCCTCGCACCGCTGCTGTATCTGGTTCACGCTTTGCTTACCGGTTTTGCCGGATTCCTAATGTATGTGCTGGATGTGAAGCTAGGGTTCGGATTCTCTGCGGGACTCATTGACTACCTGCTTAATATGAAGCTCTCCACCAACGCGTGGGTGCTGATTCCGGTCGGGCTTGGTTTCTTCGTCCTATACTATGTGCTGTTCCGGTTCATCATCGTCAAGTTCAACCTCAAAACTCCCGGACGCGAGGATGAGACGGAAGAGGACCTGATTGATCTGTCCAAGAGCGGTACAGCCGTGTCGTCCTCTTCCAGAGCTGCCAAGATCCTGGAGAACATCGGTGGTTCTGCGAACATCCGCAGCATCGATGCCTGTATCACCCGCTTGCGCCTTAACGTGAATGATGACAAGGCGGTTAAGGATTCCGCGCTTAAGCAGCTTGGCGCTTCCGGTGTCATGCGGCTTGGGCAGGGCGCCGTACAGATTGTGTTTGGACCGCAGTCCGAGCAGCTCAAGGATGATATCAAGAAGCTGATGTAGCTTGAAGCTTATCAGCACAGCAGAATAGCTTTTCCTGGCAGGCATCCTTCATGGGATGTCTGTTTTTTTGGAATTTTACTGGTTTGCGGTTTGAACGGGGGCCCTAAGGGTTAAAAAACTAAAAATCCGTTTGTTTTGCGAAAGGATGGGGTATAGGTGAGAAAAAGGCGAATGTCCGGACTTGCGATCCGGCGGATATGGACGGCTGTTATCTGGCTGGGAATAGCTGTAGCACTGAGTGTAACAGCGGGCCAGGCGCAAGCTTCGCCAGCAACGGGCAAAACGATTGAGGTTAATCTGGATGATAAACCGTTGACTTTTGAGAAAGCTCCCTTGCTGGATAAAGGGACAACATTGGTTCCATTCCGTCCGCTGTTCGAAGCGATGGGCCTCAAGGTAGGCTGGAATCCCGCACAGCAGACAGTAACCGGTACGAAGGAAGGCCTAACCATCATCATGAAGATAGGCAGCAAGACGGCTACTGTCAATGGCACCAGTGTTCAACTTCTGCAAGCGCCAACAATTATAGACAGCTACACAATGGTCCCGCTTCGCTTCATCGGGGAGTCCACTCAGGCACTGGTGGCATGGAACCCGTATAAGCCGCAGATTCTTGTCTACACCGACCCTTATCTGGCGGCGAACGGTCTGACCAAAGCAAAGGCGAAGACGGCGGTTGACAAGCAAATTGCCGAATTCAAAAAAGTATATGACGAGCAGATCGCCAGCCAGCCGCCGCAGCCCAAACCGCCAGCTCCGGGGACTGTCCCGAATGCTCCTGCCGGAGACGGCTCCTATAAGCCAGCCGCTTCAGACCAAGTGAACCTGAGCAATCTGCAGGGAATGTATTACGGCTTCAGCCCGGACTACGACGGGTATGCGTGCGGCGGGATGTGCTGGAATATCATCACCTTCCTGCCCGGTAATAAAGTGGTTGTGGATTCTCCAAAGCAAGGTGGACCGGAGACGATCAACTGCTCGCTTGACGGCTGCCAGACCTATACGGTACAGAACGGGAAGATCAAGTTAAGTAATGGAAAGACTTATGACATTGCAGTCAAATCCGGCAAGCTGCATATTGATGATGTTGAGCTGAGCCGGGTCAAAACAGTCAAGAGCGGGCTGACCCTAAGTGGTACTTATGTCCACCGCGGCTTCCAGGGGCTGGCTGGGATATCTGCCGGATCAACTTCATGGACACGGACGCTGGTGCTGAACAGCAATGGAACCTTCACCAGCGACAACCTGATGCTGGGTACCGTCCAGGGCGGGGCGCCCACAACAGGCGGGGCCGGCGGTTCAGACACCGGTTCATACAAGATAAGCGGCAATACCATCGTATTCGCTTTTGGCAACGGTAAGGTATCCAGCTCCCTATTCTTCCAGCATGATGACGGCAGCATCCAGGTTGGCGACGAGAATTACAGCAAGCAATAGTCAGGAATGGAATAGCAAGACGCAAACGGTCCCCGGGATTTAACCGGTGGACCGTTTTTTTGTGGATGTAGATGCTTAGGGCAGCGCCTGGAGTGGATGTATGCGGGCCAACGAGCCTGCCGTATAATTAGAAGATCAGAATTGCTGGAGAGAAATCTTGAGGCAAGGTGATACAAATCCGCCCCAGCCTTCGTCTTACTTATAGCTGCAGCGGATAAGGAGGATTTACCTAATGAATATTCCGGAATCAGACCCATACAAATTAATCTTTTATGAGCATTACCCTAGTGTGCGCCGCAAGTTGGCGGCACTTGTGAGGGACGAGAGTGCTGCCGATGATCTGGCGCAAGAGGTTTTTATCAGACTCTACAGAAATCCGCCGGATGATCCGGCGGCTCTGGGGGCGTGGCTGCATAGAGTGCTTACGCGGATCGGATATGATTATCTGAACCAGCGGGTGAGAGAGCGGCGTCTGATCAACAAGCAGGAGCTGTTATATGATGCGGGGGCTTCTGCTCCTACAGGGGAAGAAGTAGTCCTTAGCAAGCTGGATCAGGAAGATGTGCGGAGCTGGCTGGAGGATCTTCCCGAACGGGACCGGCAGGCCCTGCTGCTTAAGTATTCGGGCTACAGCTATGCAGAGATCGCCGGGGAGCTGGGAGTGAAGCCGCCAGTAGTCGGAACCCTGTTAAGCCGGGCGACAGCCAAACTGAAACACCATGCGGTGAAATCCATTCCGCAAGAATAATGAGATCCGGGAGGAAAGAGACCATGAATAGAGCAAACGGGCAGATACAGCCACAGAACACAGATGAAGCCTGGGCTAAATTACAGGAGAAGCTGGGAGACGAGCCGGTCAATCCGGTGTGGGCTACATGGGGCAAGCAAGAGACCCCTCTAGAGGAACAGACTGTCAAGGCGGATAGATCAGATAGAACAGAACCGGAAGCAGATGTTGTGCTTCAGGCAGCTAAGGCGGATGATCATGCAGCAGCGGAGCCAGTGCAAAATACAGGGCGGAAGTCACGCCGGCCTATGATGAGCCGCACCCGCAAGTGGGCAGCAGCGGCGGCAGGCGTAGCGATTTTCGCAGCAATACTAGCTACTCCGGTAGGAAATACAGCCATGGCAGCCTTGCTGAACCAGTTCAAGATGCAGGAAGCCACTGTTGTTGAAGAAGGCGATCTGCGGGATATGTTTTATCAGATAACAGAGAATGGTAATGGCAATATCGCGCAATCCCTTGAGGCCTTCGGTGACGTCTCAATCAGTAATGGTGAGATGAAGGAGAATGTTCCGCTCAAGGATATCCAAGGTTTGCTGGGCTACGCGCCGCTGAAGGGGTCCATTATGGATTCAGTCAAATTTGTTCAGGTAAGCGGGTCCCATGATATCACACTGAACCTGAAGGTGGAGGAAGTGAACAAGGCACTGAAACGCCTGGGCTCGAACAATCTGCTGCCTACCTCTGTAGATGGCAAGCCGATTACGCTTCATATCCCCGAGCAGGTGAATTACGATCTGGGCAGCGATCAGCACTGGGGTGCCTTGTCACAGATGAACACACCTGTCGTTACTGTAGATCCTTCTGTGGATCTGGACGAAGCGGTTGATGCCGTTGTGAACTTCCCGCTCATTCCAGATAATCTGAGAAACAGCCTGCAGAAGAGCCGGATCTTGTCCGGAGATCTGCCGATGCCGCTGATTAAGGGCAGTCATGATGAACAGATTACGGTGGCTGGTACGCCGGTGATTCTTACTGAAATGAAGTACAGTAACGGCAACAGCTATACGGCTGTCTGGGTACAAAAGGGGCAGTTTCTGCAGCTTAGCGGCGGAGACCTCTATCCTGAACGCGAGCAGTTCATTCAGAAGGTACAGGAGTTGATCACACAATGAGCAGTATCCCTGCGATTGATGCGAACGCCTTGACCAAAGCTTATCCGAACGGGCGCGGTTGCCGGGATGTTACTTTGACTGTGGGGAAAGGGGAAGCCTTCGGCTTCCTCGGCCCCAACGGTGCCGGTAAGAGTACCTTTGTTAAAATGCTGGTCGGACTCATCTCGCCAACAGGCGGCCATGCTTCCATCCTGGGCTATCCACTGGGCTCTATGGAAGCCAAAATGAAGATCGGCTATCTGCCGGAGCTGTACCGCTACCAGGATTGGCTGACCGGTGAAGAGGTGGTCAGGCTTCATGCCAAGCTGTGCCGGATTCCGACATCTGTAATGAATCAGAGAATTCCTCAGCTCCTGCAGGAGGTAGGTATCGGGCTGCGCGGAAGGGACCGGGTCAAGCATTATTCCAAGGGAATGCAGCAGCGGCTGGGTCTTGCATGTGCACTGGTGAATGACCCGGAGATTCTGTTCCTGGATGAACCCTCCTCAGCCCTTGATCCTATCGGGAGAATGGAAGTTCGGAAAATTCTGCAGCGGCTGAAGGAACGGGGAATTACTATTTTTCTCAACTCTCATTTACTTGAGGATGTTGAAGTGCTGTGCGACCGGATGGCTCTGCTGAGTAACGGAGCGGTCCTGCGGCACGGCAAAGTAGCGGAGATGCTGAACAAACGGACAAGCTGGTATTTCAAAGTGGGCGGATACACGCCTTTTTTGCTGTCCTGGCTTAATGAACATACAGGATTAGCTATCCGGCAATCCGTGCCTGCTGCGGGTAAATCAGGCTATGGTCCGGCACAGGAAGAGTCAGATTCGAGTGTTGTGTGGCTTGCGGCGGAGCTGGATCATGAGGAGCAGGCGGGCTGGCTGAACGGGCTGATGGTCCAGCAGGGGATGACGCTGTATCAGGTGATCCGCCAGACGGAGCGGCTGGAGGATTGGTTCATGGATGCGGTCGCCGGGCTCAGTCATAGGGGGGAGAAGGAATGAGAACCATACTGGAAATGACCTGGAAGGAAATGCTGCGTAAAAAAGTGATGCTGCTAACCCTGCTGCTGACTGTTGTGTTCCTGATTGCCTTCTGGTTCGTGGCGGATACCGTGGGGACGAACGATCCGGGGGCCGGAACGCTGGGGAATGGCAGCGGGTTATTCATGCAGTTCATGAACGGCGCTTTTATTCTAAGTCTGGGCTTCTTCTTCGGCGCGTTCGTTATAGCCTTTCTGGCGATCTTCAGCTCTTTCTCGGTGATAGCAGGTGAAGCGGAGCAGGGGGTCATGCAGGCCCTGTTGCCCCGGCCGCTGCCGCGCTGGAAATGGTATCTTGGCCGCTGGCTGGGCTTCGTTACGCTGGGAACGATCTATGCCCTCATTTTGTTCACTGCGATTCTGCTGATTACAAGTGCCCACGCGAATGTTCCCAGAGATGCGGTCGTGCTGGCGAAGTCATTCCTACTGTTCGCCTCTGTAGTTCCCTTGTTAATCTCCGTCTCCATGCTGGGTTCAGGACTATTCTCGGCCCTTGGCAACGGTGTGTTCATGACGATGCTCTATGGGGCAGGTTTTCTCGGAGGGATGGTAGATAAGCTTAGCGGATCGCTGAGTCTGGAGGAGGATGGACTGAAGGTGCTGAATAATCTGACCGGAATGATCTCGATGATTATGCCCGCAGATACCCTGCAGCGCAGAATGACTGTCGAGCTGTTCAGCTTGAAGGATATGAATGGTCTGGTGTCCATGAATAGCGGGGCGCTTAGTCTGATGAATTTCAATTCATTTCCGTCTAATACCTTTGTCGTATACGCTGTAATCTACACTGTGGTTATCTTTGGGCTGGGGCTTTTGCGCTTTCAGCGTAAGGATCTGTAGGAATCAACCCGTGCATACTTTAAAAAACAAACAAACAAAGCAGCGCCCCCGAAGGTTCCTGTTCAGGAGCTTCAAGGGCGCTGTTTCGCGTGCCGGGCGGCAATCATTTGGTCACGCCAATCTCGATCCAATCCGTAGACCAGTTACCGATCTCTCCAAGAATGGGAGCCAGTGCCGTACCTTTATCGGTTAGCGAATACTCAATTCGTACGGGCATCTCAGGATATACAGAACGCTGAATGATCCCTTCAGCCTCCATTTCCTTCAATCGGTCAGATAAGACCTTGCCGCTAAGATTGGACAAGCAATGCTCGATTTCCCCGAACCGCCGCGGACCCTCCATCAGGACGAACACGATCAGGGCTACCCACCGCTTGCTAAGCACATCTACCGCTTTCTCGAACCGGGGGCACATTTCAAAATCATTCATAAGGATCACCTCAGCATTCATTATATCATAAACTTACAATAAGTAATTATAAATATTTATATATATATTATAACTTGACGAAGTTATATTACAATGATAAACTAACTTACAAATAGTTACTATGACAAAACTTAAATATCAAAATTTAAAAGAAGCTTATGCTATCAAACTTTTAGGACGGTGCTCTTATGATCAACCCAGATATCCTATCTATACTACAGAACAAAATCAACCGGATTCCTATGGGAAACTCCACGAATATATTAGTCGGACCTATTACCCTGCCTGTCAATCTGGACGGGGAGACGATTACTTTCAAATGGTATAGCTGGCTGAACGTGACGGACGAAGAGCTTCAGCGCGCTGAAGGTAAGGAAGCTACCGAGCTGCTCATTAGCCGGTTGTCATCGATGAAGCTTGCGGATGGACAGCAGTCCAGTGTCCTGGTCTACGGAGATTTCGAGCATTCCGAGGAAGCGCTGATCCGGATGCACAGTATTTGCCATACCGGGGATATCTTCGGCAGCAAGCGCTGCGATTGCGGCTTCCAGCTGCACCAGTCGATGAAGATGATTGCGCAGCATGGCGCCGGGGCACTCTTTTATCTGGCGAATCATGAAGGAAGAGGTATTGGTCTGTTCAGCAAAGCGATGGCATATCTTCTTCAGGAAGAAGGGTATGATACCGTAGAGGCCAATCTGGAGCTTGGGTTCGCCGATGATTCCAGAGATTACACGGATGCAATTAGCGTACTTCAGCATCTGCGCAGCCATCCGGTGACCTTGATCACCAACAATCCGAAGAAGATGGAAGCACTTCGGGCTGCCGGAATGAACACGGTGAAGCGGGTGCCGTTATGGGGCGACGTATCGGTCTTCAATGAAAAGTATCTGCGGACCAAAGTGGCCCGTTCCGGACATCTGGAGGCTGTGCCGAACACGGATTTTTTTGAAGAAAGAGTGGCTAAATAAGCAGGCTGGACGGATATACATCCGTTCCATTATAATGGGGTACTGAACCCAATACTTAGCTTAGTGAGGTAACCTATGAATGCTATTCAAGTGCAGGACTTGCGCAAGACCTTCAAAGTCCAAAAAAACCGCGAGGGCCTCAAAGGGGCCTTCGCTGATTTGTTTAAGCGGCAATATTCCGAAGTAACGGCAGTGAAGGACATCTCGTTCAGCATTCCCGAAGGCGAAATCTGCGGGTACATCGGAGAGAACGGGGCCGGGAAGTCCACAACGATTAAGATGCTTACCGGGATTCTTGTGCCAACCGCCGGCAGTCTGACTGTCGGCGGCTTCGTGCCGTATGAGGAGCGCGAGAAGTTCGTGCAGAACATCGGCGTTGTCTTCGGCCAGCGCAGCCAGCTCTGGTGGGACATCGGTGTGATTGAGTCGTTCCAGCTGCTGCGCAAGGTATACCGCGTGTCCGAGCAGGATTTCAAAAAACGGCTGGATGAGCTGGTAGAACGCCTGGAGCTTCAGGATTTGCTGAACCGTCCAGTCCGCAAACTGAGTCTGGGCCAGCGGATGCGCTGCGAGCTGGTGGCGGCACTGCTGCACAATCCGTCCATTCTGTTCCTGGATGAGCCGACGATCGGTCTCGATATTGTCGTGAAGTCGGAGATCCGTGAATTCCTGAAGGACATGAACCGGGAGCATGGCACAACCATTCTGTTGACGACACATGATCTGCAGGATATCGAAGCGCTCTGTTCGCGGGTGATTATGCTTGATGACGGGCGGATTATCTACGACGGGGGTCTGGATGAGCTGAAGCAGCGCTGGGGAACCGGGCGTGAGGTGCAGTTCCAGTTCGGAACGGCCACGAAGCTGCAGCAGCTGATCGACTGGACGGAAGGCATGCCGGTTACCTGGACCGCAGAGAATGAGCTGGCGGCCAAGGTCTGGATTCCGCTGGAGCTGAATGTATCGGATGTGCTGGGCCGGGTCGTCGGACAGGCAGATATCACAGACATCAAAATCATCGAAACAAATACGGATGACATCGTCCGCAGTATTTACCAGTCAGGCTCAGCAGAGAAGCCGGAGGAGCGGATCGCCGCACTCAGCGATGAGAAAGAGGTTATCCATGTCTGAGAAGCTGGCAACGGCAGTTCCCTCCTCCGGTGGTTCTCCGGGCGGCTCCCGGGAGAATGGGCGGAGGCTGCTGCTTGGCGCTTATTTTGACTTTATTCGTATCCGGTTCCTGACGATGCTTGCTTACCGGGTGAATTACTATTCAGGAATTCTGATCTACACGCTCAATATCGGGGTGAACTATTTCACCTGGAAAGCAATATATGGAAATGGCGAGTCGCTCGGCGGCTTCACCGGGGCGCAGATGACCACGTATGTGGCGGTATCCTGGATGGCGCGGGCCTTCTACTTCAACAATCTGGACCGGGAGATTTCCACCGATATCCGTGACGGAAGCATCGCCATTCAGTTCATCCGTCCTTATAATTATGTTCTGGTTAAAATGATGCAGGGCCTCGGCGAAGGCCTGTTCCGCTTCATGATGCTGATGATCCCGGGCATGGTGATTGCCGTTCTGCTGTTTCCGGTACAGCTGCCTGCTGAGCCTTCGGCTTGGGCCGGGTTCCTGGTCATGCTGTTCTTCAGCTTCCTGATCAGCTCGCAGATTAACATTATTACAGGTCTGTCTGCCTTCTTCGTGGAGAACAATGAGGGGATGATGCGCATGAAGCGTGTGGTCGTGGATCTGTTCTCGGGGCTGATTGTGCCGATTACCTTATTCCCGGACTGGTTGTCCTCCGTGCTTAAGGTGCTTCCCTTCCAAGCGATTACCTATCTGCCGGGTTCTGTATTTACAGGCCGGGTGCAGGGGGTAGGCATCTGGAATGTGCTGGGTATCCAGGTCTTCTGGTTCCTGCTTCTGCTCATTCCGATTGTCTGGATAAATCACGCAGCGCGTAAGCGGCTGTTCGTGCAGGGAGGTTAAGCTGAGCTATGTACTACCTGGGCTTATTGATTGAATATCTGAAGAATTATATGAAAACACGGTTAACCTACCGCGCGGATTTCTGGGTGGAGGTCATCTCCGATCTGCTGTTCCAGGCGACGAACTTTATCTTTATCCTGGTCATCTTCATGCATACCGACAGCCTGGGCGGCTGGAATCAGAACGAAGTGGTGTTCGTCTACGGCTTCTTCATGGTGCCGTTCGGCGTGTTCAGCTGCTTCGTCAATATGTGGGGCTTCAGTGAACGGTATATTGTCAAAGGCGAAATGGACCGCGTCCTGACCCGTCCGGCGCATAACCTGTTCCAGATCTTCCTGGAGAATGTGGACCCGCCTTCACTGGTCGGCTCCTTCATCGGGCTGATCGTCATGGCGATCAGCGGCAGCAATCTGGGCCTGCCGTTTGAATGGTGGACCCTGCCGATGCTGATTCTTCTGACTCTCAGCGCAGTAGCCATTTATACGGGGATCTATACGACACTGACCTCGTTGTCGTTCTATTCGGATGCCCCGACAG
This sequence comes from Paenibacillus sp. FSL H8-0332, assembly GCF_037963835.1. NCBI lineage: Bacteria > Bacillati > Bacillota > Bacilli > Caryophanales > Paenibacillaceae > Paenibacillus > Paenibacillus sp. FSL H8-0332. Next base: position 3,036,015 of record NZ_CP150145.1, read on the forward strand.
GCATTCTGCCGCTGATGTATAACATCCAGACGTACGGACGTTATCCGGTAACGATCTATAACCGGGCGATTCAGGTGCTGCTTACCTGGATCATCCCGTTTGCTTTTGTCGGGATCTATCCGGCAGCCTTGTTCCTGCACCGCGATGAGATGCGGACGATGGCGCTGCTGACCCCGCTGGTCGGCGTGGTCTTCCTCAGCATCGGCCTGATGGCTTGGAGCTTCGGCGTCAAGCAGTACAAGGGCGCCGGTTCTTAAGAAGCTTGAATGAAATAGTTATACAGTGAGGGTTGTCCAGCAGCTTGAGAAATGGCTGCCGGGGCAGCCCTCTTTGTCAATAAAATAACAGCAATCGCTATCGGCAGGATGTTCGCTTTCAAGTGAAACGTACTATCCATATGCTTGGAAAATGCTACTTATCTAAAATTTGAAAGCGCATAATAAGAGAAGAGAGGCTAGAGCATTCTAATGGGAGAAAGAAGGACGGGGCAGAATGGACAAATACATAGTCGGTATTGACCTGGGCGGAACCAATATAAAGGCAGGCCTATTCGATGAGCATTTCACAGCGCTAGAGGAGCTATCTATACCCACAGAAGCGCAGCTTGGTCCGGCGCATGTGCTGGAGCGGATCAGGCTTGCCGTTACGCAGCTATGTGCAGAAAGCGGGACTTACGAGTCGCAGATTGCCTGTATGGGCATGGGAATTCCTGGCCTGCTCGACCCGGAGGAAGGACTGTCGGTCTTTTCACCGAATTTTCCCGCCTGGGAGCAGGTCCATGTGGTCAACGAAATGAAGCCGTACTACAGCTTCGATGTCTACATAGATAACGATGTGCGGGTTAATCTCTACGGGGAATGGCAACGGGGGGCCGGACAAGGGCATAACCATCTGATCCTGCTTACACTCGGCACAGGCCTCGGCTCAGGGATGGTTCATGACGGCAAGGTGCTCTACGGGACAACCTTCAGCGCTGGTGAAATCGGGCATATGAATATGTTCCGGCAGGGACGGCCCTGCCGCTGCGGAAGCTCTGGATGCCTGGGGCGGTATGTGTCTGCGGTGGGGATGGTGAATACTTTTAAGGAGAAGCTGGGGGCAGGTAGGGTCAGCCTGATTCAGACCTGGACCAAGCAAGACCAGGAGCAGATTACGGCGAAGATGATTTCTGAGGCTTATGATCTGGGAGACCTGCTGGCAGTTGAGGTTATGCATGAGACGGGGGAGCTGCTGGGATTTGGGCTGGCAAATGTGATCAATCTGTTGAACCCGGAGCTGATTATTATCGGGGGCGGCATGGCCGCAGCAGGAGACCGCCTCCTGAATAGTGTCCGCGATACCGTAAATGCCCATGCGCTGAAGCTGTCCGCTAGCCGGTGCCGGATTGTTCAGGCTGAGCTGGGCAGCCGAGCGGGTACGCTGGGTGCGGCTGTGTATGCTTATCAGAAACATAAGCATGTTCAACTAAACCATTCTAATTGAGCGAAAATTCGAGTGCGGCTGGCCGCATCCACCTGATGCAAAACTATTGAAATGCAATAATTCACCATATGTCCATATAAAAGCCCGGAATCGACATGAATCGTCAAATTAACCCAATGAATATAGTAACTTACAGGCGATATACTGATAACAGCGCAGAATACTGGAATATATATCCTTCTCTTTTAAGGAAGCAGCATGGATGATACTGCGAATTATAATCACGGGCAGATTGAATGTACCGTCATGCAGCTTGCTGAAGGTATTCATGCGTTCGTTTAAGGAGCCGTTAATGTTATGAATCTCGTAATTGGGGGCAATGGCGGTCTGGGCCATTCCATCACACAAGAATTACTGTCACGGGGCAAGCTAGTGACGGCTACATACCACCGTTCCAGTCAGGCTCTGCGCAGGCTGAAGGGGCCGCTGCTGACCCTGGCGGCAGTAGATGTAATGAATGAGAAGGTGCTTGCTGAAGTACTTAATGGGAAGACAACTGTCTATTTCTGCCTTAATGTGCCGTATCAGGATTGGTACTCATTCATGCCAGAGGCGCTTGAGCGGGTGACGCGCTTGCTTAAAACTGGTCAGACGCTGGTATTTCCGGGCAATATCTACGGTTACGGCAAGCTCCAATATCTTCCGGCGGATGAACGCCATCCGAAGGAGGCGCGAACCCGCAAGGGGAAGCTGCGGAATCAACTGGAGAAGCTACTTGAGACAGAGGCTGCGCAGCGCGGTTTCCGTTACGTGATTCCGCGATATCCGAATTGTTACGGTCCCAATGTCACGAACCGATTATTCGGACCGATCTTCAGCGGAGCCCTTCAGGCCAGAACGATTAAGTGGCCGGTGAAGCTGGATGTCCCGCATGATCTGGTCTATATCCGCGATGCGGCCAGAGCTGCCGTGCTGCTGGCGGAGAGCGGAGAACAGGGGGAGTGGCATGTGTCCGGCTCCGGCGCTATTGAGGGGCGGCAATTCCTGATGAACATCCAGCGTGCGGCAGGCAGTCCGGGGAAGTACTGTGCGGTGCCGGGCTGGTCAGTCGGATTAGCCGGTATGTTCAATAAGGAAGCTAATGAATTCCATGAGCTTCTGTATGAATTCGAGTATCCTCTGCTGCTGAATGATAATAAATTCATGAAACGGTTTCCTGAATATAATCCGACATCGTATAAAAATGCCATTAAGGAAACCATAGAATGGTTCCGTGAAGAACTGGGATAGCGGAATTAGCCAAGGGAAATGAGCGGCGGTGCTTTTATAACAGGCTTGCAGAATTGTACGCCTTCCCGGGTTGCATGATATGCTATAGGCAGTAATCACACGGGAGGTAATAGGATGACACGCGATATACAGCATGTGCCTTATGGTTATGAACCGCCAGCGAATGAACGTAAGGGAACGCTGATCTTCTATGATTCCTTCGAGCATATATCGGATATGGAGCTGCTTAAGGCGGCGGAGACGGCAGTGGAGCGCAAGTTCACGAAGCTGGTGCTCTACCCGCTGCATGAAGAAACCGTCCGGCGGATGACGAAGGAGCCGGTGAAAGCTTGGTATAAGCGGGACGACCGGCTGCATGAGTGGAAAAAAGACCAGGGACAATCCTTCATCACCGTGGAGAGCCTCGAAGGTAAGCGGAAGAAATATACCCCGCTGGATTCGGCGCTGCGCCATATCAGCGACATCTATCCCGCACCGTATTTTCTCTATCTGACTCCAGAGATGGCGATTCTGTTCGCTTCCTTCTCCTCCTTCGAGGAGTGGATAGTCAAGCTGCGCCTGCTGCTCTCCGAAGAGCCGGAAGAGGTCAATCCGCGCCTGGAAAAGTTCCGTCACCGCTGGGATGTGGCAGGCAGGGAACGCTGAACGGGTTACACCTTGGATTCTGAGTATAATTCCGTGAGGAGGATAAGCATGGGAGAGTCTTATCAACTGAATGTCGAATTGCAGCCGAGTGAAGTAATCATGCGGATCAAAGAGGGGATGACACAGCGGTCGGAGCTTCTGTATGAGGAGCTTAACGACCTGGGGAATGGCCGGATGATCGGGACGCTGATCTATGAACGCTTCTACTTCCGGTCCAGAAATCAGGCGGCGCTGGTAATCATCGTGGATAATCTGCGGGGAACGGGCAGTAATGTCCGTCTCATTCCGGCAGGCGCCTCCCAAGGCCTGGTTCTTAAGATGGATTGGGGCGCAGGCCAGAGTTTCGCATCTACAGTGGAAGAGATCCTTGAAGATTACGTAGTCAAGTAAGCCGGGAAGAAAATGAGTGAACTCAGGCCAGCCAAGCCTTGACAGCAGTGTTCGACTGCTGTAAGGACTGGCTGGCCTGTTCTGTGACAAGGTGTAGATGTGCGCAGCAGGAAGGAAATCCCGGATTATTTGTGAAGCTCGGCCTGCTTGCGTCTGTATGTGTACATTCTCCACTGATAATGAATGAAGCAGCCGATGCAGAAGCCGAGTATGGCAACCGTTGCTGCGATTCCAACCATAATGGTGAAGATATATCCGGCGATCGTCCAGCCAGCCAGAAAGCTGACCAGTCCGGCCGCCAGACAGAAGACGGCAATCTTTTGGTTGAATTGCTGCTGCTCCGGATCTTCCAGCACATAAGTAGAACGCGGCTTGGTCAGTAGTGGGCTGCTCAGCCTGATGACGGGATTATATCCGAAGATTAGACCCGATAATCCTGCGGCAAGCGGGAGGACGAGAATCCAGTGGAGGCCTGTGAGCAAGGCCAGTAATACAGATATGACAATGAAGGCCTGATTGAGCTTTACTAACGGCCGGGGAATTCCTTGCACTGTAGGCTTTTGATTCATTTAAATCACACCTTTCGTATTGGAATAATTAAATTTAATTAGATTATAGCCGCAGAACCGGTACGTGGCAATCCTAAAGAACTATCATTTAAAGGCGGAATTTAAAATTTGAAATTATTAACCATTGACATATGGAGTTTTTTTATGGTTTTATTATGTAGACCAATTGTTATAATGGTTGGATCGTCAAGATAAGGAAGTGTACAGCTTGTCGAGCAAGCATAATGCACGTGAAGCCATTGTGGATACGGCTTCGAGGTTGTTTTTTACACAGGGCTATCATGCTACCGGACTGAATCAGATCATCAGAGACAGCGAATCGCCTAAGGGTTCCTTATATTATTATTTCCCCCATGGCAAAGAAGAGCTGGCCCTGACCTGCATTAACCGGACTAGCGAAGAGGTAGCCCGTTTATTGCGCCATTATATGGAGAGTGAAGTGGCACCGGCTCAGGCTGTGCAGAATTTCATTCTGTCCATGGCCGATGAAGCGGAGAAATCCTCTTTTGAAGGACTGGTTCCGTTCAGCTTCTGGGTAGCCGTGGAGACTTCCTGTGTCAGCCATGAGCTGCGCACCGCTTGCCAGTGTGTCTTCAAGGATTGGCAGGATATCATTGCGAAGCGTCTGATCCGGGAGGGGGTACAGGAGGAAGCGGCAGAGTGCAAAGCTTCGGTGGTGGTCTCCTTGTTCGAGGGAGCGCTGCTGCAGGCGTTGACCTGCAGAAATATTCAACCGCTGGAAGCAGCGGCAAAGTGCATTCCGGCAATACTGGCTTAACCGTAATACGCAAGACCATAGAGAGAGATTACACAGATACCAGGAGGATACGAGAGTGAACGCAACTATGACTGACAAGGGGTCAAGCGAACCCCGGCAATTCAAGACTTTACCCATTCTGATCTCCCTGCTGATCGCCGGCTTCATCGGCATGTTCAGTGAGACCGCCCTAAATGTAGCTTTAAGTGATCTTATGAATGTCCTGCAAATTACACCATCGAAGGCGCAGTGGCTGACTACCGCCTATCTGCTGACGCTGGGCATTCTGGTTCCGATCTCCGGGATGCTTCTGCAGTGGTTCACCACAAGACAGTTGTTCGTCGCTGCCCTATGCTTCTCCATTCTTGGCACGTTTCTTGCGGCGATAGCGCCGAATTTCGAGTTTCTGCTCACCGCAAGAGTGGTGCAGGCCATGGGAACCGCGCTGCTCCTGCCGCTGATGTTCAATACGATTCTGATCATCATTCCCGCTGAGAAAAGAGGGGCGGCGATGGGACTTATCGGCTTGGTCATCATGGTAGCTCCAGCGATTGGACCTACAATTGCTGGTCTGCTGATTGAGAGCCTGAGCTGGCACTGGATCTTCTGGCTGTCGTTGCCGTTCCTGGTGATCGCTCTGCTCAGCGGAATCTTCTTCATGCAGAACGTTACGGAAGTGACGAAGCCGAAGATCGATGTTCTGTCCATTATTCTGTCCTCCTTGGGCTTCGGCGGTATTGTCTACGGATTCAGCAGCGCCGGTGAAGCGGAAGGCTGGGGAAGTCCGAAGGTTATAATCGCCATCGTGATCGGTGCGATTGCCCTTATTCTGTTCTGTATCCGCCAGTTGACGATGAAGCAGCCGATGATTGATCTGCGCGCCTTCAAGTTCCCGATGTTCGTGGTTGGGGTACTAATGGTGTTCATCTGTATGATGGTCATTCTCTCCTCGATGCTGATTCTTCCTATGTATCTGCAGCAGGGACAAGGGTATTCAGCCTTCAAGGCAGGATTACTGCTGCTGCCAGGCGGAATTATCAACGGGCTGATGTCGCCGGTCATGGGGCGTCTATTTGATAAATATGGTCCGAAATGGCTGGTTATCCCTGGACTGGTGCTCGTCGCCGTCTCCTTGTGGTTCTTCTCGGGGATTACAGCTACTTCGACCGTTGTCTTCGTGATCGTGCTTCACAGTGTGCTGATGATCGGAATCTCCATGATTATGATGCCTGCACAGACGAATGGTATCAATCAGCTTCCGCTGGAATACTACCCGCATGGTACAGCCATTATGAATACACTCCAGCAGGTGGCGGGTGCGATTGGTACAGCGCTGGCAGTAAGCATCATGACCTCCGGCTCCAAAAGCTACATGCAGACCGTCACTAACCCGGCTGATCCGCTGAACATCGGCGCTGCCTTCACCCATGGGGTGCAGAACGCCTTTATCTTCGGGATGGTCATGGCTATTATAGGTCTGGTAATTGCATTCTTCCTTAAGCGTGTCATCATTTCGCACAAGGCTCAGGCTTCTATGCACTAATTCATCTGCAATTGAATAAGAACCTCTCCTTGGTAAAATGGGCAACCATTTTGCCAAGGAGAGGTTTATTTGTGTTTGCTAATGTATGAAGGCGGATGTGAGGGGGATGGACTTCGTTTGGTTAATACTGTATATTGAGCATAGATTAACGATGTATAGGCGAAACAAACAGGAGGGAATGCCGATGAAGGTCAGCAAAGAAATGCTGAAGGGGAGCACAGGGACGATGATCCTTACTCTGCTGCTGGACAGGCCGCTGTATGGGTACGAGCTGATTAAGGAGCTGGAGCAGCGCTCGCAGGGAGTTTTTGCCCTGAAGGAGGGTACGCTCTACCCGATTCTACATGCGATGGAGAGTGAACGCTGGGTGGAAGCGTATTGGATGGAGGTAGACGGACGCAGACGCAAGTATTACCGGCTACTGGATGAGGGCAAGCACAAGCTTAAGGAGAAGAAGGCGGAGTGGGCGCTGTTCAAGGGCGCCATGGATACCGTTCTGGGGGAGGGCAGCGGCTGATGGAGCAGAGTAAGAAGGATCTGGAGCATTACCTGGATACAGTATGCGCCGAGGTCAGGGCGAAAGGGATGCACAATGAAATCCGGGACGAGCTCAGCGGGCATTATGCAGACCTGGTGGCAGAGCGGATGCAGCTTGGTAATTCCGAAGAAGAAGCCCAGGAGTACGCTATCGCGCAAATGGGCGACCCGCAGGCCGTAGGCAGAGAGCTGCACCAGATCCATAAACCACGCATTCCTTGGGGGCTGCTGGCCGGTGTAATATTGTTGTCAGCGGTAAGTCTGCTGGGGATGGCAGCTGTGGAAGCGGGGTTTGGGGATTATTACAAATTTCCTGATGCCCTTATGCTGCGCCAATCTGTGTATATCGTTCTTGGGATCGCGGTCATGACCATCATGTATTTCATCAATTTCAAGCACGTGCTGAGAGCTTCGGGATTTATTTATTGCGCAGCATTCATGGCGATTCTCTTCAGCATATTGGTAGGTCTTCAGGTGACTAATGGCGTTAGGCGTTATGTGGGCATCCTGGGACTCTTCTTCGATGTGATCGGATACAGTCCTTATGTGTTTGTGGTTGCCCTGGCAGGAATATGGAACAGACAAGGCTTCATGAAATCATGGAGCGGACGAACAAGAGAATTGGCGGAATTATCGTTATTGCTGCTGCCGGCCGTGATTTATGCGGTTATCCCCGCTGTTCCTGAACTGATTCTATATCTGGCCGTATCCCTGACGCTCTATATCTGGATGACACGCCGCTGGATTAGAGGTGCGGTAATTGCTGTAACATGTCTAACCGGCGGGGCAATCTATGTGTGGAACCAACTGCAACTGCGGGAACGAATCATGGCGGCAATTCAAGCGGATCATAGGGATACGGGCGCAGGCTACTTGAATAGTGTAATTCACAACACGCTAACCTCCGCAGGCTGGAGAGGACAGGGAATGGGTTATAGAGGAGCGGAAGAACGCTTGTTGTTTCCTTATACGGACCTTTTTCCTGTGTACCTGATCCAATGCTTCGGCTGGGCCGGAGGCCTGCTGCTGCTTGCGCTGACTTGCTGGTTTGTACTCAAAATGGTCTCCTACGCCCGCGCGGTAAGCGATACCTATGGGCGGATGCTGATCCTTGCGTTGACGCTGATGCTATCGATCCGCTTGTTGTATGGCTTGTCTATACTCAGCGGCAGAATGCCGCTTACATCCATACCGTTTCCCTTCCTAAGCTACGGGCAGCATGTCCTGATTGAATTCGCCGCTGTCGGATTGCTAATGGGGATCTACCGGCGCAAAGATATGCTCCCGGCGGGGCAAGCTCCATCTTCACTATAGACGCTCCCTGGGGCTGCACCGTATACTGGAAGGGTAAATATGGGATAAGGCAGGTGAGGAATAAGCATCGTGAACAAGCTGCGATATACAGGCACAAGACTCGGATTACTGTTAGGTGCAATGATTGTAAGCGGGGCTGCACTTCTGGGCGTAATGACAACGGCTGCAGCGGCACCCGTGACTGCTGAGACATCGTTTACACCAAGTACAGTTGTGAAGAAAAACAGTCTCCCCGGCGGGTTTGTCTATCTGGATGAGGTTATTCCCACGGCGCAATATGAGATCCGTTATTATAGTGAGAATAATTTTACCGGCACCAGGGTGGACGGGTATAAGGCACCGCTGGCAATCTTCTCGCGGACTGCCGCCGCTGCGCTGAAGAAGGTCAGTGAAGACCTGGAACAGAAGGGCTATATCCTGAGAATCTATGACGCTTACCGTCCGCAGCAAGCCGTCAACCACTTTGTGCGCTGGTCGCAGGATGCAGCCGATCTGAAGATGAAGCCACAGTATTATCCGAAGCTGGACAAGCGCAATCTGTTCAAGCTGGGCTTCATCGCCAAGAAATCCGGGCATTCCCGGGGCAGCACGATCGACCTGACCCTGGCTCAGAAGAGCACAGGCAAGCTGGTGGATATGGGCAGTCCTTATGATTTTTTTGGTGAAATCTCTTACTATAATACGACGCTCATCAGCAGCACCCAGCATGCTAACCGCAAAATTCTGAAGGATGCGATGACGAAGCATGGCTTCAAGCCGTACGCTAAGGAATGGTGGCATTTCACACTGATTAAGGAGCCTTACCCGAAGCAATATTTCAACTTCAAAGTGGAGTAGGGCTGTTCCAGAGCTGTACAGAACGGTTAATGGATAATGTAAGGTTAATCTCTGAAGCATGCGTGCATAATATTCGAATACAGGAGAGGTGGGATCGATTTGTTCAAAAGAATCGTAGCCGTATTCCTTAGTGTAATGTTATTTGCAGCAGGAGCAGGTGTATTGACCAGTCATAACGTTAGTGCAGCCGGAAGCTTGAGGATTATCGTGAATGGTCAGGAATTGCAGCTAGGCGGGGCATCGGCCTATACCGACGGACCGGACATCATGCTCCCGCTGCGGGAAACGGCCCAAGCCCTCAAATATAAGGTCAGCTTCAATGGAGCTACCGGCACATTCCTGCTGGAACGGTTCCAGGAGAGCGTTCAGTTCAGATTATCTGGTAAGGAGCTTATGCTGGACGGCAAGAACAAAGTACCGTTTACAGGCGGCTTTGAGTTAAAACAAAAAAAGGCGTACGCGCCGCTGTCTTTTTTTGCAGCGATCGGGTTAGTCACTTCCTATAATCCGGAAACAGGCCAGGTTGACGTATATACACCGGAGGTAATGGCAGGTGCCGTAGCAGGTCTGCTTGTAACTGGTAACTATCCGGCGCTGAAGGAGCGGTATTACGCCAAGGATGCAGAACCCGCTGCTCTTCCGGTGCTCCAGCAGAGCTTGGAAGGGATTAACACGCTGGCGGGCAGCTACTTCGGAGTGAAAACCACCACCAGCACACAGCAGGATGGAGTAATGACGATTGTGAGTGTATTGTCATTCACCAAAGCGGAGGCCGTATTGACTCTGGAACTGGGCGCTTCAGGTAAGCTCACCAAGCTAACTCTAACGCCGGTCCAGGCAGCCAGTGAAGTATGGGCCAGCCCGGCTCAACCCTAGATTCGCATAAGACATAACTCTACTCCCAAGGGAGAATTCCACGGCTTAAGTATAGCTGCAGGAATTCTCCCTTTAACTTTCTGTTGACAGAATGCCGGAAAGAGAGTAATTTAAAATTCGAATTAAACAATGTTTAAATCGTTGATTAGATCAATGATTAAGATTCTGTGACAGAGGAGGGCGACAAGCTGCATTATGGTTAAATTTAAATTGGGCAACAAAGCTGATGCTTCAGATAAAGATACGAAGCAACTTATCCTCGATGCCACGGTTGCGCTGATCCGCGAGGAGGGATTCCGCTGCATTACCCTGCGCAGTATCGCGGCAAGGGCGGAGACCAATCTGGCGCTGGTGAACTACCACTATGGCTCCAAGGAGAAGCTGTTTGGCGACGCAGTGAAGCAGCTCGTGGGCACCTTTGACGATGCTTTTAAGGCACTTGAGGATACTTCAATGCCGCCGAAGGAGCGTATGAAGTTATTTTTCACACGGTATATTATGAATCTCAGCCGTTATCCCGGGATGGCCCGGCAGATGCTGGATCAGAGACACCATATTATGGGCTCACACGATGAATATGCGAAATATTCCAAGCTGATGCGGATTGAGCGGATTCTGGATGCTCTCGGGGAGATTACCGGCGAACAGGACCGCGATAAGCTCATGATGATGAACATGCAGATCTACGGGGCGATTGTCTTCCCGGTCATTATGGTCAGCAGTTTGCCGAAGGAACGGGAGGATCTTCAGCAGATCTTCAAGCTGGCCCCGCTGGAGGAGCAGATTGACGGATTGTTTGAGCAGTATTTTCACAAGTATAACTAATCATGAATAGAGAAAAGAGTGGACAAGAGAATGTCAAAACCTATGAATCCAAGTAGTACCGCCGCCGCAGAGGCGCCGTTCTCGCTGAGAGCTATACTTCCATCGTTGCTGGCGATTATTGTCGGCATGATCATGGTTATTCTGGACAGCACCGCAGTCAATGTGGCCGTTCCGAATCTGGTGCAATATTTCGATACGGATCTGAAGACTGTTCAATGGGCCATTACCGGCTACACGCTTGCGCTCGCCGCTGTAATTCCGCTGGCAGGCTATATGACGGACCGCTTTGGCTCCAAGCAGGTGTTCCTAACGACCATTGCGATGTTCGTCCTCGGCTCTGTATTATGCTCCGTAGCCCAGACCTCGGGACAGCTGGTCCTCTTCCGTGTCATTCAAGGTCTTGGCGGCGGCATGGTCGCTCCTATCGGGATGGCGATGGTCTTCCGACTGGCTCCGGTAGAGCGTAGAGGTTCTATCATGGGGATGCTCGGTATTCCAATGCTGCTTGCTCCGGCTCTTGGACCGATCCTCGCAGGCTATCTGGTGGAGTATGTAAGCTGGCACTGGATTTTCCTGATTAACCTGCCTATTGGTATCGTGGGTATTATTCTTGGTCTTAAATATTTGCCGGTCATCGAGAAAAAGGGAAGAGCTCACCTCGATATCTTCGGGATCATGTTGGCCCCGATCGCATTCTCTATGCTGGCTTACGGCGTTAATCAAGGCGGCGGTGAGAGCTGGACTTCAACCGGAGCGCTTGTAGGATTATCAGTCGGCGGCGTTGCACTGGTGCTGTTCGTCATCGTTGAACTGCTGCAAAAGCATCCGCTGCTGGAGCTGCGCGTCTTTCGTTCCTCGGACTTCACACGCGGGATTATTCTGTCCTGGGTTACACAGGCGGCGTTGTTCGGCTCCATGCTGTTCGTTCCGCTGTATCTCCAGCAGATCCGCAATTACACGCCGCTGGAGACCGGGCTTATCCTGCTTCCCCAGGCGCTGGCTTCCGGAGTAGGGATGCCGCTGGGCGGCCGCCTGTTTGACAAAATCGGTGCCCGTCCGCTGGTATTCGTAGGTCTCAGTATTATATCGACGGCCCTGTTCCTTCTATCTGGAGTTACAGTAGACACCAGTCTTCCTCTTATTATACTGTCTCTGGTCATGATGGGCCTCGGTATGGGTCTGTCGATGATGCCGGTCAATACCCATGTCCTGAACTCTGCGCCGCGTGAATGGGTGAACCGGGTTACCCCGCTTACTGCCGCTGCCCAGCAGGTTGTGGTATCGTTCGCTGTTGCCGGCATGACCGGGTACCTCACCAGCCAGATTACCGTGCATATGGGTAAAATGACGGCCGGAAGCAATCCGCTTGCCGCTGCTGTACAGGGCTTCGGGGATGTCTTCTTCCTCTCGGGCTGCATCGCCGTGGCCGGAGTGGTCCTCAGTCTGATTCTGCGCCGTCCCAAGACAGCGGGCGCTGCACCTTCTCCTGAAGAACAGCAGAAGGATGCTGCAATGATGATGGGGCATTAATCGGCCACAACTATTGCTACAGCCATTATAGAAGACAAATGTTATAGACATACAAAGAGCGCCCCTGACTGCCGGTTGGCAGGGGGCGTTTTTTGTGCTTTTTGAACGATCCGGAGGGAGCAGATGCAAAAGAGGGAGCATGGGTGCGAGCCGGATGTATGTGGAAAACCGAGTACAATGGGCGGGGGCCATTAAAACCTATAAGTGCGCCCGCCGCTTCCTGAGCAGCCTTGCCGGCGACACAATATGCAGCTTGCCCAGCAGCTCGGAGGCCAGAATGCCCAGCAGGACAAGGGTGGCACCGGTGTAGCCCTGGAGGGAAAGCTGTTCCTGTGCGAACAAGTAGCCGAAGAAGGCAGCGAATACCGGCTCAAGTGCGAAGATCAGACCGGTGCGGGTCGGTGTAGTGTACTTCTGGGCAACCGGCTGGATGATGAACCCGCAGGCGCTGCAAAAGATCCCCAGAGCCAGAATCGCGATCCAGCCCGGGAGGGTGGACGGCAGCGAAGGCGTCTCGAAGATGGCGGATAGAATCAGGGCATAGCCCCCGGCGAAGCCGAGCTGCAGAATGCCGATATTCAGCGAGTCGCAGGTCTTGACCGCCCGGCCCGTCACGAGAATCTGCACCGCATAGAATACTGCGGACAGAATGCAGAGCAGATCACCGGGCTGAACTTGCAGCGATCCGTTCAGCGTAAGCAGCCCGATGCCGCTAATGGCCAGGATCGTGCCGAAGATCTGCGGGGGAGCGACTTTTTTTCGGAAGATCAGCACCTCCAGCATAGGGACAAAGACAACAGTCAATGCAACCAGGAATCCGGCGTTAGAGGTCGTGGTGGTCTTCAGCCCGAAGGTGATGCAGGTGAATACGCTAAGCAGCAGGAAGCCGAGCAAGGCTCCGTATTTCAAGGTTCTGGCATCCATACTGCGCAGCCGTCTGCGGAACAACAGCCCCGCCAGAATGAATGCAAGTCCGAAACGCAGTGCAATCAGATTGAATTCTCCCAGTGTACCCAGTCCCAGCTTCATGAACAGGTAGGAGGAGCCCCAGAATAGTGTTACTACAATGAGCATTAGCTCGGCCTTTAGCGGCTTCATTCAGTCATCATCCTTCTTAATTTCAAGTGAGTATAGTATAATACGCTCGAATACATAAGGTAACTGAATGTTTATCATAAGATACATGAGAGATTGTCATGCTAAGTGAGGGGGCTGGACATGAGTCTGATTAAGTATGAAGTGTTTCTAAAAGTGGTGGAGCTGGGCAGTTTGACCAAGGCAGCGGAGATGCTGGGCTTCACCCAATCCGGCATCAGCCACACGCTGAGCAGTCTGGAGCAGGAATTCGGCTTCCCGCTGCTCGTACGTAGCCGTTCGGGTGTGAAGCTGACGGTGAACGGGGAGCAGGTGCTTCAGCCGATCCGGGAGATTCTGAATTGGAATGAGCAGCTTAAGCAGCAGGTAGCGGATATTCACGGTCTGGAGACGGGTACGATCACGATCGGCACCTTCACCAGTGTCTCTGTCCATTGGCTGCCGGACATCATCAAGCAGTTCCGTGAGGAATATCCGTACATTGAGTTCAAACTGATGGAGGGTGGTTATCTGGAGATTGAGCAGTGGATCGAGGCTGGGGTGGTTGATTGCGGCTTCCTCTCATTGCCGACAAGGGAGCGGTTCGAAGTCATTCCGCTAATGCAGGACCGGATGCTGGCGATTCTCCCGCTCGGCCATCCGCTGAGCAAGGCCCCTTATATGCCGCTGGCTCAGATCGCCTACGAGGACTTCATCATTCCGAAGCCCGGTTCGGACTATGATGTACAGCGGGTGCTGGAGAAGGCTGGAATTAAGCCGAACATCAAATTCTCGGCCGGGGACGATTACGCCATTATTGCCATGGTGGAAAAAGGTCTGGGCATCAGCATCCTCCCGGAGCTGGTCACCCGTTTCCAGTATGAGCGTGTAGCCATGCTTGAGCTGGAGGAGCAGAGCTTCCGTTCTCTGGGCATTGCGGTCAGCTCAATGAAATATGCTTCTCCTGCAACAAGGCGTTTCCTGCAGCATGTGCAGAACTGGTCTTCAGGCGGGGATGAGAGTTGACTTTATAAATCCAGCGCAAAAAGGCATGTTTTCAATTTTGAAAACATGCCTTTTTGCCAATGTGCATCCGTGCCTCACCCGCTTAATTTACGCCCCTCATTGTCGAGAAACAACAACTCGTAGTATTTTTTTGGCCGACCCTTACTGTTGTTCCTTTTTTCAAATACCGCTTGTACTTGTTTACTTTCTTCGATTTTGTTAAGGATGCGGTTTGCACCTTTGACGGTCATAGACAGGCACTCCGCAACATCCTCAGAGGATAGCTTATTGGTTCGCATGATTTCTGCGTAGGACATGATTTTTTGCAAATTGATGTTGTTGATTCCGATGGTTTTGGCTAACGCAAGGATTTCCGGGTCCCCCTGTTCGGAGAAATGGATGATATTCATGCTCCGCATGGGGCCGGCAACCTTCTGATTCTCGTCTATAAAAAAGCTGCTGCTGCCCGTATAGGCTTCTGCCTGTCTGTGAGCCTTGGTGGCGTTGACGTTCGCTTGAAAATATTCATGCCCCGAGCCCCAGCCGATCTTTACCTTGCCCTGTATGCGCTCCTCCAGATACTCCAGCAGGGAACAGTTATGAGCGTTAGAGGTGATTCTCATGAAATTGCCGAAGGTGGTGTACAGTCTGACATAGCCTTCTGAGATTTGGGCCGTGTCAGCCAGATTCATGCTATGCAGAAACCTGCCAACCAGGGCTTTCAGCTCTTGAAGCTGCTCCTCAGATGGTGGCTGCTCATTGTGGACCGATAAGTATGCGACAACGGCCCGCTGGTTCTTAAGCTTACGGATGGTAATCTCGTTGATGATCTCGCTGATGGTCTCTTTAACGCTCTCCAAAGTGGGCCGGATTAAGATAAATTTGACGCCGTGCCTCTGGAGTTCCGGAACAAAGTGGCCGAACGCCGTGATGGACAGATCTATTTTCTTGTCTTCCCACAGACTGATATGGTTCTCCAGCATGGTCTCCACCCGTTCGGACAGATCTCCGCAGTCAACGGGCTTTCCCTCATGAGTCAGGTATTGCTGGAATTCGCTGAAAGATTCGATGATATATGCATAATCCACATAGATCCGGGAGATATCAAGTCCAGGTTCTGTAACCAGCAGCCGGAAAAGCTCCCTGTACAGCAGGTTCTCATCATCCTGCAAAATGTGAACAGGGACTTTATCATCCAGGCATTCCTTATCGATGGACTCGTAGAGCATCCTGCCACTGATCACAAATCCATCCACCGAATCTAAGTTTTTGAGATAGATGTCCGTTGTTTCCCGGAAATTGCTGATGGTAAGGAAGCGGAACTGGCATAAGGGACGCATTTCTTTTTCAATGGCGCGGAAATAGTCCATATGGGTCTCAGGCGTGATAATACCCAGCTTGATTTTCATGGTAGATTCCTTTCATAAAACAGTTCAATCAAAAGAGTTATATCACAATAAAAGTGTTCTTAAAAAGTCTTAAATTAAGAAGGGGGTAATGGTCACTCTAATCTAACGTTCATTTAATTTATGTTTTGGGAGATGTTCATTTGTGATTGAAAAAGCTGGAGACTTAATGAGTATGGCTCATCAGCTGCAGGACAAATTGGTCATGTACAGGCATCATCTTCATGCGATTCCGGAGCTTGATTTAAGTTTGCCCAGGACAACTGCTTACGTAAAAGAGGTGTTGGAGTCGATGGGGCTTAAGCCCGCTCCCGTAGGGGAATCAGGGCTAACGGTTACCATTGGCGGACAGCATGACGGGAAGGTGGTTCTGCTCCGTGCGGATATGGACGGGCTGCCCATTCAGGAAGAAACGGAGTTGTCTTACGCATCGTTGAGCGGAAACATGCATGCTTGCGGTCATGACATGCATACTTCCATGCTGCTGGGAGCTGCGGAGATTCTGAAGGCTAACGAAGGGCAGCTTCGCGGGACGGTTAAGCTTATGTTTCAGCCAGGTGAAGAGACGCTGCACGGGGCAAAAATGATGCTTGAGAGCGGGATTCTCGACAATCCTAAAGTGGATGCAGCCACGATGCTTCACGTGTTGACCGGAATGCCACTTCCTATCGGACAATTTGTTGTGCCTGAGGAAGGTGGAGCGATTTCTGCTTCTTCGGATTGGTTCGAAATCATCATCCGCGGAAGGGGGTCACATGGCGCAATGCCCGAGGCCGCAGTGGACCCTTTGAATGTGGCAGCTCATCTTCATCTGGCGCTACAGGGTATTCTTAGCCGGGAAATTTCGCCGATTGATAATGCAGTCCTTACCATCGGCGTGATGGAAGGCGGAACCACGAACAACGTGATTCCCGATACGGCCAGAATGAAAGGCAGTGTACGCACATTTAACACCGCATTGCGGGATAAAGTGGAGACCCGTATCCGCGAAATTACCGCAGGGATCGGAGAAACTTTTCAGGCCAAGGTGGAAGTGATCTATACGAGAGGCTGTCCTGAAGTAAAAACGGATGGCGGGCTTAATGAGCAAATGAGGGTTTCGATTGCAAATACCTTTGGTGACGGCTCCTATATCGGTATAACTGAGCTGGTACCCGGCGGTAAATTAATGGGCTCGGAAGATTTCGCCTTTGTCTCACAGGCGGTGCCAAGTACCACAGTGTTTCTTAACGCAGGCAATATCGAAGATGGTTATCGTTACCCTGTTCACCATCCTAAGACGATGTTCTCGGATGAGGTGCTTTATAGAGGGGCTGCGGCTTACGCAGCTTTTGCCAGAGACTGGCTTGAAAGTAACAGATAAGCTCTAAACCAAACTTAGGAGGAATTACAATGACAGAGAGACGTATGATTGGACCCACCAAATTTGAAGAGTACTCGGAGAAATACAAGGAATTTCTGTTAATGACCCGCCGTGACGGAATCCTTGAAGTGCGTCTTCACACGGGCGGAGGATCGTACACGCACAATTGGGAAGCTCATACCGCCTGGTCTCATGCCTGGTCAGATATTGGCCGTGACCCTGAGAACGAAGTCATGATTATTACGGGAACCGGGGATAAATGGTTGATTGGCGACCCTGAGGTCTGGAATACGAAATTCATGGACTGGCCGAAGCAAAAGAAGCTCGAACAGTATCATGAATCGCTGAGACTGCTTGAGAATCTGATCTTCTGCATTGACATCCCGACAATCGGGGCAGTCAACGGCCCGGGAACGCACTGTGAACTCGCAACGCTCTGCGATATTACCATTTGTACGGAAGACGCGGACTTTTTCGATCCGCATTATCTGGGAGGCACGCCTCCAGGAGATGGAATGCTGCTCACACTGCAGAGCATGATCGGTTTCAAAAAAGCAGCCTACTACGCATACACCGGCAAGAATATCAACGGTCAGACCGCGTTAGATCTGGGTATCGTCAGTGAAGTGCTGCCCCGTGAGCAGCTTCTTCCACGCGCTTGGGAGCTCGCGGAGATGATCATGCAGGTACCGCGTTCAACGAGACATCTGTCTCACTCCATTATCTCCCGGCCATGGAAGCAGGCTCTGGTCGCTGATCAGGGATTCCAGCTTGCCCACCAGATGTACGACATGGCCATTGATGAAGAAGGAGCGCTGGAGCGGCTGAAGAAAATGCAGGGACGCCTGATGGGCAACGATGTTCAATAGAAAGATGACGGGACCTACTCGGCTCGAAGAATACTCGGAGAAGTACAAGGACTTATTCCTCATGACCCGCCGCGGCGGCATCCTCGAAGTGCGTATGCACACTGACGGGGGACCTTTACAATTCGACTGGCCGGTCCAAGCCGCTTATGGTCACGTATGGTCAGATATTGGCCGTGATCCTGAGAATGAGGTCATGATTCTTACAGGGACAGAAGAGTTATGGCAGACCGGCAATCCTGAAGTCTGGAATACGAAATTCATGGATTGGCCGAACCGCCGGAAGCTGGAAATGTACCATGAATCACTTAGAATGATTGAAAATATGGTTCAGTGCATCGACATCCCCACGATTGGGGCGGTTAATGGCACTGGCGCACACTGGCAGCTGGGAACGCTTTGTGATATTACGATCTGTGCGGAAGACACGGCGTTCTTCGATGCCCATTATCTGGGCGGTGTTCCGCCTGGAGACGGAATCGTCCTGGCACTTCAAAGGATACTGGGAACCAAGAAAGCGGCATACTATGCATACACGGGCTTGAACATTAATGCTCAAGAGGCATTAGATCTCGGTCTGGTCAGTGAGGTGCTGCCTCGTGAACAGCTTCTTCCACGGGCATGGGAGCTGGCAGAGCTGATCATGCAGGCACCCCGCTCAACAAGACATCTTACGCATTCGATTGTGTCGCACCCGTGGAAACAAGCTTTTGCAGAGAATCAAGGTCTTCAGCTTACCCACCAATTGGTTGACATGGCTATTGATGAAGAAGGGATTCATGAGCGGCTGATGAAGTTTAAGGAACGTTTTCAGAGGAATGACAACTGAGAAGGGATAAGGGTGCTATGAGATCGTTGACTGAGCTATTTAAGATTGGCAGCGGACCGTCCAGCTCCCATACCATGGGACCGGAGAAAGCGGCCGGAATCTTCAAAGCAGAAAATGAAGACGCAGACCAGTTCAAGGCGTTGATCTATGGTTCCCTTGCCAAAACAGGTAAAGGCCATATGACGGACAAGGCTATTATTCGGGCACTCTATCCCGTCCGGACGGAGGTTCAATTTGTTCCGCAGCCTGACTTTGATTTGCCTCATCCCAATACAATGGACTTGTTCGCTTACAAAGACGGTCAGCAAACAGCCTCCATGCGTGTTGCCAGTATCGGTGGTGGGGAGATCGTGATTGATGGGCGGGAGGAGACGCGGGGACCTGATGTCTACCCGGAGAACAGCTTTGCCGAGATCAGTGCCTATTGTAAAGCGAATCATATCCGCTTAAGCGATTACGTCGAGCAGCATGAAGGCCTGCAGATCTGGGAGTTCCTCCAAGGCATCTGGGAAGCGATGAAGCGGTCGATCGACGAAGGACTGTCTGTCACAGGTATTCTGGAGGGCGGCCTGAATGTCGAGCGCAAGGCGAAATATCTGTATCATCAGGGGACTGTGGATGAGAGCCCGGAGACGCGGGAGAACCGGATCGTCAGCGCTTACGCTTTTGCCGTCAATGAACAGAATGCGGCTGCCGGTACAGTCGTAACGGCTCCAACCTGCGGGGCCTGCGGTGTTGTACCCGCCTCGCTCGGTTATATGCAGGAGAAGCTGCAGGTCCCGGACGAACGAATTCTCCGGGCGCTGGCCGTCGGCGGGCTCATTGGCAATCTGGTCAAGCATAACGCCTCGATCAGCGGTGCTCAGTGCGGCTGCCAGGCGGAGGTGGGCACGGCTTGCTCTATGGCAGCGGCAGCGCTGGCTGAGCTGTCCGGGATGGAGATCGGCCAGATTGAGTATGCGGCGGAGGTTGCCATGGAGCATCACTTGGGGTTAACCTGTGATCCGATTAACGGATTGGTTCAGATTCCTTGCATCGAGCGGAATGCGGTCGGTGCGATGCGGGCGATCAATGCGCTGAGTCTGGCTAAGTTCTTGTCAGGTACCCGTAAAATATCCTTTGATCTGGTTGTACAGACCATGTACGAAACTGGCCTGGATATGAACAGCAGGTACCGTGAAACTTCAGAGGGCGGGCTCGCTAAGTTCTACAACATGGGCAGTTAACTGATAATGATATCGCTCTAGACGAGGAACGTCCCTTGCTGCCGGTTGGCAGAAGGGGCGTTCTTTCGTTTTGCGGGAGGATCTGTAGGACGGAGCCTGGTGTATGAAAAGAAGTGATTTGACGGAGGGCGGCCGGGATGAGAAAATGTATGCGTGTACATGCAGCAGTGAATTAAGTAGAGGAGGCACCAAATGGAACAGCTACGCATTGGAATGATAGGTTATAAATTCATGGGCAAGGCCCACAGCAATGCTTACCGCAGCCTGCCGATGTTCTTCCCCAAGGCAGTTAAGCCGCACATGTCCGTCATCTGCGGACGTAATGAAGAAGCGCTGAAGGAGGCGGCAGACCAACTGGGCTGGGCAGAGAGTGTAACCGACTGGAAAGAACTGATCGGGCGTGACGATATTGATCTGGTCGATATCAACGCGCCGAGCAATGCCCATAAAGAAATTGCCCTTGCGGCTGCGGCAGCAGGCAAGCATATCTTCTGCGAGAAGCCGCTGGCCCTGAACCTGGAGGATTCCCGCGAAATGCTGGAGGCTGCCGAAAAGGCGGGAATTGCGCATATGATCGGCTTCAACTACCGTTTCTCCCCGGCGGTGCGGCTGGCGAAGCGTCTGATTGAGAGCGGCCGGTTGGGCACAATCTATCACTTCCGCGCGTGGTTCCTGCAAGACTGGATTCTCGACCCGGAATTCCCGCTGGTCTGGCGGCTGCAGAAAGAGATTGCCGGCTCGGGATCGCATGGTGATCTGGGGGCGCATCTGATTGATCTGGCTCATTTCCTGGTAGGGGATGTGCAGGAGGTCATCGGCATGAGCGAGACCTTTGTCAAGGAACGGCCGCTGGCCATGGAAATGACAGGTCTGAGTGCTAAGGCAGGCAAGGATGCTCCACGCGGTCCGGTAACCGTAGACGATGCCACGTTGTTCCTGGCCCGTTTTGCAAACGGTGCCCTGGGCAGCTTTGAGGCTACACGTTTTGCTGCCGGACACCGGTCTACTAATTCTTTTGAGATTAACGGCAGTCTGGGCAGTGTGAAATTTGACTTCGAGCGGATGAATGAGCTGGAGGTCTATCTGACCTCGGATGACGAGGATGTGCAGGGCTTCCGCCGGGTGCTTGCGACCGATCCGTCCCATGACTATGCGGAGGCCTGGTGGCCGCCGGGTCATACCATCGGGTTCGAGCATACATTCATTCATGAGATGCTGGAGCTGTCGAATGCCATTGAGGAGGGACGCCAGCCGGAGCCGAACTTCAAGGACGGCGTGAAATGTCAGGCGGTACTTGAAGCTGTAGAACGTTCGATTGAGCAGCGGCGCTGGGTTCCGATATCTGAGATGTAAGTACATCCGCACAACAAACACCGCCGAGCGCTCCGGGCTTTGGCGGTGTTTTTGCACATAGGGCTGATTGGTTACTCCTGCTTCCGAGCCTGGGAAGGGGTTAGACCCTTGTACTGCTTGTACAGCTTGGTGAAGTAATTCGGATTGTCGCAGCCGACACGGCCTGAGATCTCGGTAATCGTCAGGTCAGTCTCCAGCAGCAGCCGCTGCGCCTCATCCATTCTGCAGAAATTCACATAATCGATGAACGTCCGCCCGGTGAGCTTCTTGAAGGTTTTGCAGAAATGAAAAGGGTTCAGATTCACGAATTTGGCAGCAGCCTCAATCGACATCTTCTGATCGGCGTGGTTCTCCAGGTGTTCCAGCAGCGGCTTGAAGCGCTCCCGGTGGATGGAATGGCGTTCGCTGTGCTCCCGCTCGCTGCGCTGCCGGGCCGGGAAGGCCCGGGACATCAGGGTGAAGAACAGGTGCAGCTGATTCTTGACCACGAGTTGAAAGGCCGGCTGTTTCGCCTCCACTTCGGCAATCACCCGCTCCAGTAAATGATAATAAGCGGCGCATTCAGGCTGCTGGGCGGCGGGCATCACAGGGAACTGATTCAGATTATTGAGGTACGGAGCTACGAATTGCTCATGCTGGGAATCCTGGTTCCGGTCCTTGAACAGCGAGGCATGGAAGACAATCGAGACATACGACAGGTCACCGCTGCACTGGCTATAGCCGACATGAAGCCCGCCGGACGGCACCATAAGGACATCCCCCGGCCCGGCCTCATAAGGCTTACTGTCCACATGGAAAATAGCCTGACCTTCGCGCATAATGATGATCTCGAAATGCTCATGCCAGTGCAGAAACAGGATGTTCTGTTCAGGCGCTACCTCCCGGCAGGTGTTGAAGAACAGACGGAACGGATACGTTTTCTCTTCCAGCCTGGGATATTCCTTAAGTTCCTTCGGATAGGTCATGCTTGGTTCAACTCCCGCAAGATTCAGCTAGTTTAGCACAAGATAAGTAGAGATTTTGCCCAAAATGAGCGATATACTAGGAATGTTGCATTAACTATAAACCAATATTGGAGTGGCATACAAGATGCAGGATACATTAAGAATCGGAACACTGGTTGGAGGTGGGGATGCGCTCAGAGTCATTCCTCAGATTATAGGGCATGGATTCGAATCCTTCAGCTTAACCTTCTGGCAGACTACGGGAACTACCGATCTGGCGGAAACAGCGGCACGGTTGCGTGAACTGGCTGCGGAGCATGATTTCACGATTTCTTCAGTCGGCATATTTGGGAATCCGCTTACAGGGACAGGCGACAATTCAGATACGCTTGCCAGCTGGGAACGGCTGATCGATCATGCCCATTTGTTCGGGACGGACCTGGTCTCCGGCTTCACCGGGCGTCTGCCCGGCGTATCTATAGATGAGTCGATTCCGAAGTTCGCTGAGGTGTTCGGTGAGTTGTCGAAGCGGGCGGCGGAGCGCGGGGTCAAGATCGCTTTTGAGAATTGCTCGATGGACGGGAACTGGCGGGCAGGGGACTGGAATATTGCGCATAACCCTACAGCCTGGGAGAAAATGTTCAACGCGGTCAATGCCGATAATCTCGGCCTGGAATGGGAGCCTTGTCACCAGATGGTGCAGCTGATTGACCCGATTCCGCAGCTGCGCAAATGGACGGATAAGATCTTCCATGTCCACGGCAAGGACGCAACCATCGCCTGGGATATTATTAAGGAATACGGAATCCACGGGCCTAAGCCTTATGTGTGGCACCGGACGCCGGGCTTCGGGGATACGAACTGGACAGATGTGATCTCGATTCTTCGTCAGGCCGGGTATAAGGGAACGATCGATATCGAAGGCTGGCATGATCCTGTCTACCGTGACGATCTGGAGATGACCGGTCAGGTTCATGCACTGAATTATCTCAAAACCTGCCGGGGCGGCAGCTTCATCCCGAACCCGGTGTAACTGGAGGAAAGAGTGATGACAGCAGGACATCGTGTGGTTGTGGCGGGTTGCGGGGCTATGGCTAATGAGTGGATCACCTATGCACTGAAGCATGTTGATGGAATAGAGATTGTAGCGCTCGTGGATATCCGGCCGGAGTCCGCTCAGGCCATGGCAGAAAGGCACGGGCTTACTTGCCCGGTATTTACTGAATTGGAGCAGGCGATTGCGGATACAGCAGCTAATCTGGTATTCGATGTGACGGTGCCGTCCAGCCATTACAGTATTGCTAGTACGGCGCTTGAGGCAGGTTGCCATGTGTTCGCGGAAAAGCCGCTGGCGGAGACGATGGAGCAGTGCAACTCAATCGTCAGCATCGCTGAACGTACCGGCAGGAGCCACGCGGTGATGCAGAACCGCCGGTATGATCCGCGCATCCGCTCATTGCGGGAGCTGATAACTTCAGGGGGTATAGGGCGGACAGGCTCTATCAGCGCGAATTTCTTTCTGGCTCCGCATTTCGGCGGCTTCCGGGATGCGATGGACAGCCCGCTGCTGCTGGATATGGCGATTCATACCTTCGATCAGGCCCGCTATATAAGTGGTGCTGATCCGGTAAGCGTGTATTGCCAGGAGTTCAATCCGCCGGGATCGTGGTATGCAGGGAATGCGGCGGCTGTCTGTATTTTTGAAATGTCGGACGGCTCCGTGTTCTGTTATCAAGGCTCCTGGTGTGCGGAAGGCGCGCCTACGTCCTGGGAAGCTTCATGGCGGGTTCAAGGTGAAAAGGGCGCTGCTATCTGGGATGGCCGGGATCTGCCTTATGCCGAGGTGATTAGTGCCGGGAGTGAACACTCCGGCCAGTTCCTCCATGAATTCGAGCAGGTCGAAGCGCCGGAGGTACAGATGGAGGAGACCTTCCATCAGGGCTGTCTCGATGAAATGTTCCGTTCGCTGGCAGAAGGCCGTCCGGCCGAGACGGATTGCCGCGATAACCGCTACAGCATGGCCATGGTGCTGGGCGCTCTGGAGAGTGCGCGGACAGGCCGCAAGCTGAGTATTGGAGAATTCATAGAGGGCGCTAAGCTGACGGGGAGTAAGGAGTAGGAGATTTTAGAGTAAGGGTTAAGGATCAAGTAAGGGATTACGGTAAAGGATCTACAGGGATATTATTAGGGCAGCCGCGAGGCTGCTTTTTTTCTCGTTGGCGTGTCAACGAGAAAAACCAAACACAATTGGACTGGGCGCGCCTCGAAATTAAGACGCGTTTTTCCACTTGTTGGGTGAAGTTTCAAACTGTTTTGAAGTCACATAATTCCATATTCTCCTCACATCACTGTATTCCAGATCTGTGCAATGAAGATTAGAATAAATACCAGACAGTGGATGTAACTTACAAGGAGTGATTCCGATGGATGAGCAGTTAAAAGTGGTGATTGGGAGCGGCGGAAGTCGGCATAATCAGGGGTGGCTGCATACGGAGGAGAGGGAGCTTAATCTTTTGCAGGATGAACAGTGGGCCAACAGGTTCAAGAAAAGCTCCATAAAAGCCATCCTTGCGGAGCATGTCTGGGAGCATCTGACGTATGAGGAGGGGATACAGGCGGCAAGAATCTGCTATCCTTATCTGGCACCTGGCGGGTATATACGCTGTGCTGTGCCGGACGGGTATTTTCCGGATGAAGCTTATCAGAAAATTGTACAGGTCGGGGGACCGGGTCCCCTGGATCATCCCGCGGCGTCTCACCGCATCGTACATACTTACAATACCCTGCGAGGCATGTTCACGGCTGGCGGCTTCAAGGTCAAACTGCTGGAATATTGCGATGAATCCGGGCAGTTCCATTATAACCACTGGGATGAGAGCGGAGGTTTTATCTACCGTTCCAAGCGCTTTGACCACCGCAATACAGAGGGAAGGTTAGGTTTTGTCTCGCTAATAGTAGATGCCGTTAAGAGATGACACACAGCATCCGCTCCTAACAAAAAAGGCTGATTCCCGCAGCACTACTCGCTACGCAGAGATCAGCCTGTCCTTCATTCAATCAACCCGCCCGGGCTAGAAGCCCCGGTATTGCGGTTCTTCCTTTTCCAGCTCAGTTACGCGTCCTTCTACTTGCTGGACAACCTGCTGGGTCTGCTCGGCCGCTTGGGTGAACAGGGTCTTGGCTTCTTCATTCTGCGTTTCCATGGCGAATTGCTCCAGGCTGGCCTGGGCGCTTTTCAGCGAAGCTACGCAGGTCTTGACTTGTGAGGCGACTGTCATCGGTATACCCTCCTCCATATCATCGAAATGGATCATAATCCACGGATTCTAGTATCTGCAATCCCGCAGCTCATATTCTGGGAAATCACTCCAACCTCACAAGAGCATAATCAACCGGCACAAAATCTTTTGGTTAATTCACCCCTAGTTTGACAAATACTGAAGCTGAATGTTTGACTACACAGAGCATGAAATATCACAATACAGGGGGTTATTCGAATGCCTGAAGCGCTGGAGGTTGTCGTACGGACCTTGTTTGCTGTGGTCGTAATGTTTTTTTTAACCAAAATACTCGGCAAACGGCAGGTTTCGCAGTTGTCTTTTTTTGAATATATTACGGGAATTACGGTGGGGAGCTTGGCTGCGTACATCTCGCTGGACACGGATAAGACCTGGCATCTGGGCCTGATTGCCTTAGGCGTCTGGGTTGCCTGTTCGCTGGGAATCGAATATCTGCAGATTAAGAGTAAGAAGGCCCGCGATTTCATTGACTTCAAATCGACGGTGCTGATTAAGGACGGCAAGATTCTGGAGAATAATATGAAAAAAGAGCGTCTGAGTGTCGACGAGCTGCTGGAGGAATTGCGCAAAAAGGATGTCTTCAAGGTGGCCGATGTGGAATTTGCGATTATGGAATCGGATGGTGCGATTAATGTGCTTTTGACCAAGGAGAATCAGCCCTTCACCCCCAAGGATCTGGGGATAAAGGTCGCCCCGGAGAAGGAGACGCTCGCTGTGATTATGGATGGTGAGATTCTGGACGAGCCTCTGGATACGCTGAATCTGTCACGGAAATGGCTGCAGACCGAGCTGGAAAAGCTGAATCTGACCGTGAAGGAGGTTTTCCTCGGGCAGGTAGATTCATACGGTGAGCTTACCGTGGATCTCTATGCCGACAATGTGAAGGTGCCGCAGCCGCAGGATAAACCTCAGCTGTATGCGCTGCTGAAGAAATGCGAAGCCGATCTGGAGCTGTTCGGTCTGTCCACCAAGAACAAAGCGGCGAAGCAAATGTACGGAAATTGTTCAGAGCAAATGCAGGAGCTGCTGCAGAAGCTGAAGCCTTTTATCCAGAACTGACAGCCCAATGCTTGAACGGGACAATAGGGGACATTTTCCATTCATGCGTTGTAGAGGTATACTATAATCGATTTCATAGGATCTACTTCAAGTATAGGGAGGATGCTATCGATTATGGATTATGTGAAGCTGGGGACGACCGGACTGGATGTATCACGGATCTGCTTAGGGTGTATGAGCTATGGGGTGCCGGAGCGCGGTACCCATCCTTGGTCGCTGAATGAGCAGGAGAGCCGGCCGTTTATCCGCAAGGCGCTGGAGCTGGGCATTAATTTCTTCGACACGGCTAATATCTATTCGGATGGGACCAGTGAAGAGATTGTCGGACGGGCCCTCAAGGAGTTTGCCTCCCGTGACGAGATCGTGCTGGCCACCAAGGTGCACGGGCGCATGCGTCCCGGCCCCAATGGCGGCGGACTGTCGCGCAAAGCCATCCTGAGCGAAATCGATCACAGCCTGAAGCGGCTGGGCACAGATTATGTGGACCTGTATCAGATTCACCGCTGGGACCCGTCCACGCCGGTTGAGGAGACGATGGAAGCCCTGCATGATGTGGTCAAAGCGGGCAAAGCCCGCTATATCGGCGCTTCCTCCATGCCTGCATGGCAATTCCTTAAGGCACTGCATACCGCTGAGCGCCATGGCTGGACCCGGTTCGTATCGATGCAGAACTATGTGAATCTGCTGTACCGGGAGGAGGAGCGGGAGATGCTGCCGCTGTGCGCCGCGGAAGGAATCGGTGTGATTCCCTGGAGTCCGCTGGCCCGCGGCCGTCTGACCCGGGACTGGCAGGAGACAAGCGCCCGCTCGGAGAGTGATCAGTTCGGCAAGCTGCTGTATTCACAGACGGAGGAAGCGGATCGGCTGGTGGCCCTGCGGCTGAAGGAGATTGCGGAGCAGCGGGGAATTCCCCGTGCACAGGCGGCACTGGCTTGGGTTCTGCAGAAGAAGCCTGTCACGGCGCCGATTGTTGGAGCAACCCGGATGAGCCATCTGGAGGATGCCGCCGCAGCGGTATTGGTTACCCTCACCGATGAGGAAATCCGCCGGCTTGAGGAGCCTTACGTGCCTCATCCGGTGATGGGCTTTTAGCACAGGCATTCTATGATAATGTGATTTGAACAGGAGCCGGATGACGGCTCCTTATTTGTTCGTCCTCGCTTGGAATACTCACTATTATATAATGTAGGCGCTTTCTGGTATGATTAGCTTATATGTACATACCTTTTTTTGGAATAGGATGGTGTTATTATTCATGAATCTTCAAGAAGCAACCGCTCTAATTGAATCGATCCGAAGTAATCTGGCAAAAGTTATTGTGGGCAAAGAGGGCGGCGTGAATCTGCTGCTGACCGCCTTGCTGGCGAATGGTCATGTGCTGCTGGAGGATGTGCCCGGCACCGGAAAGACACTGCTCGCCAAAACACTGGCCCGTTCCCTGGACTGCACGTTCAAGCGGATTCAGTTCACGCCCGACCTGCTGCCGTCCGACTTAAGCGGCATCAACTACTATAATCAGAAGAGCGGTGAATTTCAATTCCGCCCAGGTCCGGTATTTGCCAGCATTCTGCTCGCGGATGAGATCAACCGGGCCACGCCGCGCACCCAGTCCAGCCTGCTGGAGTGTATGGAGGAGCGGCAGATTACGATTGACGGCGTGACGCATGAGCTGGAGCGGCCGTTCCTGGTCATTGCTACCCAGAATCCGGTGGACAGCCAGGGGACCTTTCCGCTGCCGGAAGCGCAGCTGGACCGGTTCCTGATGCGGATTACCAGCGGGTATCCGACATTTGAGGAAGGGGTACATATCCTCCAGAGATTCCGCCAAAATAACCCGCTGGAGGATACCGCTGCGGTGGCTACGGCCCGGCAGATTCAGGACATTCAACGTCTGGCTGCGGAGGTTGCCGTCAGTGACGAGCTGCTCGCTTATATGATGCGCGTAGTCGAGGCCACACGCACCTCCCCGGCGGTCCGGCTGGGAGCAAGCCCCCGGGCAGCTTTCGCCCTGCTGCGCGCTTCGCAGGGATACGCACTGATCCAGGGCAGAAGCTACTGTATTCCAGATGATATCAAAGAAGTTGCTGTTGCCGTGCTGGCGCACCGGCTGATTCTTCAGCGCGGCCCCGGAGTCCGTGAAGGCCAGTCGGCAGAGGTAGTGCTTCAGGTGCTGCGTGAAATTGAAGTGCCTGCTGAGCCTGCAGTCTTGTCCAGAGGCGGAAGGGTGGAGTAATCCATGTCGCTGCCGTGGTTCATTGCAAGTACGTTCATCCTGCTGGTCCTGATCTCGCTGGTCTATGACCGGAATGCACTGAAGAAGGTCAGTTATACCCGTTACTTCTCTGCCAAAGCGGTGTACGCCGGTGAACAGGTAGAGATGGTTGAGGAGATTATGAACAAGAAGCTGCTGCCGCTGCCGTGGCTGCGGCTGGAATCCAGCATAGCCAAGGGGCTTGAATTCGGTAACCAGGAGAATCTGGGCATCAGCAGCGGAGAGATTTCCCAGAATCATGTCAGCCTGTTCTTCCTGAGGTCTTTCCGCCAGATCAAACGGCGGCATAATATCACTTGCAAGGAGCGGGGCTTGTTCGTCCTGGAGACGGCAACCATGACTACCGGCGATCTGTTCGGACTGAGCCGCAGCGCCAAGACCTTCCCGCTCCATCTGGAGCTGCTGGTCTACCCCGGACTGCTGCGTTTCCATGACCTTCCGTTGCCGGTTCACAGCTGGCTTGGAGAGCTGCCGGTCAAACGCTGGATTGTTGAAGATCCGTTCCTGACCGCCGGTACAAGAGAATACAGCGCCGGGGATTCCCTGGCGAGCATTAACTGGAAAGCGACAGCCCGGACGGGAAGTATGCAGGTGCATCGGAAGGATTACACCGCCGATTCCCGGCTGGTCATCTGCCTGAACGTGGAGACCAGTGAGTCCATGTGGAGAACGGTTACCGATGTGCAGCGCATAGAGCTGGGTATCCGCTATGCGGCGACTGTGGCCGAGTATGCGATCAGCCACGGTATTGAGGTCCGGTTGCTCAGCAATGGAAGACTGGACGGCAGCGGGGCAAGAGATTCGGTTGATACCTGGTCCATTGCCCATACCGAGGAGTTCCTTGGCCTGCTGGCCAGACTGAATCTGGACCGGACTGTGCCTATGAGCAGGCTGATGGAGATCGAAGCGGACAAGGGTGAGGGAAATATGGATTATCTGATCATTACCTGTCACCGGGGAGCGGAGCTGCAGCTGGCAGCATCGGGATTAAGCTTCCTCGGAAACGGTGTAGAGTGGCTGGATATTCCTTCTGAAGGGGGCGGTGAGCTATGACTTCCCGAATTCCGGATGCCTTCAAAGAAAACTTCGCCATATGGATGTCAGCCTTCATCGAATGGCTGCTGCTGCTCCCGGTATGGCTGGTGCTCCAGACTTATTTCCAGCCGGAGGCCCAAGCAATGCGCTGGATCTATCTGCTGCCGGTACTGGCCGCAGCCGGTGTGCTGCTACGGGAGATATGCAACCGCCGCTGGAAGCAGCTCCTCGCGGCGCTGGTTCTCGGAGCAATATCAGCGGCGTTAACCGGTACGATGACACTTATAGGTCTTCCGCTGGCAGCCGGAGCGGCAGTGTCTGCCTTCCTTGGCATGACAGCAGCCACAAGGGTGAACCGGCTGTGGCTGTATATCAGCGGGATCATGCTGTATTTTGTCGCTTCCATTGCCTTCTCGCGCATCCCCGGTCTCCAGCCGAGTGCCCCGGTGCTCACCTGGAGCGGCAGCTTGTGCCTGATCCTGGCACTGCTGGCTACGAACAGCACCCACCTGCGTTATAGCTCCTTGAACGGAGGTGCAGGAAATCTGCCTCAAGGACTGCGGCGGCATAACCGGATGTTCGTGGTCGGCTTCATTATCCTGGCAGCACTGCTTGCAGCGGGGGGCGGCAGGGCGGTTGGGATGCTGCTATGGAATATGACGCGGGCATTCTTCGCCTGGCTCAGCCGGTTATCCTCCGGTTCCGAGGAGGCACCGCCAGCAGAAGCTCTGCCTGAGGCCATCCCTCCCATGCCGGCAGCGGAGCCGGGTGAACCGGGCTTGCTGTCGATGATTCTGAATATAGGCTTCTATATTCTAGGGGCGGCAGCCATTCTTGCGGTACTGTATTTTATCATGCGTTGGTTATACAGAAATACAGGAGGCATCCTGCGCAGAACGATGGACAGGCTATTATCCCTGCTGCGCAGAGAGACACCAGCGGCTTCGGGGTATCAGGATGAGGAGACCAGCCTGTTCAACTGGGAGCAGACCGTCCAGGACTTCCGCCAATACGTGCGTTCCAAGCTGACACCAGCCAGCCGAAGGGACCGCTGGGAGGGGATGGACGGAAGCCGCGAGCGTATCCGCTGGCTCTACCGGCACTGGCTGCGGGCCAGACATGCGGAAGGGTATGAGGTGAAGCCCTACCTGACCCCGCAGGAGACAGCAGCTGATGTAGCCGCCTGGTCGCAAGGCCAGAAACGCTCAAGCAAACAGTCTGGCGGAGATGCCTCTGTCAATGACCGGCTGCTCGGCCTATATAACAAGGCCCGCTATACGGAGGAGGAGCTGCCTGAACTTACTGCCGCTGAGGCGGCAGCGCTTAAGGAGCAGTTGAAGCTGTAGCAGCTTCATCACGTTCAGCGAATACGGGAAAGGAGCGGCAGGCATGACCCCTTATCTGCGCGGTGAGCTGGCTAAAGAGGCTCAGATTAATATAGAAACACTCAGGTTCTATGAGAAAAACGGGCTGATCCCGCTGCCGCAGCGTTCAGCAGGCGGATATCGGCTGTATCCGGAGGAGACGCTCCTCCGGATTGCTTTTATCCGTAATGCCAAGAACTGCGGGTTCACACTTCAGGAGATCAAGAAGGCACTCGTTAAATCTGCCGACCGCAGCATCGGAATCAGTGATTTCGCCGAAGTCATTGAGCGGAAGATCGCCGCTGTCGATCTGGAGATTGCCCGGAGGAACGAGACACGCAGTCAGCTTGAAGCGTTAAAGTCCGGCATTCTGTCTCAAGACAGGCACCCGGGCGTGCAGGATACACTTGCTATGTTGAACATGAATGATTAATTCGCTGCCACCTGTAATACTTGAGGAATTGCCGCTTGACTCTGTATACAGCTACAGGGTTTATAGTATGGGCATCCCAGGATAACAGGAGGAATTACACGTATGTTGTATCCGAGCAGCACCCTGATTGAACAGTTGCAGGCCATTAGAGCTTATCTGAAAAGCAATAATAGTTACTCCAGAAGACAGGTTCAGGAGATCCGGGCGGCGGCAGTGGAAGCTTCCAGGCAGTTACCCATACTTGAAGGCGTGAAGGTTAAACCGGTTGAGGCGGAGACCTTCAGCGGAGAGTGGGTCAGGGCGGAGGGGGAAAGTCTACTAAGTGAAGGACAATTGCAACCCACGAAGAACAAGGTGATTCTATATTTTCACGGTGGAGGGTTCGTGTCTGGCAGCTGCGAGATCTATAGGGGTCTGGCAGCCCGTCTATCTGAAGCAGCTGGGGGAATTACCGTTTTAACTGTGGAGTACCGGCTTGCACCGGAGTTCTGCTACCCGGCAGCCAATGAGGATTGCCTTGCCGCTTACCGCTGGCTACTGGAACAAGGCGTTCATGCCGGGAATATCATAGTCTGTGGAGATTCCGTCGGAGGCACGCTTGCGCTGATGACCTTGATTACGCTGCGGGACCAGGGGGGCAAGCTCCC
This sequence comes from Paenibacillus sp. FSL H8-0332, assembly GCF_037963835.1. NCBI lineage: Bacteria > Bacillati > Bacillota > Bacilli > Caryophanales > Paenibacillaceae > Paenibacillus > Paenibacillus sp. FSL H8-0332. Next base: position 3,068,725 of record NZ_CP150145.1, read on the forward strand.
TGCCGGTGCCTGCCTGCTATCTCCCCATGCCGATCTTGTTCATTTGGATGGGGAGTCGTATGACAGCCGTGCGGGAACGGACCCGACAGGAAGCCGGGAAGCGAATCAGAGAATGATTGTGGAATATATGGGGGACTACAACGGTGCATGGCCTGCAATATTATCACCGCTAAGAATGGATCTCGGGGGCTTGCCGCCCCTGCTCATACAGGCGGGCGATCATGAGGTGCTGCTGAGTGATGCAGAACGCTTGGCTGAACAGGCAAGGGCGGCGGGCATCACTGTAGAGCTTCAAATCTGGGAGAACATGTGGTGCGCCTTTCAGCTGATGGCTGCCATGCTTCCTGAAGCGCAGCAGGCCATCGGAAATATAGGCAGCTTCATTAAGAAAGTATTGCAGTTGGAGGGCAGGCAAGATTAGCGCCGCAGCCTGAATGGGATCGTACAGCGTATCCAGTGGACGGGGTCAGAACAGCAGACGCAACAGCATCAGCGTCATAATACCGGTCAATACGGTGGCCAGCAGGCTGCGTGTCTTGACGGCTACCCAGAAGGTGGGGAGGGCAGCGATTAGCTCCACATTGGTAGACAGGACTGCGAACCTGCCGCCGGTTACGAGCAGCTCTTGGGCAACCAGTGCAGCCATGACGGCAATCGGCACATAGCTCAGCCAGCGCATGCCCCATTCCGGGATAGCGATCCGGCTTAGCAGCATCAGGGGAAGGACACGCGGAATGAAGGTGACGAGCGCGGCTCCGAGAATGATTATGGCAATATCCAGTCTTATTTCCATTGTTCCATCACCACTCCAATCGTTGAGGCTACCAGCGCCGCAGCTATAACGCCCATGCTGGGTGACCACAGCACTGAGACGAGCACGGCGACCACAGCGGCCGCTAGGCCGACAGTGATATCCAGTTTATACTTGCGCCGGCCCATAATGGTTAGGACCGGCAGTCCGATGAACATGGCTGGCAGGGCGAAATCCAGTCCCCATTTCTCAGGGCTGGATATCCATTGACCGAGAATAGCACCAGTGATATTAGCCAGGAACCAGTTCAGATAAGCGGTAATATTCAAGCCGTGCATCCATCTCTCGCTGATTTGCTTCCTTGTGGCGCTCTTCTGAATGGCTACGCCGAAGGTCTCATCTGTAAGCAGCGAGCCGATCAGCAGGTTGCGCAGCGGGGGCAGATGGCGGAAGTAAGGCGACAATGCTGCGCTTAACAGCAGATGGCGCAGGTTAACCAGCAGAATCGTAATGACAATACCGGAGGCGCTGCTCCCGGCGGCAATCATGCCTGCGGCAATGAACTGGGCCGAACCGGCGTATAGGATGATGGAGATCATGGCGATTTCGGCAAGGGTCAGCCCCGCTGTTTTCTCCACAACGCCTGCGGCGAACCCGATGCTGAGATAACCGAGCAGGGTGGGTAGGCAGTCCTTGACCCCTTGCCAGAACGTATCGCTGTTCTGCGGAACGCTTGGGCTATCTGTAACCAGGCTGCCGCCGGATAGCGGCTCCTGATGAATGGATTCAGGCTTCATGGGCATACTCCTTCAGGTTCATGGAATAACGACAAGTACAGCGTCAGATTTAAACTAGTGGATGGGGCGCTATCATACCTGAATGAGTACAGGAGTGGAGCCCCCTACAGGTGTCATTCCCAGATGAAGACGAGAGTTGTCCATTAGGGACGTTGGCCTGACGTAACGGACTGAGGTGCGCTTATTCTGGTATAAAGTCACCACTTGGGCAAGTTATGGACCTCATGGAGCTTATTCATGGAATTTCTACTCCTAAACCTCTCGTAGAGAGACGATAAGGGCTACTCAGTCCGTTAAACCGCAAAAAGTGGCGTTTGACTGGGGATAGGGTCTCTCAGGTCCGTTAGGAGCACACTCGAACGGCCGGTGATGTTTCGTTTTACGGAACCTCCGGGATTCGACTCTATTCACAGAATTACATCGGATACTCTACTATCGCCGATAATAAATACATTGTATTAATATCTAATAATTCCTAGCGAATTGCAAGGGAATATGAGCTGTAACTGTAAAAAGGGTTCCGCCGTCCACAGAGCGATCTGCGGCAGCGGAACCCTTTTGGAGTTCATGGTTATTTCAAGACCAGTACACCGAACCCTTCCATCGTGTAGCTCCCCGACAGGGTCTGGCCGCTTAAGAGATCCGTCTTGGCTGTCTTAAGCACAATCTGTGCGGGTTCTTCGCTGTAGTTGAGCAGGAAGGCGACACCGGAAGAGGCGTCTTCCCCCATAGCACGAATCTGCAATTCAACCTCTGGCGGCAGCTCCGCCCAATCGGCGGCTGGCGAGACCAAACCCAGACCGCCAAGTATCTGCAGCACAGCAGGCTCATTGAACACGGCGCCGTAATACCATACTTCGCCTTTGCCCCTGGTGTTGCGGGTTACCGCCGGTTTGCCGGCATAGTAGTCGGACGCATAGGTTGCTATGACCTCGACGCTGTCCTCTTCCACCTGCAGAATGTCATTGAAGGCATCTGCACCGGTCAGTGCTTCAGGATCATGGTTCCAGCGGATGGAGGTAGGCTTGCGCGTTCCTTTGACCAGCGTGAATTCTTCCACGGTTACCCCGCACATCTCCTGCGCCGCTCCGGGAAAAGGCCGCATGTAGCATTGTCCGGTAATATCCTTATAGCCTGTGCGGCAGCCGAAGACCAGCTTCCCGCCTTGCTGTACATACTGGTCCAGCAGGGCCGCCGTATCATCGGTCATAATCGCCGGATGCGGGTAGACCAGCACTTCATAACGGGCAAGCTCTGCAAGGGTTGTATGGCTGCGCAGGTACAGAACGTCATTCGGAATATGCTTCCGCTGCAGAGCCTTGAACCATTCCTTGTTGCTCTGCCACATAAACGGGCCGTGCCAGACATCATATTCCCCGTCCCACTCATTGTCATAATCACGTACGATAGCAACGCTCGCCTGAGTCCGGCTGCCGATGAACTGCTGTCCGATGCTGGCCAGCTCGCGGCCGATCTGCTCCGCTTCCCTTACCCTCCGGTTAGGCTGGTTATGGTAGTCGTTCAAGCCGTGCCAATAGATCTCATTGCCCATCGTAGCGGTCCGCCAGCGGAAATAGAGCAGCATGTCAGCGCCGTGGGCGACGGACTGGTATGTCCAGAGACGCATCTGCCCCGGCTTTGGTGAAGGCATGTCCAGCCGGTTGACCCAGCCCCCGGGACCGGATTGCTGTTCCATGACACAGAAGTTGCTGCTGACCGAACGTACAGCCGACAGGGACAGGCCCCAGCCGCGGTCAAGCATCGGGTTCACCTCAGCCGGATCGAAGCCGATGGTGGAGAATTGCGGGTACGAGTCATAGCTGAAGAAATCCAGCAGCTCGTCATTCAGCTCATGGCTGTCCAGATGTCCGAACAGACCGTTCGTGGTAACCCACTGATTAGGGGCCAATTCCCGGAGGATATCTGCCTGGATTTTGGCGAAATGGATGGTGTTGTCAGAGATGAAGCGCTTCTCGTCCAGAGCCTGGTGCGGATTCGGCTGATTCGGTGAAGGGGTAGGCCGGGTGAGGCAGACCTGAGACCAGCTCGTATAGGTCTGATTCCAGAACACCGTGCCCCAAGCCTGATTAAGCTTGTCCAAGGTGACATACTTCTCCTGCAGCCAGAGGCGGAAGGCCTGATGATCACTCTCCGAGTAGAATACATTGATCTCACAGTTCAGCTCGTTGTCAATCTGCCAGCCGACAACGCCCGGATGATTGCCGTAATGTTCAGCAAGCTTCGTTACAATTCGGGCACAGAGCTCACGGTATTTGGGACTGCTGTAATTGTAATGGCGGCGCATGCCGTGCTGTAGCGTCACACCTTCATAAGTAACATTCAAGGCCTCAGGGTACTTCTCTGTAAGCCAGGCAGGTGGAGTGGCCGTAGGCGTTCCCAGAATGACCTTCAGCCCGTAGCTGTGTGCCATGTCGACCGCACGGTCAAACAGATCGTATTGAAATACGCCTTCTTCCGGTTCAAAAATGGACCAGGCGAACTCAGCCAGACGTACAATGGTGAATCCGGTTTCAACCATACGCCGGTAATCGTCAGCCCACATGGATTCAGGCCAGTGCTCGGGATAATAGCAGACGCCCAGTTCAAATCGTTCTGCTGCAACAGGTTTCTTCATCTTAACCTCCAAGTGTAAAAATATGCTTTAATTAAGCTACCAATCTATTGTATTATCAGCAGTGTATCCACTTATATAACAGAATATTGCTATTATATCATTATATTGCGTGCTTGATTCAGCGCAGGGCAGGAGGAGATTCACATGAGAAAACACTGGGTTCTGCCGCAGCCCGCTTATGCCCACTATGTATGTTATCCGGAGATGCTGGGGCATTACAGCGACTTCCCGGAGCATGCAGAGCGCAGAAGCGAGGGGTTCTTGAACAGCTATAATCTCCACATGGTTTTCGGGGGAGAAGGATATGTGTTTCAGGGAGGGGAGCGGATATCCATGAGGCGGGGCAGCGGGTTTCTTTTTCCTAGGGGGGCTTATCAGCAGTACGGTTCTGATCCCGGAGCCGCCTGGGATGTGCGCTGGATGCACTTCGCCACGACTATGCCTCTGCCTATGCTGGAGGAGGCGGATCAGTCACGCGGCTACTTCTTCACCTTTGATCCCGCCACCGGCTATGAAGCGCTCTTCGAGGAAATGTACCGGCTCAGCGCAGGCTATGAGACCCGGAGTGAACCGCGCCTCTCCACATTGCTCTATGAGATTCTGGTTACGCTGATGCAGAACTCCGAGCCGCTCCACGGCTCCGTTCCGCTGGAGATCCGGCATTCCATCCGGCTTACAGCCGACAGGATCTACAGTGAGTGTGAGCGGCCCTGGACGCTAGAGTCTATGGCTAGACTTGCCGGTTATAGCAGCTACCATTTTCTTCGCCTGTTCCGCAGCATTATGGGCAAGACGCCGAACCGGTATTTGAGCGATTGCCGGATGGCCCGGGCCAAGCTGCTGCTGGCTTCCACCAAACTGTCCGTTGCACAAATTGCGCTGCAGAGCGGCTTTCAACAATCGAGTTATTTCATCAAGGTGTTCAGACAGCTGGAAGGGATGCCGCCGAACCAATACAGACGTTCCTTTAACTCATAGAATCAAGTCTTTTTAGGACCAAGTATTAAGAAAGTTTGTTACATTTATGGCAGAGTTCACGCCGCGACAGTCTTGATTATGTGACAGAAAGTTACAAATGGAAACAAAGGGTTACAAAGTGGATACAAATTCCACGCGCCAAGCAACTATACTATTGCTAGTAAATACATCTGGAGGGAAATAAATGAGAAAGTATAGAGTTACATATGCTGCATTGCTGGTGAGTTCACTCGTTGCCGGCCAGGTGGCTGGCAGTATCACTGCGCCTGCTGCACATGCAGCCCCGGCGGCGAAGGCCCCCGCAATATCCGCTCCGGCGGCATTCAAGTTCAATTCCGTTCCCATGGGTGCCGGAGTGACCGCAGTACTGGAGAATATCAACATATGGAGCCAGTCCAGCGGGAACATCTTGTCATACACACTTAAATATACGAATTCCGGCAATTCAAGCGCAAGCTTAATGCATTATTTCTCACGCGTGGTCACTCTTGGTGGGTCAGTGCTTCCAGGTAATCCCTTAGGTGCGGATGCCCTGAAGAAGAAGGTCGGCGCCAAAGAAACCCTTAGCGTGACCTACTATGTAAATGTGGGACAAACCTCCTCTTTGCAGGGGATCAAAATCTCGATGCTGGTCTGGGATGCCAAGGCGAAGGGGTACCTGAAGCAGACGGGATCTTTTGGAGTGCCAGCTAATTATTCAACTACAGCTGCAGTTGGAACAAGCCTGAATACAGCCATGAACGACATCCCCGTTGCAGCTAGTGCAGATTCCCTCCAGCTCTATAAATACAGCGGCAAGGTTTATGCCAAAGTAGGGGTCAGTCTGACCAACAAGGGCAATAAAGTCCTCAGTGATCCGGGCTATTCGGCTTATCTGGTATCAGCCAGCGGCACCTCCTTCGAGCTGGCGCTGAGCGGCACACAGGCCGATTATAAGATTCAGCCGCAAGAGAAGCGGAGCATTTATTATATTACCGAAATCCCGGCCTATCTCAAAACAGATAATATGAAGCTGCAATTCACGAAGAAGGATGAGACCGCGAAGCTGGAGCTGGCAAAATCCTCTTATAAGCTGCCCGCAGCAAGCTCGCCTGATCTGGTAGTGGGCAGCGGGGTAGTCAAAAAGATTGTAGTCAATAACAACACAGTAGACACGCTGCTCCGCAACGCCAATGTGTACGCACAGGATGCAGATGCGGTATGGACGTTCCAGATGCAGCTTAAGAATACCGGCAACAAGGCGGTAACCCTGCCAAGCTACGACCTGGCGGTCAAATCGGTGAAGGGCAAGGTCTTTCCGGTGAATTCCAAAGGCGTAAGCGGAGTCACCCTCAAACCTCTCGAGACCAAAATCGTACCGCTTACGGTTCGCGTACCGCTTGAAGTCGATCAATCCGGACTACAGCTCATGATGATAGAATCGGTAGGCGCAGAGAGCCCAAGTGTACCTGATCCGAGCGGAACCGGCGAGACACCCGGGAATACCGGGACACCGTCCACTGCGGCTCCTGCAACACCGACTGCCAAAGTGATTTTCCCGGTCGCCTACTTCGTCATTCCATACGCACTTCGTACGGAAGTCATGTCCGGCCAGGAGTATATGACCACGAATTCATACGGCTCCTTCTCATACAGCATTCAATCTCTGCAGCGCTATCCTTGGAGAGATGATGACATCGTAGCTGCCAGACTGAGAATCACTAATACCCAGAACGTGTCTCTTACGCTGCCTGAGCTGAAGGGAACCATTAAGCTGGATAAAGAAAACCTGCCCGTGACTACAGAGCTGTATTTGGACAATAAGGATACTTCTGTCCTGGCGCCAGGGAAGTCGGTGGAGCTGTATGTACTCGGCAAAATCGCCTATACCTCTGAGTTTCAGAATATGCGGATTGCTCTGAACGGCACACAGAATTCAGAGACCGTTCCGTTCCTGGATGTCAGCGTCAACAACTCGATTAACAGTATTCCGACCATCGAGAAGGGCAAGAGCTACACCATTAGCGGCAAAGGCAAGACGGCCAGTGTACAGGAGAACCGGACAACGATCTATCAAGGGGAGAGCCACAATCTGGTATACACAGAGCTCTATCTGAGCAGTGAGGAGAAAAGACAGAGCAAAATGGCCCGTCTCCAGGCTTACTATAAGACCAAGGACGGCCAGTATTTCGAAGCGGGCACCAGCCAGTCGGAGAACAGCGCGTCTCCGGGTGCCAAGCAGCTCGTAGTCCTGTGGGCCAAGGTGCCTAAGGCTACAGACCTCGCGGATGCCGCGCTCTACCTCGGTTCCGGTATCAAAGAAGGCAAGCTGATCGAGGCCAAGGAGGAAGCAACCGGATTCGTCAATGTGGCAGCACTGCAGCTGAATCCGCAGGCTAACGTACCGAAGAATACGCTGGAATCTACGGTCTTATATCCTTATACGATTTCTGTTCTGACCTCTGAAGGCAAGCGGATGAAGTCATCGGATACCTTGGACATTACTATGAACTACAGCCTGAGGAAGGATAACCTCTACGATGCAGGCGTTCTGGAGCATAAGCTGATTCTGCAGATTACCGATCCGTTCGGCATCGCTACCGAGAAGGTTCTTACACTGGGGACAGACTTGATTGAAGGGACGAACAACCAGTATTCCTTCTCCCTCAGCAGACCCGTGTACAAGACGATGGACGGCGGCGCTTATAAGTTAGCTTTCTATGATGAATTCCAGGGTGAACGTCTGATGCTGGGCAGCCAGGCCTTTGGAGTCACTAACGTGGTTCCGAACAAGACACAGGAATAATCGTCATTCGCTCAACTACAACATTCTTGTATTTTTAAAAAAGGAGCAGCTTCCATGTTGCGTGTTGAAGATATTACGCATTCGTACAAAAGCGGTAATGAATGGACATCCGTTCTTCATAAAATCAATTTCGTTGTCAAAAAAGGGGAGATGGTTGCACTGCTGGGCAGTTCAGGGTCCGGTAAGTCAACGCTCCTCAATCTGATGGCCGGCTTGATGAAGCCGACGGAAGGCCATATCTACATTGCCGATCAGGATATTGTGAAGATGGGCGAGAATAAGCTGGCCGAGTTCCGCCGCAAGAATATCGGATTTATTTTTCAGGCCTATGAGCTGATTACCAGCCTGACAGTCCGCGAGAACGTGGAGCTTCCGCTGGTCTTCCAGTCAGTATCGCCCAGGGCCCGCAAGGCCAAGGCGCTTGCACTGCTGGAGCAGGTGGGGATTCCCGACAAGGCGGATGTGTTCCCCTCACAGCTCTCCGGGGGACAGCAGCAGCGCGTCAGTATCGCCCGGTCACTGATCACAGAGCCGTCGGTCATCTTCGCCGATGAACCGACGGGGAATCTGGATTCCAAGACTGAAGAGGAGATTATCGGCATTCTGCTGAACCTGAACCGTACGATGAAGACGACATTTATTGTCGTTACGCATGAATATAAGGTGGCTGAACAAATGCAGCGGATTTTCACGCTGAAGGACGGCTTCCTGGTCACTGAAACGCAGGCAGAACCGCACATAGAACCGCACACAGTAACAGAGCCGCAGATCGAACCGCAGCTTGAGCTGCAGACTGAAGTACAGATTGAAGAGCAAATCGCTGAGGAAGCTGAACCGCAGACCATGGTAGAGGTTGAAGAACAATTAGCTGCAGGAGCTGAACAGGAAGCTGTAGAGCCAATACCGCAGACAGCAGCAGTGGATGAAGATCCGCCAGCTGATGAATCTGAACACCAGACCGCTGCGGAAGCTGATCCTGCAGAGGGAGGGAAGCCGTGAAGATCAGAGACATTTCACGGATGGCCTGGGAACAGGTCAAACGGCGCAAGGTGGTTACAGGTCTGTGTATGACCGGGATTTCCATCGGCTGCGCAGCCATTATTGTAGCCCTGAGCGTAGGTCAGTCTGCACAGGTCTATGTGACTGAACAGGTGAACCAGAATTTCAAAATGGATGAAATCATGGTCTCGCCGGGCGGCGGGCCTCCAACGAACGGGAAGAGCGGAGGTGGAGGCGGCGGATCGGGTGAGGTGAATGAGAATCTCGACCCCGGCAAGCTGACCGACCAGAAGCTGAAGATTATCCAGGGGCTGAATCATGTGAAGGCGGCTTCGCCTTTTCATCAAGCAGGATATCTGCAGATGGTAACCATAGACAACAAGATCTCCGATGTTCAGGTCGTTGTCGCCGATTTACAGAAGCTGACGGCGTACGACCACAAGTTCAAGCAGGGAGGGGCGAATGGTCAGCTCGGATCCATTGTGCTCAATCACGGGGCTACACTGGGCCTGATTGACCTGGAGACCCGGCAGAAACTGTTCGATCAGATGAGTACCGATCCGTTCAACCAGGAGCTGTACCAGCAATATGACAAATTAGCTACTGTGCCTACTGAACTGTACCGCAAGCAGGTTCAGATTCAGGCGCAGGACTATAGCTCTACATCACCGGTGTTCAAGCTTAGCTCGCCCCTGCAGATCTCCGGAATTCTGGCGCTTCCCAAGGGAATGGATGAACTGCGGTCATCCTATGAGAAGATTATGTATGTGTCTCCCGAGACCGCACAGCAGCTCTCGAAGGAGCTTGCATTCGATAATTCCACCACCAGTGTGCTTACACTCCCGCCGGAGGGCAGCTATAACTCGATTACAGTCAAGGTGGACGACGTGGCGAACATCAAGCCGGTAGAGCAGATGATTCAGAAGCTGTCACTGAGTGCTCAAGACAATCTGTTCCAGCAGGAGATGCTGAAGGAGCAATTTGATATGATCAAAATGGCGGCGCTCGGCATCGGGGTATTCATCCTGATCATCGCCTCCATCTCCATCATAGTGGCCATGACCATGTCCACCCATCAGCGGCGGCGCCAGATTGGGATTATGAAGGTCCTAGGGGCCAACATGGGGCAGATCCGTAATATGTTCATTACCGAAGCTGCACTTTTAGGGCTGCTCGGGGGCATGCTGGGCGTCGCTTTCTCCTATTTAATTGTCATGGCGCTCAACAAGCTGGTGGGCAGTGCAGGGGATGGGATGAATTTCTTCATTCCGACGACGAATCTGCCGATCGGGATATCCTTTGCCATTATGACCGGCGTGCTGTCGGGGATCTATCCTGCGATCAGCGCCTCCAGAACCGATGCATTAACTGCTATTAAACGAGACTAACCCTATGCTAGAAAGGAAGCCGAAACGATGAAGAGGACTCTAAAGAAGAGCCTGAAATGGATCATAATCTTAGGTATCATCGGAACTGCCGGTTATTTTGGATATACCAAATTCTTCAAGGCTGATGAGACCGCAAATCTCCCGGTTGAAGAGGTGCAGGTGATCAGCTTCCCGGTAACGGAAGAGACGTTAACCAGCTCCGTGCAGATCAAAGGCAGATCGCAATATCAGAAGGAGACGCTGGTATATGCCCCCTTTGCTTCCAAGGTCACTTCCTGGAAGGTGGAGAATGGGGCCCAGGTGAAGAAGGGCCAGGTGCTCTTCACCCTGGATCAGAGCACACTCCGTAATGAGATTGCGACGGCGGAGGCAGCCGCCCGTAAGGCGAAGCTGGAAGGGGAGCTGAACGCTTTTGTCAGCCAGCAAGAGGATGATTCATTGGCCCCGGCCGGTACAGAAGCGGAACGGCTGAAAGCCTTGGCTGCCCAGGAATCCGCCCGTCTGAGTGAGGAGCTGAACCAGGTGAATGCCGAGATTCAAGCCAAAGAGCTTACGGAGAAGAAGGCGAAGCTGAACACTGCGGTATACCATGCACCGGAGAACGGCATCTTTCTCTTCGACAGCAGTGCGGAACGGCCGCAGACCGTCACCGACAATCAGTACATCGGTAAGATTGTGGACACGAACAAGGTAGAGTTCATAGCACAGGTCGGGGAGCAGGACATCTTCCGCATCAAAAAGGGCATGAAGGTGAAGGTGAAGATGACCGCTGTAAAAGATCTGGTCCTGGACGGAGAGGTAACCGGAGTGGCCAAGTTCGCTACGACGACCACCGGACAAAACACGGCAGGCCAGCTTCCGCAATTCGAGGTGGTCATCTCCATGCAGCCGGACGAGCATTTGATGGGCGGCCTTAGCCTGAGTGGAGACGTAGAGACTTCGCGCAAAGAGAAGGCGGTAGTTGTATCCAATATCGCCGTCATCCGTGAAGGGGATCTGGCCTTCGTTATGGTGGACAAAGGAAACGGCCAGTACGTACGTAAAGAGATCAAGACCGGAATGGAAACGACGGATAAAACAGAGGTGCTGTCGGGACTGAAGGCAGGAGACACCGTGGTTCTACAATAGTTAGCAGTTGTTAGAAGTAGTTGAAAACAGCTGAAAGCCCCAAACCCGGGTATTAACCGGATTTGGGGCTTTTCTGCGGATTGTAGCCTGAGTGGGGGCAGCAGTTGTTACTTCCGTATGAACGGCTTACGCCAAGCCTGGATGTCACTGTTCAGTCCGGCGAGATCTGGCAAGGACACCGCTTCGTCCGTTAACTGATACTTGGCCTTCAGCGCCAGAATACGGTAGACACTCTCATCAATGCGGGATTCAGAAATCTTGCCGTTCTTGACACTGTCCAGCAGTGCGGTCCGTACGGCCTGTTCGTTCTTGTACTCATGAGCGACCAGGAGGATGTCACTTCCGGCCAGTACGGTGTCTACTGCGGCAGCCGGGAGGCTGTAGTTCTTGACAATAGCGCCCATCGTCAGATCATCCGTAATCACAACCCCGTCATATCCCATCTGTCCGCGTAACTGCTGGCCGATAATCACTTGGGACAGAGAGGCAGGCTTGTCCGGGTCGAGCTTCGGATATAGAATATGGGCCACCATTACAGCATCGGCCTTCTCCCGGATTGCTGCCTGGAATGGCAGCCATTCCAGTTCTGCCAGCTGGGCCTCTGTCTTGTTGATGACCGGCAGCTCCAGATGAGAGTCTACTGAGGTATCTCCATGGCCCGGGTAGTGCTTGACTACAGGAATGACGCCTTCACGTTCAAGCCCCTGCATCTCGGCAATGCCAAGCCGGGTGACCAGCTCTGCGCTGCTGCCGAAGGAACGGTCACCAATCACCGGATTATCCGGGTTGCTGTTGATGTCAAGCACGGGCGCGAAGTCCATATTGAAGCCGGAGGATTTCACCGCCCGGGCAAGCAGTTCGCCCATCGTTCCCGCAGCAGCGGCGTTGTCTCCGCTGCCGACAGCAGCGTTCGAGGGGAAGGTAGCGTAATCATCAGGAAGACGGCTGACCTTGCCGCCTTCCTGATCGACACTCATGAACAGCGGCGCGGGATTCCCCGCATTGCTCTGCTTCAGGGCGTTGGTCAGCTGCACCAGTTCCTTTAAGTTGCCGACATTATTGGAGTACAGAATGATTCCGCCCACCTTATCTTCGGCAATCATCTTCCGCGCTTCAGCTCCTGCCGTTTTGCCTTGGATGCCGACCAGCAGCATCTGCCCGATCTTCTCCTCCAGGGTCATTCCGGCGAGCTTCCGGGAGATGGGGTCAGGAGTGGCCGAAGCCGCTGGTGACGGTGTCGCTGGAGCTTCGGTTGCCGCAGGCGTCTGTGCAGCAGCCGGGGAGGCTGACACCGCTGCCGGAGCGGAGCCGGTGGTGCTACCCTGTGCGGAATTTCCATTCCCCTCGCAGCCGCTTGCCAGAAGCAGGCAGGCGGAGGCGGCGAGCAGGAGGAGAGAGCGGCGGGGGTACTTATTTTTTATTTTTTGGCGGCTGAACCATTTCATCGGGGGAATCTTCCTTTCGATTGCGGTTTGGCGGATAAGGATGATAGAATGAACAAGACATTACATAAGCACTGCTTCAAGCATAATCAATACTATAGGATGAGGTGACCTGTCAATGAAAGAGCAATTAATGAACTCGCTTAATGAACAAATGAATTTCGAATTCTATTCTGCTCATGTCTATCTTGCGATGGCGGCGTATTGTTCCGGTGAGAGCCTGGACGGCTTCGCCAATTTCTTCCTGGTGCAGGCTGAAGAAGAACGGTTCCATGCCATGAAAATCTACAAATTCCTGAATGACCGCGATTACCGGGCCACCCTTGCGGCGATGCCTGAACCGAACAATGAGTATAGCTCCATGCTGGATGCGTTCGAGCATGCCTTCGCCCATGAGCAGCAGAACACGAAGAAATTCTATCATCTGGCGGATCTGGCCCTGGATGAACGGGAGCATGCGACGATCTATTTCCTGAAATGGTTCATTGATGAGCAGGTGGAAGAAGAGGCGCTCTTCAGCAACATTATCGCCAAGCTCAAACGGATCGAAACCGACAGCAATGCCTTCTATATGCTGGATGCAGAATTTGCAGGACGGTCGTTCACTCCGCCAGCGGAGTAGAGGACAGCCAGTGTAACCGACCATACGCAAGCTCAGCGGCGTTCTCCTGAAGAGGGGAAGCCGCTTGTTTTTGTGCGCCGACTTAGGGTTTCCATATAGTTAGACTACGTTTTTGGGGAAAAGTTACACGGCCTGTCAGCAGCAGATGAGCTGCAAAGTTGAACAAGGGCAAAGAATGTAGGGGACCGCAACTTACTTCCGGCTTCCCAACTCTATTTAGCGGGGTTAACTCTTGCGCTGTCCGGCAACACTGTTTCTCTAGACCCACCCGTAAGTCAGCGTGTAGTATGGAACAATACTAATCTTTGGAGGTCCTTTTTCTTGGAAAATTACAGCGACATCAAACAAAGTGAAAAAGGAGCATGGCTAAGTCTTTTAGCATACATACTCTTATCTGCCGTCAAATTATTCATAGGAACGGTGTCAGGCTCTCAGGCACTCCTTGCTGACGGGCTGAATAACAGCACCGACATTATTGCTTCCCTGGCTATCCTGACCGGGCTTAGGATTTCCCGCAGACCCCCGGATTCCAACCATAGCTATGGTCATTTCAGAGCAGAGACAGTTGCCGCACTGGTCGCCTCTTTTATCATGATTGCTGTAGGCTTCCAAGTGCTCTATCAGGGTGTGAACAAATTCATTCAGCCTTCGCTGGAGACCCCTGATCTGATTGCCGCGTGGACGGCAGCTGCCTGTGCTGTGGTGATGATCGCCGTATACCGTTACAACATCAGGCTTGCCCGCAACCTGAACAGCAATGCAATGCATGCAGTGGCGCAGGATAACCGTTCGGATGCGTTGGTCAGCATGGGAGCCTTTGTCGGTATTATCGGCTCACAGTTTGGAATTCCCTGGTTAGATCCGCTCACTGCCACGATTGTCGGATTGCTGATCTGCAAGACGGCCTGGGATATTTTCCGCAAAGCTACACATGACCTCACCGACGGCTTCGATGCCGGTAAGCTTGAGCTGATGAAGCAGACGGTCGCGGAGATTGAAGGCGTGGAGTCAATTAAAGATATCAAGGCCCGTATTCACGGCAATAATGTGCTGGTAGATACCACAGTGCTGGTGGATTCCAATCTGAATGTGGTGCAGAGTCACGATATTACCGAGGAGATCGAAGATCAGCTTAAGGACCGTCATCAGGTCGCTACCGTGCTGGTCCATATCGAACCAATGTGATCAACAGGTGCACAACAAGAATAAGTTACATGAATTGCCTTGCTTTCGGGTGGGGCGATTTTTTTGTGTTAGATAAGGCGCACTAAAGAAATTAACGAAAAGCAAAAAGAAGCGGAGGGGAAATTTGGAACTGTAGGAGCGATAGCGATCGCCTTTGTCACCGGATTTCTACCACGAATAGTGGTTTAAATCAAGAAATCTGGGGGCGGGCAGCGGCCGGAAGTCCAAATGTTCACCGCAGCGACAACCAAGCTTCGAGTTCAAACCTTGAGTACGTCTTATATAGATTGGGAAAAAACGTTCTTCCCCCGGGCCCAGACTTGCCCGCATTCCAGGAACATGTATATAATATCAATATGTTATTAACAAACGAATCCTATTAATCAATTCAAGACAAGGAGAATATCCATGCCAAATCAACCGTTCACCGACCCTAACGGCTTAAACGAGGAGCAATTCCTGCAGAATTATAATGCGGGCAGCTACGAACGTCCGTCTGTCACCGTCGATATGCTGATTTTCACCGTGATGGAGCAGGAGCAGAATAACTACCGCAAGCTGGCGGATAAGTCCTTGCAGCTCTTGCTGATTCAGCGCGGGGAGCATCCTTTTCTGGGACAATGGGCCTTGCCCGGAGGGTTCGTAGGGATCAGCGAGAGCGTAGAGGAAGCAGCCCGCCGGGAGCTGTACAGCGAGACTAATATCGATAACATCTACATGGAGCAGCTGTATACCTGGGGCGATGTAGACCGTGATCCGCGGATGAGGGTGATCAGCTGCTCCTACATGGCGCTCGTGGACCGCAAGGCTCTGGACGTACAGGCAGGGGATGATGCAGCCGCAGCCGCCTGGTTCGACGTCTCGTACCACATTCTGGAGACCCGCCGTGAGGCGCTGGAGCAGGACGTCCGCCAGGAGACACTGGTGGAGATTATACTGGAGAGTGAGCAGGAGAAGCTAAGCGGGGTGATCAAACTTACGGAGACTATTCAGGGGCATGTCCGCCAGGTCAGCCGTGAGATCGTGCGCAGCGCGGGGTTTTCTTTTGACCATCTGCTCATGGTGCAGTATGCCATCGAACGTCTGCGCGGCAAGGCGGAATACACGGATATCATCTTCAATCTCATGCCGCCGCTGTTCACCTTGTCCGAGCTGCAACGCGTCTATGAGATTATCCTCGGCAAAGAGCTGCTCGCCGCCGCCTTCCGCCGCAAAATCGCAGAGCGGGTCATCGAGACGGATCAGAGCACCCGGGATGCCGGACACCGTCCCTCGAAGCTGTACCGGTATAACCGGGAGTGGAATTTATTTTGAGAATGCCCTCCTGTCCGGCAACGCTGCCTTGTGATGTTGTTAATAGAACTTTCATAGGGAAAAGCAGACAATTAGTTATATTTTGACTATTGTGTTTATGGAAAAGGACAGGGTGAGCCTATGATTAGCTGGAAGGATTCGTATGATATCGGAGTAGAAAAGATTGATTGTCAGCACAGACAGCTGCTGATGAAGCTGAATGATTTTTTTGAAGCCTGCAGCAACCAGCAGGGCAAAGAAAAGATCGAAGAAACGCTGAGGTTCCTCAAGGACTATACCGTGGAGCATTTCGGCAGTGAAGAGCAGCTGATGAAGGATATCGACTTCCCGGAGCTGTCGGAACACCAGAAGACCCATGCAGAGTTCGTGCAGACGGTGTTGGAACTGGAGGAGACGATCAAGACCAAGGGCGTATCCGTCTTATCCACAATCAAGCTGAACCGGACGCTGACAGACTGGCTGATCAATCATATTCATAAATGCGACAAGCTAATCGGTGAATGCATCGCTGCCAAGGGGAACCGGGCGGTCTAACTGAATGATCGGAAACAAGGAGATGCTGTAAGGCATTTCTTTTTTTATGTTAGCTGCTTGGACCGGATGTATACGAATTGATATTATCATAGTATTCATTGTGTTTAAGGGGGGAGGATCATCATGGATTGCCTGGGCTGTAGAATTGCGAACGGGCTGGAGCCTGATCTGAATATCGTCTATGAGAATGAATATATAACCTGTGTACTCGATATCGATCCCTTCAATGAAGGTCATACCCTGATTCTGCCGAAAAAGCACTATTGGGACGTCGATGAGATGGATGCGGAAACTGCACACGCAATTATGGAGGCTTCACAGAAGCTCTCCGCGCTGCTCAAATATCTGTACCAGCCGGACGGGATCAGAATTATTGCTGATGGCGGTAAATTCAACGATCTAACTCACTATCATATGCATGTCATTCCCCGGTATGAGGGGGACGGGCTACTGTGGGGAGAACCGCTGCACCCGGACGGAGCCGGGGAACGGCTGGGGGAGACGAGACGGAGAATGGTAGAAGTGTTGGTGAATGAAGCCAAGGGAAGTATGTTTAATCAGTAAGGATAAAATGGTATACTGAAAATAATCAGGAATGGAGTGAGAGGCTCATGCTTGAACTGCTTGATCCGCGAGTAGATGTTATTTTTAAACGAATCTTTGGCAGCGAGCATAATAAGGATGTACTGCTGGCTTTTCTGAACAGCACATTCCGCGAGGCGGGCGAACCCCCTCTGACTGAGATTGTCTTGCTTAATCCTTACACGGAGCCTGACAGTCCGAACGATAAGCAATCGATTATGGACATTAAGGCGAAGACGGCGAAGGGCGAGCTTTTAAATATTGAAATGCAGTTATTTAACCCATACCATATGGAAAAACGCACACTTTTCTATTGGTCTGAAATGTATTATCATCAGATTCCTAAAGGCGGAAATTACAATACGTTGAGGAAATGCGTGACTATTAATATACTGAATTATTCATGTCTGCCTAATGACCGTTATCATAGTGTATTTCATCTGCGAGAGGACCGTACGGGAATTCCGCTGCTGGATGATATTGAAATTCATGTAATTGAGCTGACCAAGCTGAGTGAACATGCGGTAGAGCTTGAAGAAGGCGGACTGGTGAACTGGCTGCTGTTTCTAAAGGGAGTCGATCAATCCAACTGGGAGGTGCTGACCATGAAAGAGCCGATGCTAAAAAAAGCGATGGACACCCTGGAATTTCTGAGCCAGGATGCGGCAGCGCGAATGGCTTATGATGCCCGGATGAAGGCGCTGAGCGATGAACATTCTCGTATTGAAGGAGCCAAGGCCGAGACGAGTAAAGAAATTGCCATTAAACTTCTGGAGCGCGGCATAGACCTGCAAACCATTTCCGATGCCACCGGGTTATCGCTTGAAGAAATTAAGGGACTGAGACAATAAGCGAAAGCACGCATTCTATCTACGGCAGCCGCAGGGCTGTCTTTCTTTTTTTATCCAAGGGGAACTCAGGTTTATCACAGGTTGACGGCACAGTTTATACCTGGTGAATACTTTGTGTTATGATTTGAAGTAGATAGGATAGAAACTTACTTTAAGGGAGTGGAATGAAGTGAGAAACATGCGGATGCTGGCCGGGGCTGCGGTCATGGTGCTGGTGCTTGGACTGGTGAATGTCTATATTGGATGGCATCTGTCCGTATTGCTCCAGGCATGGCTGCCGGGGATGAATATTGCTGCGTACTGGACTGTCTTTCTTGTCATTTCCTTCTCTTATATGATTGGCCGGGTGCCGCTGCCGCAGGCGCTGAGACCGGTAGGCAGGTTGTTCAAAGTGATCGGCTCTTATTATCTGGCTTGTATGGAGTTCGCGGTGATCATGCTGCCGCTGACCGATTTGCTCTATGGTGTGCTGGTGCTTGCAGGCGTAGGACTCTCCGCATTCGTGACGGAAGCAGGGACTACAGTGCTGGTATTGCTCGCCGTCTTCCTGATCTGGGGATCACGCAATGCCTGGAGTACTGTGGTGCGGACCCACCGGCTTAAGGTGGACAAATCCATCGGAACCAGCGTTCCGCTGACGGTAGCAGTAGCCTCCGACCTCCATCTGGGCAACATTGTCGGCAACCGCCATCTACGAAGAATGGTCAGGGAGATGAACGCGATGAACCCGGATATCGTGCTGCTGGCCGGGGATGTGCTGGATGACAGCATTGAGCCTTTTCTCCGCAATGGGATGGAGCAGCAGCTGAAGCAGCTGAAGGCACGTTATGGAGTCTACGCCGTGCTGGGGAATCACGAATACTACGGCGGCTCGATTGCGCAGTATACGGAGGTTATGCGGAGTGTCGGCATTCAGGTGTTACAGGATGAAGTGGTGGAGACGTCGGGAGTCTACGTGGTCGGGCGCAAAGACAAGACTGCCGAGCACATGGAGGGTGGACGGCTCAGCGTGGAGACTCTTCTACATGGAGTGGACCGCAGCAAGCCGATCCTGATGATGGATCATCAGCCGACCGGCTTTGGGATCGCTTCACAGGCTGGAGTGGATGTGCTGCTGTCAGGACATACCCACCGGGGGCAGATTGCACCGAATCACTGGATTACCAGACGTTTGTTTGAACTGGACTGGGGATATCTGCTCAAAAACAAGCTGCATGTCATTGTCTCTTCCGGCTACGGAACCTGGGGGCCGCCGATCCGGCTGGCCAGCCGCTCTGAACTGATCAAGCTGGAAATTGTGCTGGATGGCAGCATGAGCTATGGTGAAGACAAGGTGTCAGCTGCGGCTAAGCCTGTTTTGATCTAATGTAATTCTGCATGTGGCTGTATCGATCCCTCTGCCTTTCTTAGGAAGGATAGGGGGTTTTTGTTTAACTAAGAGGGAGTTGTTCTGTTTCTTTTGACAATCCGGACAGAATCAGCTACTCTATCTGTAGATATAGTTAAGCTATTAACTAAATGGAGTTGACGACTGCTAATGGATGATTTACAAAAGTTTGTGCTTGAGCTGCCGCTTGAAAATGAGGTTTTCTTCGCCTTGGTGGGAGCGACTGCCGGCACTGTGGCCGTCTCCGAGAAATACTGGCAGGCGCAGGGGCTGAACGGGGCAAGAATCCGCGTTCTGGTTGAGATTGCGAAGCAGGGAGGATCGATCCTGCCCTCACTGCTTGCTGAGCGAATCGCGGTAACCAAAGCCAATATCAGCCTGCTGCTGACTCCGCTGGAGAAGGATGGCTATATTACGAGGGCGGCTCACGCACAGGATGGGCGTAAGACGGTCATTTCACTGGCCGAAGCAGGTAAGCGCCTGCTGCTGGAACAGCTGCCGGGGAACCGGGAAGCGGTTGCGGCAGTAATGAACCGGCTGGATGAAGGGGAGCTGCACCTGCTGCTAGGGCTGCTGAACAAGCTGAGCAGAGGATAGAAGGTCTGGAATGTTTCACTTGCCTGGAGGCTGCCCGCAGACAGAGATTATATATAGCGGCTTGAATATGCCGATGGATATGTGAAGAAATCTGATTTCAATAAGGAAAGGGTGTTATCGCCTATGACGACAATAATGATTACGGGAGCAAACGGGCAATTGGGGAGTCTGATTCTGGAGAATCTGCGCAGCCGCATCCCTGTAGGGCATATCATTGCCGGAGTAAGAAGTGTTGAGCAAGCTTCTTTTATCCGGGAGCAGGGAATTGAAGTCCGCAAGGTGGATTATGATGTGCCGGAATCACTGAATGAAGCTTTTGACGGGATTTCACGGCTCCTGCTGATCTCCAGCTCGCACACGGATGATAATGTTCGTCTGGCTCAGCATAAACGGGTGATTGATGCGGCCGTGCGAAGCGGGGTGGGGCATATTCTCTACACGGGCTTTGCCTTCTCACAGCAGAGATCAGATCCGGGCAAGCCGGATAATGTGCATACCCTGACGGAACAGGCGATTATGGAGTCCGGGATGGAATATACCTTTTTGCGCAATGCTCTTTATATTGATTTCGTTGGGGTGCTGGGACTGAAGGAGGCGCTCTCCAGTGGAGAGTTGGTGACGGCACCGGGAGAGTGGAGGTTCAACTCGGTTGGCCGCCGGGACCTTGCATTGGCTGCTACTGCTGCTGTACTTGGCGAAGGGGGAGCAGGCAACCGTATCTATGAATTGACCGCTCCGCAGACCTGGGATTTTGGCGATCTGGCTGAGGTTCTGACAGAGGTTGCCGGGAAGCCGGTGGTGCACCGCCAGGATGACGGAGTTCAGCACTGGATCTATGCTTTTATGAGCAAGCTGGATACTTCGTCTACCTCCGGAGATCTGGAGCGGCTTATGGGCAGACCGGTCACCCCGCTGAGGGACAGCATTCTGCCTTTTATAGTGTAGAACGTACTGGCCTAACTGAGCTTGTTGGTGTGGAGTCCTATTGTTTTGAGCAGGGTTTGTTGCTAGTATGATGACATTGATCAGGCAAGCCGGAGGGAGCGTATGTAAGTTGAAAAAGATACTGGTAGCCGACGACGATGTTCATATCCGCACGCTGCTGCGGCATGTTCTTACCAGAGAGGGATATCAAGCGATAGAAGCCGGAGACGGGCTGGAAGCGGCGGCACGCATGAAGGAGCAGACGGTCGATCTGGCGGTGGTGGATGTGATGATGCCGCATATGGGCGGATTGGAGCTGTGTGCATACATAAGGGAGAACTACGATATTCCCGTAATTCTGCTGACGGCCCGTCAGCAGCTCAGTGATAAGGAGCAGGGTTATCTGCACGGGACGGATGATTATGTAACCAAGCCTTTTGAGCCGGAGGAGCTGCTCTTTCGCATCAAGGCCTTGTTCCGCCGTTATTCCATCGCCTCAGATGACCGGATTCGCCTGAATTCGCTGGTGATAGACCGTAAGAATTACGAGATCAGTGACGGGACAGAGGTGCTGCTGCTGCCGGTGAAGGAATTCGAGCTGCTGGCTCAGCTGGCCCAATATCCGGGACGCCTGTTCACGCGTGGTGAGCTGATTGAGCTGGTCTGGGGAGCGGACTACGAAGGGGACGAGCGGACGGTGGATGTGCATATCAAACGCCTGCGTCAGCGGTTCAGCGAATACCAGAACGATTTTATCATCCGTACGGTCCGGGGAATTGGCTACAAAGTGGACATGGTGAACCCATGAGATCGCTCTATGTAAGGATGAGTATTATCTTCTGCTCGGTGATTATGATCAGCAGTGTGCTGGGATTTCTGGTCTCCAACCTGTATTACCAGTCACAAATCAAGCCGAAAAATGATGCTAAGCTGACCCGGATGGCCATAGGTTTGCAGCAGTTTATTGAGGATCACCCGGATGCGGTGGAAGAATATCTCCTGAGTACGGCTTCCCTGGGGTACAAAATGTATCTGGTCAATGCTGGCGGAGAAGAACGCTTCTACGGCCTGCCTTTCCGCAAAAATGACCTCAAGGAGGAGTCGCTGCGCAAGGTGTTGGACGGGGAGATCTACCATGGGGTGGGGAATTTCCCCGGCCAGCTGTTCGTGACCGGCTTTTTCGATAATCAGCTCAGCAATTCCATTGGGGTGCCGGTCCATATTAACGGGGAGACCTATGCCTTGTTCATGCGTCCGGATGCCCAGGTGCAGTTCGGGGAGCTGCGGATCTTTTTTGTCGTGATCATTGGGGTCATTATTCTGCTAAGCCTGTGGTTCATGCTGATTACTGTATTTCATGTGGTGCGGCCGATCACCCGGCTGACCGAGGCCACGCTCCTAATCTCCAAGGGGCGCTACGACATCAAGCTCTACACCGCACGCCGCGACGAGATCGGCCAACTGGCTTCCCACTTCATGACGATGAGCCGAGAACTGGAACGCACGAACCGGGCAAGACAGGAATTTGTCGCCAATGTCTCGCATGAGATTGAATCGCCGCTAACCTCTATTCAGGGCTTCGCTCATGCGCTCCAGGATGGTACCCTGCCGGAAGCTCAGCGTCTGGAGTATCTGTCTATTATCGGGGATGAGAGCCGGCGGTTGTCCATGCTCAGCACGCAGCTGCTCACCTTGTCCTCGCTGGACTATGACGAGCATGCCCTGCAGAAAAGAAGCTTCGATCTGCGCGCCCAGCTGCGCCAGGTAATTCAG
This sequence comes from Paenibacillus sp. FSL H8-0332, assembly GCF_037963835.1. NCBI lineage: Bacteria > Bacillati > Bacillota > Bacilli > Caryophanales > Paenibacillaceae > Paenibacillus > Paenibacillus sp. FSL H8-0332. The sequence goes on from NZ_CP150145.1 coordinate 3,091,397, forward strand.
ATTATGGAGTGGCATCTTACGGAGAAGGAGCTTGCGGTACGGCTCCATGCCGGAGAGATCACGCTTGCGGGTGATTCCAATCTGCTCTATCAGGTGTGGATGAATCTGGTGACGAATGCGATCAAATACACCCCGGTGGGCGGGACCCTCAGTATCGCAGCGCATGTGGAAGGACAGCAATGTATAGTAACCGTAACCGATAACGGTGCGGGTATTCCGGCGGAGCAGCTGCCGATGATCTTCGACCGGTTCTATAAGGTGGACCAGTCGCGCTCCCGTGAGCCAGGCAGCAGCGGGCTGGGACTGGCAATCGCTCAAAAGATCGTCCAGGCGCATGGCGGAACCATCGAGGTGACGAGCACAGTAGGAGAAGGAACTACGTTCACTGTTTCTTTGCCCTGCCACCCTGCCGCTATATAAGTTGAACTGAAAATTTAGAGTTAAAGGAAAAGTGGCGGAGGGGAATTTTGGAACTGGAGGAGCGGTAGCGTCCGCCTTTGTATTTGGATTTCTACCGCGAAGAGCGGTTCAATCAGGAAATTCAAATACAACAGCGGCCGGAAGTCCAAAACTTCTCTGGAGTCACGGCAATCCCAAAACATAGACTTATAAGTTCAATCTATATAGTGTAATTCTCTATTCATACTCCGTTCATCTTCACTCGCTAAACTGTGGATATACAGATTAGAAGGAGTGGTTATATGTTCTTGGCAATTCGGGAGATGAGGCACTCCAAAGCACGCTACAGTCTCATTATGGTGATTATGCTGCTGGTCTCATTCCTGGTGCTGTTCGTCACCGGCCTGGCCAGAGGTCTTGCTTATGCCAATATTTCGGCGCTGAAAAATATGCCCGCCAATTACTTTGCCGTGCAGAGCGACGCGGATCATACCTTCAGACGTTCACAGTTAACGGATACGGAGCTTGCAGCTGCCCGGTCGGTAGCCGGAGAGGCGAATGCGACTCCGCTGGGGGTACAGACCAGTACAATTATGGCTGCCGGTGCAGACATTAAAGCGGATATTACGTTTTTTGCCGTAGATATGACGGGGATGCTGGCTCCTGAAGTAACGGAAGGCGCCGGATTCACCAATGAGGTGCAAGGGAGCGCGGTTGCAGACTCCAAGCTGGAACAGTCCGGCGTTACCATTGGCAGTACGATCCGTGATCAGGCTTCCGGCATGAGCTGGACGGTTACCGGCTTCGTGAAGGACAGCTCCTATAGCCATACTCCGGTGGTCTATATCAATCAGCTGGACTGGCAGGCGATGAAACAGGGAGCGGTTCAGGGAGGCGGTAGCTCAGGCAATGCCAATGCCCCTTACAATGTTATTGCGCTGGATGTAACGGCGGCTCAAGCTGCGCAGATTGCGGATCAGCAGCAGTCCATAGAGGTAATTACACAAAAACAGGCGATCGCCAGTGTTCCCGGATATTCCGCCGAGCAGAATTCGCTGCTGATGATGATTGTGTTCCTGTTCGTGATTGCTGCAGTAGTTCTTGCTGTATTCTTCTATGTCATTACGATCCAGAAGACCAGCCAATTCGGCATTCTGAAGGCGATGGGGACCAAGATGTCCTATCTGGCCTGGAGTGTAGTCGGTCAAGTGATGCTGCTGTCTGTCGCCAGTCTGGCGCTGGGCATTCTGCTTACGCTTGGGATGAATATGGGCCTGCCCGACACAATGCCGTTTGAGCTGGATGGACAGACGATGGCGATGACAAGTCTGCTGTTCATAGGGATGTCCTTGCTGGGCTCGTTAATTTCGGTAGCAAGAGTAGCCAAGGTGGATGCCTTGGAAGCGATAGGGAGGACTGGAGCATGAGTGCGAAATTAGTGATGAAGGAGGTAACCAAGACTTACGGGGATGGGGACGGGGCGATGACTGTTCTGAACCATCTGGATCTTACGGTGAACGAAGGCGAATTCATAGCAGTACTGGGACCATCCGGCTCCGGGAAAAGCACGTTTCTCTCCGCAGCCGGTGCGCTGCTTACGCCCACCAGCGGAGAGATCCTCCTCGACGGCGAGTCGCTGCGTGACAAGGACAAGGGGGAACTGACGGAGCTGCGGCTGAAAAAAATCGGCTTCATGTTCCAAAGTGCGCAGCTGTTGCCGTTCCTGAAGGTAGAGGAGCAATTGCTCTATGTAGCAAAGCTGGCTAAGCTGAGCCAAAAGGAAGCGAAGGTGCGCGCCGCCTATCTGCTGAAGCGTCTGGAGATCTGGGAACGCCGCAACCATTACCCCGAACAGCTGTCCGGGGGCGAAAAGCAGCGGGTAGCGATTGCCCGGGCGTGGATGAACAAGCCAGCCATTCTGTTCGCCGATGAACCAACGGCCAGCCTGGATTACAGCCGTGGCCGCGAAGTCGTGCGGATGATCGCCGACGAGGTGCGGAGCGAAGGCAAGGCCGCCGTGATGGTAACTCATGACGAACGGATGCTGGACTGGTGTGACCGGGTACTGCATCTGGAGGATGGTGTGCTGGTTGAAGCGCATAGCCTTAATTAATTGGAACTGAACCCTGGGGACGGGGTTCAGTTTTTTTAAATGCCGGTTTCCCGCTGCAGAATGCCTTCACACGCCAGAGTAGGACATAAACCCGCCATCCACCGGCACGGTGATGCCGGTCACAAACCCGGACATTTGCTCATCGGCCAGCCAGAGCAAGGTGCCGAGCAGATCCTCCGGTGTGCCGAAGCGGCGCATCGGGGTCTGGGAGATGATTTTGAGCGAACGTTCGGTTAGTTCACCCTTCGGGTCCTTCAGCAGCTGTTCATTCTGCGCGGTGACGAAGAAGCCGGGGGCGATAGCATTCACCCGTATGCCGGATTCAGCCAGATGCACCGCAAGCCACTGCGTGAAATTGTTGATGCCTGCCTTGGCCGCGCTGTAAGCCGGAACCTTGGTGAGTGGAGAAGCGGCGCTCATAGATGAAATGTTGATTACCGCAGCTCCGGGGCGTCCGAGCATCTGCTTGGCGAAGATTTGGGTTGGAATTAATGTTCCAGTCAGATTCAGGTCGAGGACCGTGCGGAAGCCGCTTACGGACAGATCGAAGAAGGAGACGACATCGGGATTCTCCAGGTCTCCCGGCTCTAATGTCTCCTTGGTGGTGATCGCCGAAGGCTGATTGCCCCCGGCTCCGTTGATTAACAAGTCGCAAGGACCCCACTGCTTAAGAATCTCTTCTGCTGCCTGCCGGACACTCCCGGCATCCATAACATCGCAGGCCAAGGCCAGGGACTGGCCGCCCCCGGAAGTGATCTGTGCAGCCAGAGCCGCTCCCTTGGCCACCGTACGGTTCAGGATGGCGACCTTCACGCCTTGACGGGCCAGCTCCAGCGCCATGGCGCTGCAGAGGGCTCCGGCTCCTCCGGTAATTACAGCGGTTTTGCCTGCCAGTGCAGGCTGTAATGCCAACTCGGACATAGTGATCCAACCCTTCTTGGTGAAAGTATGATCGTGCGTCAGGTTATATCAGTCTGCGGATCTTTGCTTATAATACTGCGGATATTTCTCCATCAGCATCTCCTGGTCGGCGATCGTCAGGGCCATATGCTCCTGCATAATCTGATCCCCTTGCTGAATACTATGCTGCTCAATGGCTTCATATAGACCATAATGCTGCCGGTACAGATGCTCCCAGTTGTGATCCGCCGTGAGCTTGAGCATCCGGCTGCGGTTCAGGTGAACCTTGATCTGCTGGATGACCTCCCAGGTATTCTTTTTATTGCAGCCCATGAAAATCACATGATGGAACTCTTCGTCCAGCATGAACATTTCTTTATAGTCCTGGTCCTCGATGCAGAGCTTCTGCTTGTCCAGATTAGCCTTCAGTTCAATAAGATTCCTGGCCTGGAAGTTGCTGCACGCTTCCCGGATGATTGCCCGCTCCAGATGCTCACGCATGAAGCGGGCTTCTTCCACGAGCTCGGAATCAATCAGGGAGACGACCGTGCCCCGCTGGGGATATACGGCAAGCAGGCCCTCCTGGGCCAGACGGACAAAGGCCTCACGGACCGGGGTGCGGCTGACATTGAACTTCAGTGAAATCTCCTTCTCCGAAATCCCCGTTCCGGGCGGCAGCTCCAGCAGCAGAATCTGATTCTTCAGTGAACGATACACGATGTCCCTAGTGGAGAGTGCTTGTGTACCGATAGTGTATTCCATCGTGTAACCCTCCTGTTATCGATTTTGTAAGCACTACCATACTACCATACAAGTATGGTAGTATGGTAGTGCGAATGGGCAGAAGCAACTGCTGTCCGCTTACGGACAGTATCTGTGGCCCGCCAATATCATTGACGAGAGGCTGGAGAACAATATGAGTACCTCATCTTTTATTCATGACGACTGGCTGCTGTTAAGTTCAAGTGCACAGAGACTGTATCACGATTATGCCGCCGCAATGCCGATTTATGATTTCCATAGTCATCTGAATCCGCAGGAGATCAGCAGTAACCGCAGGTTCCGCAATATCGCTGATCTTGCCTTATCCGGGGACCATTACAAGTGGCGGGCGCTCCGCTGGCTGGGCGTAGACGAACAGCTAATTACCGGGAATGCGCCGGACAAAGACAAATTCATGATCTGGGCGCGTTCCCTGCCTGAGATGGTGGGCAATCCGCTCTACCACTGGACCCATCTGGAGTTGAAGCGCTACTTCGGGATCGACGAGCTGCTCTCCAAGGAGACAGCGGACAGTGTATGGGAACGCTGCAATGAGCAGCTCCAGGGAGATGAACTGACTACGCAGGGAATTCTCAAAAAACTCAAGGTCAATGTGGTCTGCACAACGGATGATCCGATTGATTCACTGGAGCATCACATTCAGCTTAAGAAGGATCATGCGCTTCAGACGGTGGTTGCGCCAACCTTCAGACCGGACCGGGTACTGAATATCCGTGATGATGGGTTCACTGGATACGTGAGCCTGCTTGGTGAGGCGAGCGGTCTTGAAATCCACGATTACTCCGGGTTCCTCCAGGCTGTTACAGCGCGGATCGATTATTTCCATAAGCATGGCTGCCGGCTGTCAGATCAGGCCTTCGGCGAGCTGCCGCATGCCCAGTCTACAGAGCATGAAGCGGCCTACATATTCGCCCGGGCCTTCAAAGGGGAAGAGATCAGCCCGCACGAGGAACAGAAGTTCCAGAGCCATACGCTGATCAAATTAGGCCGGCTCTATCATGAGCGGGGCTGGAGCATGCAACTGCATATCGGAGCGCTGCGCAACAACAACGCACGTATGTTCAGTGCCATCGGCAAGGACAGCGGCTTCGATTCTATTCTGGATTTCAATATGGCCCGCAGCCTCAACGCGCTGCTGAATGAGCTGGATGCCAGCGGACAGCTGCCGAAGACCATCGTCTACACGCTGAACCCTTCGCAATATGAGATGATCGCCACCGCAATCGGCAACTTCCAGGGGGACGGCATCAAGGGCAAGGTGCAGATGGGCTCCGGCTGGTGGTTCCATGATCAGAAGGAGGGCATGCTGCAGCAGTTGAAGGCACTCTCCAGCATCGGGCTGATCAGTCCATTTGTCGGCATGCTGACTGACTCCAGAAGCTTCCTCTCCTTCACGCGCCATGAATACTTCCGGCGCATCCTCTGCAACCTGTTCGGCACGTGGATGGAAGAGGGAGACCTGCCGCGAGATTATGCCTTGATCGGCCGGACCATTGAGAATATATGCTACAACAATGCGGATGCGTATTTCGGGATCAAGTAGGCGGGCGTCCGCCCGTTCCGTTGTTTAAGTCTAAGGTGTTCCATTCCAAAAACAGCAAGACTCCTAAAGGGTGGAGGCTTGCTGTTTTTGTTGTATATGGCTTGCAAGGGGAGCGAAGGCATGCTGATCTTAGTGAGGTGGTGTGTGGCGGAAGCTAGTTGGATAAACGTCATCTAATACCGCGGCAAACCCTGAATCTGGAGAATTAGTTGGAAAAACCGAACTTAATCCCACTGAAAATGTGGGTTAACAGGAGATCCAGCAGAATTAAGTGCCGAATTTCCACTTAGTCCCGATCAAGCAGCTCCAGCAGGAAAATTAAGCTACAAAAATCCAACTGCTATGTCCCCCACACAGGCGGAAGGGGCCACATAACAGTCAGGATCAGCACTTGTTGTCCTACAGGCGGAGGGAGATGCATAACAACCGGGTCCAGCAACGGATCAACTCGCAGTATAAATGGATGAATGGTACATCGAATCTCGGCAACGTGAAAAAGCGGAAGCGTCCATCCAAACCTGCTAATGTTGATCGTACTTAGGTACTAATTAGCCCCCTACCTCGTACTGCTCCGGTAAGCAGACGGGGATACGCCTGTCGACTTCTTGAACACCTTGGAGAAGTGGGCCAGCTCCATGCCGACCTGCTCAGCGATACTGGAGATGCTGAAATCGGTGTAGGAGAGCTGCCTCTTGGCCAGCTCCATCCGTTTCAGCTGGACGTACTGCATCGGCGGAACACCGATGAATTTCTTGAAATAGGGAATGAAATAGTTCGGGTGCAGATGGACCCGCTCTGCCAGCTCCTCCACCGTCAGCGGCCGCATTAACCGTTGATCGATGTAGCCCAGCACATTTGCCAGCTTACCCTGGTCGCTCGTATGCGTCAGATCGTCAAGGAAATTGCTATATCCTCCCGATTCCAGACAGAGGGACAGCAGCGTAAGCAGCGCGGCCTGCGTCCGCAGGGTAGCGAGGAAGCCGGTATCCTGAAACCATTCAATCATCTCCGCGAACATCGTCCGGGTGGCCTCCGGATCAGGCACATCACAGATATAGAGCTTATTCGCCGAATGAAACAGCGGCCATTCCCCGATCTGCGCATCGAAGTGGCAATAGTAGCGTGTATAAGGATCATCACGTGAAGTATCCGTGGTCTGGGTGGAGCCTGCGGGCATAATCATCAGCTGTCCGGGTCTCGGATAGTACGTCACTCCGTTGATAATCACCTTGCCTTCGCCGGAATCAATATAGTACAGCCGGTTGAAGGCAGGGGTCTCATTCGTCCGGTTCCATCCCGGATATCTGCTGGTTAACTGGGCATGGGTAACGGTAACCGTCAGGTTGTGCAGCAGGCGTCCGGTCAAATTACCGTTCGCAATTATATTCATGTCTGGGCTCCTCCATTAAGGATATAAATCTATTATAACGCTTCCATTTATCCAATACATCTTATTATTATACAAATATACCTTAATTACAGTCATGTTCACCACCGGCAAATAGGGTTATCCTCATAACATAAACTGTTTCAGGAAGGGAATGGGAGATGGATAAGGTACGTTATGGAATTATTGGCGTTGGGGGTATGGGGCGGACCCATGCACAGAGTCTGCTGAGTGATATTAAGGGGGCCGAGCTAACCGCCGTCTGCGACATCAGCCCTGAGCGGCTGGAATGGGCAGAGGAGCTTTTGCCGGATCATGTGCAGCGCTTTCTGTCGCCGGAGGAACTGTTCAAGTCCGGGGTCATTGATGCGGTGATGATTGCCACCCCGCATTATGATCATCCGCCGCTGGCGATTGAAGCGCTGGGCTACGGGCTGCATGTTCTGATCGAGAAGCCTGCCGGTGTCTATACGAAGGCAGTACAGGAGATGAATGACGCCGCAGCGAAGTCTGACCGCAAATTCGGAATTATGTATAACCAGCGGACGAATCCGCTCTATCAGAAGCTGAGAGAATTGATTCAGTCCGGGGAGCTGGGAGAGATCCGGCGCACGAATTGGATTATCACCAATTGGTACCGCTCTCAGAGCTACTATGATTCCGGCGGCTGGCGGGCGACCTGGGGCGGGGAAGGCGGCGGAGTGCTGCTGAACCAGGACCCGCACCAGCTTGATCTCTGGCAGTGGACTACCGGAATGATGCCTAAGCGGGTACGCGCTTTTTGCCAGTTCGGGAAGTACCGGAATATTGAGGTTGAGGATGATGTGACCGCCTACGTGGAGTATGAGAATGGCGCAACCGGGCTGTTTATCACGACTACAGGGGAAGCACCGGGGACGAACCGGTTCGAGATTACAGGCGACAACGGTAAAATCGTCATCGAAGACGGCACGCTGACCTTCTTCCGCCTTCGCACCCCTGAGCCGAAGTTCAATGCGGAATATACCGGGGGCTTCGGAGCGCCGGAATGCTGGAAATGCGAGATTCCGGTGGACTCCGGAAATGGAGAGCAGCATAAGGGGATTCTGCGTAACTTCACCAATGCGATTCTGCATGATGAGCCGCTATTGGCTCCGGGGGAAGAGGGCATTCACGGGCTGACCCTGTCCAATGCCATGTATCTGTCTGCGTGGACCGACAACTGGGTGGACCTGCCGATCGACAGCGAGCTGTTCTATGAGAAGCTGATGGAGCAGGTGGAGAATTCGACTTTTCAGAAAGCTCCGGTCAGCCAGAAAGCCCTTGATGTATCGGGTACCCACTAGATTAACTTTACTCTCTTACGCCAATTAAACTTATCTAGGAGTGGATGAATACAATGAACCGTTCAACGATTGCCGCCCAAATGTATACCCTGCGTGAATATACCCAGACGCCGGAAGCCTTGCGGGAGAGCCTGCGGAAGGTGAGCAGCATCGGGTACCAGGCTGTCCAGATCTCCGGGATCGGTCCCATGGACCCTAGGCTGGTGAAGGAATATGCCGATGAATTTAATCTGAAAATATGTGCGACACACGTTCCCTGGGACCGGCTGGTGAATGATCTGGATGCACTCGCCGCCGAACATAAGCTGTGGGACTGCAAATACATCGGTCTTGGCTCGCTGCCTGCGGAATATCAGACCAGCCAGGAGGGCTACCGCACCTTCGCCAAGCTGGCTTCCGGCATTGCACGTACACTTAAGGAAGAGTATGGTCTGCAATTAGTTTATCATAATCATGATTTTGAATTTGAACGTTTTGACGGTCTGACCGGTATGGATGTGCTGCTGCAGGACAGTGATCCGGAGGTCTTCGGGTTCGAGCTGGATCTATACTGGGTTCAGGCGGGGGGCGGAGATCCTGTAGAGTGGATTCACAAGGTGGAAGGCAGAATGCAGGCCGTGCATTTCAAGGATATGACTATTCTAAACCGTAAGGCTGTGTTCGCTGAGATTGGCGAAGGCAATATGAATTATGGAGCGATTATTGATGCCTGCCGCAGGACGGGTGTGGAATGGCATATCGTAGAGCAGGATGTATGCCAGCGTGATCCGTTCGAGAGCCTGGAGATCAGCCTCCGGCATCTGCATTCCAGATTGGAGGTGCAAGCATGAGCCGCAAGGATGGAATGATGTATGCCCCGGTACATGAGGCGAAGCCAGTGGTGGGACCGGGTGAATTCGTAATCGCCGCGCTGGCACTGGATCATGGGCATATCTACGGGATGTGCAACGGGCTGGTAGAAGCGGGAGCCGAGCTGAAGTGGGTATACGATCCTGATCCCGAGAAGGTAAAAGCGTTCCAGAACAAGTATCCCGGCGTCAGAGCCGCACGCTCTGCTGAAGAGATTCTTGAAGATCCTGAGGTCCGGCTCGTAGCAGCAGCGGCCGTTCCTTCGGAGCGCGGTCCGCTCGGTCTGCGCGTGATGGCACACGGGAAGGATTATTTTACAGACAAATCTCCGTTCACTTCTCTGGACCAGCTCGCGGCAGCACGCCTTCAGGTGGAGCAGACGGGGCAGAAATACATGACGTATTACAGTGAAAGACTGCATGTAGAGAGCGCTGTCTATGCCGGTCAGCTGGTGCAGCAGGGGACGATTGGCCGTGTGCTTCAGGTCATGGGACTGGGTCCGCACCGGTTAAATGCACCCAGCCGGCCGGAATGGTTCTTCCAGCGTGACAAATACGGCGGCATTCTCTGTGATATCGGCAGCCATCAGATTGAACAGTTCCTCTTCTATGCGGGCTGCCGTGATGCCAAGGTACTGCACAGCAAGGTCGCCAACTACAACAATCCGGCCTACCCCGAGCTGGAGGATTACGGTGATGCTACGCTGGTTGGGGATAACGGGGCTACACAGTATTTTCGCGTGGACTGGTTCACTCCGGCTGGGCTCGGGACCTGGGGCGACGGACGGACGATCATTCTCGGTACGGAAGGCTATATCGAACTGCGCAAATACAGCGATATCGGCCGCTCCAGCACCCCGGATCATGTCTTCTGGGTAGACGGCGAGGGAGAGCATTATGAGCATGTGGCCGGGAAGATCGGCTTCCCGTTCTTCGGTGAGCTGATTCTCGACTGCCTGGAACGGACCGAGAAGGCGATGACCCAGGAGCATGCGTTCAAGGCGGCTGAGCTGTGTCTGGAGGCACAGCGGCAAGCGGTGAATCTGACCCCGGATACGCTCAAATAGTTGCAGGACAGCTAGCAGAAGATCGGAAGGTGGTTAAGATGAATACCAATGGAGCAGCGATTATCGGCTGTGGGGCGATTGCCCCGCTGCATGCCAGAGCCATTGCTTCGATAGAGAATGCGCAGCTGGTAGCCGTGGTGGACAGTGACCCTGTTCAGGCAGCACAGTCTGCTCAGGATTACGAATGTGAAGGCCTGACAGATTACAGGGAACTGCTGGAACGTGCAGATATCGGCATCGTCCATCTCTGCACGCCACATCATCTGCATGCCGGAATGGCGGTAGAGCTGCTGAAGGCCGGCAAGCATGTGTTAACCGAGAAGCCCATGGCGCTGGATGTGCCTTCGGCCCGTTTGATGCAGGAGGCGGCGGAGCATGCAGCGGGTCAGCTGGGTGTAGTGTTCCAGAACCGCTATAATGAACCTTCGGTGCGGATCAGACAAGTGATCGATTCCGGCAGCCTGGGCAGTCTCCTCTGCATGAAGGGTCTGGTGACCTGGACCCGGAGTGAAGAGTATTACACGCACAGTCCATGGAGAGGCCGCTGGGCTACGGAAGGCGGAGGGGTATTGATCAATCAGGCTATCCATACCCTGGATCTGCTGCAATGGTTCGGCGGTGACATTGATTCCGTGAAAGGCAGTGTTAGCACCGATGTGCTGAACGATGTCATTGAGGTTGAGGACAGCGCACATGCGTGTATCGATTTCAAGAACAAGGCACGGGGACTCTTCTACGGAACCAATGCCTATCAGGCCAATTCGCCGGTGGAGCTGGAGCTGGTCTTCGAGCAAGGGACCCTGCAGCAGCGCCGGGACAGTCTCTATCTGTGGAAGGATGGTCACGAGACGCTGCTCTGTGAGCCGCAGAACATCAGCAGCGGCGGGAAATCCTACTGGGGCACCGGGCATTCACGGTTAATTCATGACTTCTACGCCCACATCCGTGAAGGCCGCAGGTTCTGGATTGACGGTGCTGAGGGCATCAAAGCGCTCACACTGATTGCAGAGATTTATAAGTCCTCGGGGAGCCGTAATCTGGTCCCTCAGGTCTAGTATTCTTGAGCCGGCTGATGCCGGAATAGGCTGTCTCCTATGCAGAGGTTCTGCTTGGGGATAGCCCTTTTTGAAATATAGAATTTATAGGTTGCACACGATAAATTATCCTTCTATTTCTCGTTGAAACGGTACCGTCCTTTAAAAGGACGGCAAAGCCGTTTCCACTTGTGTTAGCCGCTATAGCTTAATCGCAAGCCAACATGCTTCAATGGTCTGCTGAATCTGCTGCTCGTTAAGCGGGTACTTTTCATCCAAATAGCCCTTGATCACAGCAGTCAATATCCCGTAGATCAGCTGATAGCACAGGCATACATTCATTTCCCGGATGATCCCCTGCCGCTGACCTTCTTCAATGATGGAGAAAATCTCTAAGGTGGAGGGGGCTGGCGTGTTCCGCAAATCCTCGGAAATATAGGGTGAGGAGCAATAGTTCTCAGTGAAATCAACCTCTTTGGGGTAGTGCAGCGAGTAGTTGGCTGTATTCTTCAGGAGGCTCTTCACACGCTCATAGATCGTTAATCCAGAGTCATAGCCGTTCATGACGAACTCATTTTTATGTATGCGGACTTTGAGGTACAGCTCATTGACCAGTTGCTCTTTGTTCTCGAAATAATGGTAGAATGTGCTGGAGCCGACATTGGCTCTTTTGAATATTTTAGCAAAAGTAACAGATTGTAAGCCCTCTTCAGTAATCAAATCAAGGGTTGCCTGAAGAATATCATCGCGTTTACCCATCATTACACCTCGTTACGGAAAAATCATTCTATAGAATAGTACAACTCCTGCAAGGAATTGTCAATTCACAGAATATGTATTCTACTCTCAAGTATCAAAAAGATAGATTTTGTGGTGAAATAGACAATAAGAAAGCTATTTATTAGTCATTATTCTGCAAAAAGGAATTTCCATTCCGAACACACTTGAAGTTTAATTATTCTCTTTCTGAACTATCAATAGAATAAACATTCTATTTCTTGAGTTTATCTAAGGGGCAGGCCTAGCGATCAAATTGACTTTCAGACCATTAGGCATTATCTTCAAATACAGGGTTTAACAAGAGTCAGCAGATGAGAGACAGGGAGTGGGAGATAGGCTATGGAACAGGCAATGTTTGCCGGAGGCTGCTTCTGGTGCATGGTTACACCGTTCGAAGAGCTGCCCGGCATTCACGGGATTGTATCAGGTTACGCCGGAGGAACGGTAGAGAACCCTACTTATGAGCAGGTGAAGACCGGAACAACCGGTCACTATGAGGTGGTTCAGATCACTTATGACCCGAAGCTGTTCCCTTATGAGCGGCTGCTGGAGCTGTTCTGGCCGCAGATTGACCCGACGGATGACGGCGGGCAGTTTCAGGACCGGGGAACACAGTACCGCACGGCGGTATTCTACTATACGGAAGAGCAGCGGCTGGCTGCGCTGGCCTCCCGGGAGCAGGTGGCGGTTAGCGGCAGATTTGAGGGGCCTGTGGTGACGGAGATTCTGCCTGCACCTTATTTTTATCCGGCCGAGGACTATCATCAGGACTATCACAAGAAGAACCCGAAGCACTATAAAGAGGACCGCGAGCAGTCCGGGCGGGATACCTTTATTTCGCAGCATTGGTAGAAGCGGATACGGAATATTGAACGAAGAAAAGCCTATAACCACCTGATGTCTGGGGATTATGGGCTTTTTGTTATTTTCGCAGCATAAAACCAAAATATGGGAACCTGAATCCGAAATTCCATGCCTACTAAATGGAGAAAAGCGCTACTATAATGATAGTTGTAAACGCATACATTAATAGGCAATTCTGGCTCTTACCCGGAGGAAAGGAGGGAAGGTCTCAGAGAGGCAGCTACTGAATACTGAACGGCCGTTAGCTTCCTGTGGTTCAAGGTAATGATTACAGCAGTACCACTATAATTCAGGAGGAATATGATGATGCCCAAAAAATGGCGTATGTCCATGCTTGTGTTCGTGCTTCTGCTCTCCTGCCTGCCCATGTTTGGCTCCAAGGCTGCCGCCGCCGATTATACCCAGGGGGTTGAACTGTCGGGCACTACAGCGACGATCTGGTTCAAATCCACAGTAAATACCAGTTGGGTGGATGTCCATTACAAGGTGAATTCCGGGACTCAAAGTAATTTCCGCTCAACGTATAACAACAGCAAAGCACGTTATGAGCAGGTGGTTACAGGAATCGCCAGCGGCACAGTACTCTCTTACTTCTTCACCTACAACAACGGAACTCCGGCTTATGACACCGGCTGGTTCAACTACACGGCAGGAACCGCACCGACAACCGGGCCGACAACTCCGCCTTCCGGTTCTTCCGGCTCGATCTATTCCATTGCCGCCTCCTCGATTCCAACCCCGCCGAGTGGGGCCGTATCCGTCAAGGTCATGAACGGAACGGGCGGAGCCTATCCCGACAACCAGATATACTGGGGTGTGATCGGCATCAATCCGGTCAATGGCAAATGGAGTTATCTGGATCTCAGCGGCAATCTGGTACCCATCTCCAATGCGCTTAATAATGCCTCCGGCCGTCTGACCAAGAACGGGGTTAACTATGCCAACATCTATCACACAATTAATCAGGCTTCCTGGGTAACGCTGCCCAAAATCACCTCCGGCCGCATGTTCCTCAGTGTCGGCACACCGCTGTACATCAAGACTTATGATGACGGCTTTGCCGGGCCGGATATTGATAACCCGACCGATCCTAACCGTAATCTCTATTTCGACTTCGTCGAATTCACCGTAGATGCTACAGGCTATCACGGCAATACGACACGCGTAGATGCCTTCGGCTTCCCGATCCAGCACCGGCTGGTAGGCTTGTCTGGCGGCTATGACAAGACGGTAGGCGAGCTGGAATCGGAGACACGGGCCGGCATTTTCACCAAATACCAGAATGAAGTCCCGTCTGCCTTCAAATCACTGGCAACCGATCAGGCACCTTACCGTATTATCGCTCCGGTCCATGGATCGTTTAGAGCCGGAGGGGCCAACGCGAATTACTTCGCAGGATATTCCAGCTATAGCACCCAGGATATTCTGCGCAATGACGGTTCGCTAATTGATGCCGCTACTTCCGCTGCGATCAACCGCCATGTCTACACCACTAGTAACTGGAACAACGTAGCGAACTATTACAATGCGGCTCCCGCCAACTTTTATGCGAAATTCTGGCATGACCACAGCATCAGCGGCTTAGCCTACGGCTTCCCGTATGATGATGTCAACGGACAGGCCGCCTATCTCGAAGTCGGCGATCCCAAAGGCTTGATTATCCGCGTGGCCTGGTAAGCATGGAGCCGATGCCTTCCTGCAGTGCAGCTTCCTCAATCATCAGCAAATGAGTGATATCGTGTAGAGAGCCGGTCCTGAATATAAGCAGGCTGCCGACTCTCTCACACGATTGAAGCTGGGAATACAGGGAAGGATCATCATCCAGCGAAGGGAAAACCACACTCGCAGGCACAGGCTCATATCCGGCAAAAGCCCATTCACCGATTCGTGCCATCGTTTCAGGATCAAACAAAAAGAACCGCTCATTCGTATTTTGCGTGAGGACTTGACCGTTCTGAAGATAGAGCATGCCATACCCCGGATAATGGTCTTCTTCCTCATACTCATCATCGTAGTCCCCATCGTTCAGGCCCTGTTCCTCTAGCAGCTCCAAGGCTGGATAGGAGAAACAGGCATACACCTGCGCATCATTCTCCAAGGTGAACAGCTGGCTGCCGTCAGGATGCCAAGCGGGTGAGAGATAACATCCCTGCGGGAACATCTCCCGGCTGCATAACCCGTCCTGCTGAATAAACAATTCATACACGGATATACCATCCTGACCGGCCGCAAGCTCCAGCGTTACAGCATCCGACCCGGGGATATCCATCAGCCGCAGGGCACTGTCACCGAAGGGATCTTCCAAGTCTAGTGAATGTGCCAACGTTCCGTCCCCACTATGAAACAGCGAAATCCGCAGATTTTCTTCATCCAGCCTATCTACAGACCAGATTAGACCCCCATCACGTGAGAAAAGAACACATACATACGCCCCGGCTTTGCTCCACAGCAAGCGGCCTGTAAAGTCTCCTGCGCCCATTGCCGCATTCTCCATAATGAAAGCCGCCAGCTCCTGATCCTTGAATTGCCCTGAATTATAGCATCCTGAGGATGGAAAATAAACAGGAAGAAAGGTATGATAGATAGCAATTGCACAAGAGGGGAGCATCAGGGAGAGATGAAGGACAGCTTGAAGCACATCTTATTTGATCTGGACGGCACACTGACCGATCCCAAGGAAGGCATTACCAAAAGCGTGGAGTATGCGCTTAACCAATTCAGCATCGAGGTGGAGCATCCTGACCTGCTGATTCCGTACATAGGCCCGCCGCTATATGATTCTTTTATCGAAATTCAGGGCTTCACGGCGGAGGCAGCGGCACAGGCGGTGGAGTTCTACCGGGAGCGTTACCGGACGCTGGGGATGTTCGAGAATCATGTCATTCCAGGCATTCCAGAGCTGCTGCAGAGCTTGAGAGCCAAGGGGTTCGAGCTGTATGTGGCGACCTCCAAGCCTATTGTATTCGCTGAGCAGATCCTCCGGCATTATGAGCTGGACGGGTTCTTCAAGTATGCGGCAGGCAGCAATCTGGACGGGACACGCTCGAAGAAGCGTGAGGTCATTCAGCATGTGCTGGAGGAGAATAATCTTCTTGCTTCGCAGTCGCTGATGATCGGGGACCGGGAGCATGACATTATCGGGGCAAAAGCCTGCGGTGTAGCTTCAGTGGGCGTGTTGTTCGGCTATGGTTCCGGGGAGGAATTATCGGCGGCCGGAGCGGATTATATTGCGCATACAGTGGAAGAAGTGGGGGATATTATTCTGCGGTTGCAGCGGAATGAGCTCAATGAGTAAGGCCCATGGGTTGCGGGATTAAGGGACTAAAAGTTTAAAGAACTAAGCGGTCAAACGGGAAGCGGATTTCAAGTTTTTTTCTGCGCGGTATTGACTTTTGACGAAGGCCGCGCGTATTATGTAACCAGCAACACTAAACCTAAGGCAATGACTAGAGACAGGATATCCCGTGAGGACTGACCAGAGAGAGAAGTGCAAGGTGCGAGCTTCTTACAGAGACCAGCCGGATGTTACCCCTCTATAGCCGTGATACTGAACCCTCCTGCTGTTAGCGAGGCTGTAAATGTCACCGCCCCATCCCCGTTAACGGATGCCATGAGGATTGTACTGATCACGTTTCCGCCGAACAGCCGGGGGTGAAGTGACGTATAATCGAATTAGGGTGGAACCACGAGCTTAAGACGCACTCGTCCCTTTCCGGGATGAGATGCGTTTTTTTGTGTTCAAATATACTAATATAAACTCAAGAAATGGAGGCCATAATCATGGAGATTCAAGTGCAGCTGCCGGATGGAGCAATTAGGAGGTATTCGCGTAACACCACAATTGCGCAGATTGCGGAGTCGATTAGCGTAAGTCTGAGAAAGAATGCAGTAGCCGGCAAAATCGATGGCAGACTCGTTGACCTTGATTGTCCGGTTGAAGGGGACAGCCTCGTGGAGATCGTGTTAGCGGACAGCAGCGACGGGCTGATGATTCACAGACACAGCACAGCCCATGTGATGGCCCAGGCGATCAAACGGATCTATGGAGAACGGAACGTGAAGCTGGGCATTGGTCCAGTGATCGAGGACGGCTTCTATTACGATATAGATATTGCCCAGCCCCTGTCCAGCGAGGATCTTGCTGCGATTGAGCGGGAGATGGGGAAGATCATCAAGGAGAACCTGCCGATCTGGCGCCGGGTGGTGAGCCGGGAGGAAGCGGTGCAGTTCTTTGAACAGCTGGAAGAGCCGCTGAAGCTGGAGCTGATCCGGGATCTGCCGGAGGACGCAGTAATTAGCCTGTATGAGCAAGGTGAATTCACGGACCTGTGCCGGGGGCCGCATCTGCCCTCCACTGGCCGGATTAAGGCGTTCAAGCTGCTAAGTGTAGCAGGTGCCTACTGGCGCGGAGATGCTGACAATCAGGTGCTTCAGCGGATATACGGCACGGCTTTCCTGAGCACAGCCCTACTTGAGGAGCATCTGCACCTGCTGGAGGAAGCGAAGAAACGGGATCACCGCAAGCTGGGTAAGGAGCTGGAATTGTTCATGTTCTCCGAGGAAGCGCCGGGCATGCCGTTCTACCTGGCCAAAGGGATGCTGATCCGCACAGCGCTGGAGGATTTCTCCCGCAAGCTGCAGCGTGCCGACGGGTATGAAGAGGTCCGCTCACCACTGATGATGAACCGCCGTCTGTGGGAGCAATCCGGACATTGGGATCATTACAAGGATGAGATGTATTTCACGAAGGTGGATGAGACAGATTTTGCACTGAAGCCGATGAACTGTCCGGGACACATGCTGATCTACAAGAACAGCCGCCGTTCCTACCGGGATCTGCCGATCCGCATTGCGGAATACGGCCAGGTTCACCGCCATGAATCCTCCGGCGCGTTGAACGGGATGATGCGGGTCCGTACTTTTTGCCAGGATGATGCCCATTTGTTCGTGCTGCCGGAGCAGATTGAGTCTGAGATTACACGGGTGCTGGAGTTGATCGATCAGTTCTATTCCATCTTCGGATTCGAGTACAAGGTCGAGCTGTCTACACGCCCGGAGGATTATATGGGGTCCGAAGAGCTCTGGGATCAGGCGGAGGAGTCGCTTGAACGGGTGCTGAAGAAGAATGGAATCGAATACCGGGTGAATGCGGGAGATGGTGCTTTTTACGGACCGAAGATAGATTTCCATGTCCTCGATGCCCTGAAGCGGAGCTGGCAATGCGGTACAATTCAACTGGATTTCCAGATGCCCGAGAAGTTCGACCTGACTTACATTGGCGAAGATAACAACAAGCATCGTCCGGTTGTCATCCATCGTGCGGTGTTCGGCTCCATTGACCGGTTCATGGGTATTCTTACAGAGCACTATAGCGGAGCGTTCCCGCTGTGGCTGTCTCCGGTGCAGGTCAAGCTGCTGCCAGTCTCTGTGGTTCATGACGAGTATGCCGAGCAGGTCAGAAGACAGCTGGCGACAGCCGGACTACGGGTGGAGGTAGATTCCCGGAATGAGAAGCTGGGCTACAGAATCCGTGAAGCTCAGCTGGAGAAAATCCCTTATATGCTGGTGCTGGGAGATCAGGAGCAGAATGACGGAACAATCTCGGTACGAAGCCGTGCGGATAACACATTATTCACACTGAACGCCCAGGAGTTCATTCAGCAACTGACAGCTAAGATTGACGGCTGGGAATAAATCGCTTCATATATAATAGGTGAAAAGTATAATAGGTAAAAAGATATAGGGGGAAGTCAGTTGACAGCAATAGAAGCAGGCCAGCTTGCAGGCAACGTAATCCGGCTTGTGCCTTTGACGGAGGAGCATAAGCCTGAGCTTATGAAGTTGCTGCACCATCCGCGGATCTGGGAGTACACCTGGAGGCGGATCAGCTCAGAGGAAGAGGCAGGACAACTGGTGGATGCGGCTCTGGCGAATCAGGCGGCAGGCGAGGATATTCCTTATGTGATGGTGGAGCAGACATCCGGCCGGATCGTAGGGACTACGCGGTTGATGCATCTGGACCGTAGGCATCGTAATGCAGAGATCGGCTGCACCTGGATCTCACCGGAATATTGGAGAACTGCGGTGAATACGGAGTCGAAGCTGCTTTTGCTGAAATATGCCTTCGAGGTGCTGGGGCTGATCCGGGTGGACTTCTCCATTGTCAGTGACAATCTGCGCTCGCAGCGTGCCATTGAGCGGATTGGAGCGGCCTTGGAGGGCGTCCTGCGCAAGCATCGGATCACCGCTGACGGTACAGTTATGGACAATATGCTGTACAGTATTATTGATGAGGAATGGCCTGCGGTGAAGAAGAATCTGCAATATCTAGTGAATGAGAAATACAAATAGCGCTTTAACATAGAGGGGTCCCTGCGCGGGCTCCTCTATTTATTTTGCAAATAGCCATATCTATGAAAGATTGATATAATAGAATGACATGAGAATAGAAACATACATTCCCATTTTCCTTCACCCTGCGGTGCGGATTTGGGTTTATGTTATGTTGTGAGGGTGATGGGATGAAAGAGCGTATTAAGCAAGTGTTAGAAGGCAAGTTTAGAAATTCTCACACAGCCAGAAGCATAATCAGGATTAAGAAGCTGGAAGAAGCAGTTACGAAATCTTTTGCTTATAATACAGACTATTATCAAGAAGGTGGACTCTCAGCGTTTGTCAGAGGAATTGAAGGACTATTAACAGAGGGATATTTGACCCCTATTATAAAGAAGACAAAGTATAGTTCTACTCATCTGGAAGAAGCCTATTGGCTGGCTGCACCTCCTTCCTCTCCGGCTAGATGGAGCGAGACGGCCATGATGCGGGTCATCGGCGCGAAAGGGCTGAATCTGGATTACTACCGGAATCATCCTGAAGCCCAGACGGTGGACACGTGGAAGTACATAGAACGGATATATGAATTTTTGCGAACAGCAGAGAACAGGGAGACGATTACTCGGGAAGAGCGCTCGCTGGAGCTTTTTGATCAGGAGAAATATTTGGCAGAATCGGAGGGGAAACAATTTCTGTCCAGACTGGGCATGAACTTAGAACTGCTCCGTGCCGAGATTGTACGTGAAGATTTCGAGGCATATATGGTGCCGGATAGACCTATACTTTGTATCCTTATTTCAGAGAACCATTCTTTCTATCAATCTGCCAAAAGATTAATGGTGAAAGGTACGACAGTATGCGGCTTGCAGCCGGACATGCTGATCTACGGCGAAGGCTGGAAGATCGTCAGTAGTCTGTCTTATCTGGAGGAACGGGGGATCGATCTGTGTGAAGCGCAGCTGCTCTATGTGGGAGATATGGACAAGAAAGGCTGGGAAATCTACGGCAATCTGAAGCTCAGCTATCCCGAGCTGAACTTGAAGCTGGCATTGCCGGTGTATCGTTCCTTGCTCAGCAACGCCACTCGGTCGTACGATTATGTGAAAGAACAAACTGACTGTCCTCTGCCTCATCTGGAGCAGGTGCGTCAGGAGTTCTCTGCTATTCCGGGACTACTGTTGTGTATGAATACCCTGCTTACTGAGAACAAGAGGATTCCGCAGGAAGTCTTAAATTATGAAGTGATGGCGAGGTTGGCAAGAGGATGAACTGGAATGATTTCGGAGAACGAAATAAGCGGCTGAACCCCTTATGGAGTCTGGGCGCAGGCATGAATCTGGGTGAGCTACAGCCGTATAAGGAAATGATTGCGCTTAGTGTGCTGCTGCAGGTCTATTATCTGGAGCTGGAATCGAATGAACAGCGTGCCAGGGAGGATCTGGTGGATCTGGCCTGGAGCTCGCTTGAGCGCTTCGGCATAGCGAAGCTGGGCAGCCCGGAATCGGTCGAACGGCTGGTAGACGGACTGCTGTGGAGCGGCAGCGGCGGGGATTTCGAGGCCCATTATTATGATGACCACACCCGGCAGATCGGGGTCCAGAAATACAAGTATTTCACCGTGGACGAGGATGCTACGCGTATCAGCTGGGAGGAGAACGGGACTACTATTTACCGGCTCTCCGAGTATGCGATGGAGCTGATCTTCATGAGCCACGAGATTATCGACGAGTTCCAGGTCAGCATCAAGCTGCTGGAGATTCAGATGCATATCAAGCATGGACGGGTTACCCGGGCGATGCAGGATGTGAACGAGCTGATCTCACGCGTGCGCAAAATGACCCAGCAGCAGCAGGAGTATCGCAATGCGCTGCGCCGTAATCCGAAGCATATCTTCAGCGAATACGGCACCCAGCGGCATGAGCGTCTGGAGGAGATCCACCAGCAATTTGACGAGGAACGCAAGCAATTCGATAATATACACCGTTCGCTGGCCCGGCTGGCCAATGATGAGAAGGATGTCATTGATTTCAATGAGCTGCGTCAGCTCTCCGAGCGGGTGGAGCTGTCCCGGCGGGTGCATGATGAGCTGGCCGAGGTCGTGCTGAGCATCTTCGAAGCGGAGACGAATCTGCGGCTGAACTTCCCGGAATTATTCTGGGGAGCAGCGGGCTTCAACTTCCGCACCCATGTGTGGGAGGAATGGGTGAAGCCGGAAGGGCTGCGGGATGGGGATAGCCTGGAGGGCCTGATCAGCGGGCTGTTCTCGCCCAGTCAGGATTTCATCTATCCGCTGGCTTGGGCCTGGGAAGAGCAGGAGGTCGGTTTCCTGCCGGAGGATACGCCGGAGGCGCCGGATGAACCCGGGGAAGATGAGGACATCCATTATATGCCCAAAGGCATTCCCTGGACTGAGGTATGCGAGCTGTGGCTGCCCGTCATAGCCGGAGTGGCTGCGCAAGGCAGCTTCACCTTCACTGCGGAGGCGTTCACGGAGCAGGAACAGCGGCGCTGGGCGGATTGCCCGAATGCCGTGGATTTGTGGGTGCAATTTTTCCATACCGTAATTACTGTTGAGGCGCAGGATGCAGAGGGCCACGGCGTGGCGGACGAATGCCAGAAGCTGCTTCAGCGGCTGATGGCCGAACATCCTGAGCTTGAGACGCTGCGTGGCAAGCTGCTGCGTACAACTATCCGTCCGGGCCAACAGGAGAGTATCCGCTTGCCCGGCCTTGAGATCAGCCCTTATACCATTAATATAGTAGAGAAGTGAGATGATACGGATATGAGTTATTCCTTAGAGCAAGTTCAGCAGGCATCGCGGCTGTTCTTCGACCTGCTTCGCCGCAAGGTGATTCCGCTGGATGATCCCGCTGCCGCCGAATGTCTGCAGGATACAGCTGCTTATGATGCCCTGCAATATGTAGCCAAAGAAGCCGGCTGCCGGATTATGAATTCCGGTCACCGCCTGCACCTGCTCGTGAGTCCGATCGGCTCCGGATTCGCCAGTAACTTCACTCAGCTGCGCAATAAATATTCACGGATTGAGCGCAAGACACATCTGCATATCATTAACGTTATTATTCTTGTCTTCCTGGCGGAGATGGATCAGGATGAGCAGCACTTCAAGCCGGGACAGGACAGCATGTCCTATATTCAGTTGTCGGATCAGGTATCCGAGCTGTTCCAGACCTGGGTTGGGATGGATGAGGACGGCAGCTTTAGCAAGCAGTGGCGCCTGGATATCCAGGCGATGCACAAGGTGTGGACCAGCCTCTACATGCAGACCAAGAGCCAGGAGGAAGGCGATTCGCTCAGCCGGGGAGCCGGTTCACGGATCGGTCTGATCCATGAAGGCATGAAGCTGCTGGAGGAAGAGCATCTGGTGTTCATCTCCGAGAATGAGAAGCGGATATTCCCCCGGGAAGAGCTGTACGAGCGGATGCGTTATCTCTACCACGATGTGGACCGGTACAAAGAGCTGAAGGCTCTGGTTGGCCGCACACTCAGCGGACAGGAGGGTGAAGCCCATGCCGCGCATTGAGCGAATCCGCATCGCCGGACTCAAATACGAGAAGATGCTGAAGAAATATGAGGATATGATCCTCGATATGTGTAATGAAGAAGGCCCGGCCAATACCCTGATTACGCTGATGAACGGCGGGGGGAAGGGTGTTCTGCTGCAATCGATTTTCCAATTGCTGATGCCTAGAGCCGCCTGGGGCAAGAATAATGAGAACCAGGTCGAGGCTTTTTTTCATAATCACAAAAAACAGCTGAAGCCCTACACCTTCCATGTAGCCATCGAATGGCGGCTCGACGATAAGGAACGGACGGAGTATATCACCACCGGGATCGCAATGACTGCCCAGCACTCCATGGACCAGCTTGAGATCAAAGTGGATTATCTGCTGTACGCGCTGCTGAAATATGAGGAGACGGCTGAGCTTACACTCTCCACCCTGCCCTTATATGATCATGAGCTGAACAGTCCCGCGAGCTTCGAAGCGATTCAGCAGTTTGTACGGGAGCGGCGGGGTGAGATTAACGTCTACGGCAGCAGCAGCTCCGATCTGAAGAAATACTATGCCTACCTGGCTGACCATGATATCCATATCGAAGAATGGCGTAATATGCGCAGAATCAACGGTGAAGAGGGCGGCATCAAGGGCTATTTCCAGAAAAATGATGCCTTCACCAATCATAATCTCTTCGAGCGGCTGATTATCCCGGAGATCGGTTCCAGTATGGGGGGAAGCCTGGGCGAGGATGAAGGCTTGCTTCAGCGGATGTTCGTGGATACCGCTACGGTTGCACAGCGGCTGCCGATGCTGGAGCAGCGTGAGCGGGCTTTTGCCGAGTTCACCTCTCTTGCGGCTCCTTTGTATGAAGCGGTGAAACTCGGAACGGAGGCGGACCTCAGCTTCCGGGAGACCGAGCGGCTAGGAGCACAGCTCTATACCGTTATTCATGATGAACTGAAGCAGGCGGAAGACAAGCGCCGCAGAAAGGCGGAAGAGCAGGCCGGACATTATCTGGAAGCGAAGACGCTCAGATTCGAGAGCGATAATCTGAATTATCTGCGGCTGAAGGAAGAGCATGACGGCAAGCAGGAGCACTTCAGAGCCGTCTCGGACAATCAGACACGGGCCAAGCAGCGTCTGGAAGAATCGAAGCAGAGAGAGAAGTCGCTGGAGGTCGCCCATTATCTGGCCCGGCGCAAGCTACAGCTCCGTCAGATGGAGCAGTGGCAGAAGGAGATAGAAGCCATCGAAGGGTCGCTTGCGATGAAGGAACGCCAAGAGGTAATTCAAGGTGCCAAGCAGGAGCTGCGGGTACAGTGGGAGCAGGTATACCGGCTATGGCAGGCGAAAAGCCTCTTCTACAGCGGACAGCAGCAGTCCCATGCAGCGGAAGAGCAGATCCTGCGTACAGGCAGGGAAGAGTTCCTGGTGGATCTGGGTAGGCTGGATGGGAAGCTGCGGGAATTAACAGCCATGATCCGTCAGTATACAGAGGATCTGGGCGAGTTCGCTTCCCGCCACGGGCAGGAAGCCGCCCACTCACCGGCAGCCGCCCTTCAGCGTACGCTGATTGCGGTCAGAGGACTGGCTGAGCAGATTGATGCCTTGAACGAACAGCGCAAGACCGCTGAAGACCAGAAGCTGCTCCTGCATACGCAGTATACCCGGCTGGCTGAGAAGCTGCTGGGGGCCGAAGCTCAGGCAGAGGAGCTGACCGGGCGAATCGAAGCGCAGATGAACAAGGAATCACAGCTCTGGTCACAGCTCGTAGTGCTGCTGGAGATGTACGAGGAGCATCAGCGCTTAGGCGCGACAGCTCTATTCGAAGCGAAGCCTCTAATCCAGGAGCGGTTCATCCGCAGGCTGGAGGATACCGAGCAGCAGACGAAGCGGCTGCGGCGGGATTATTATCAGCAGCTGCTGGATGTTGAGCTGCAGCAGGAAGCCTACTGGCTGCCTAACCATGATATTGTAACGGTGAAGGATAGGCTGGATGCCCTCAAGATTAGTTCCATGACCGGCACCATGTATCTGAACGATCAGCCTTATCTGGTCCGCGAGGAGGAGCTGGAACGCCATCCGCTGCTTCCTTACGGCCTGATTGTCACGAAGCGTGAAGCGGCTAAGCTGCAGCCGGAGCTGCTTAAAGAGCTTCTGCTTAAGGCTCCGGTTCCGATCTTCGTGCGCGAGGAGATGGCGGAGGGCGGTAGAGACGCCTTCCTGCTGCTGGCGCATCAAGGGCCGCAGATGATATTGCAGCCGGATCATTTTCAGGAGTGGAAGCGGGGGATGGCCTCCAGACTCCGCGAGCAGGAGGAGGAGCTTCAGGCGGAGGAAGCATATCTCGCCAAGCTGAGATACGCCCGGCAGGAATATGAACGTCTGCATCAGGGCGAGCATACCGTAAGTCTGCGGAGCAGACAGAAGAGTGCGGAGACCCTGCTGCAGGAGCTTCGCAGCCAGCTGAATGAAATGAACGCAGAACAGGCACGCTATGATGAGGTTCTGGCTGGATTTTCCAGAGACCTGTCGGCCTGTGAAGCGGATAAGTCCGAGCAGGAGACCCGGGCGGCGGCTCTGCGGGAGTGGAGTGAGCGGAGCCGGAAGCACGAGCTGAACTATACAGACAAGCAAAAGTCTGTGGAGCAGAAGAATAATTTGAGCAAAGAGATTGCAGTTAAGGATCAGCAACTCACCCGGCTGAAGGCGGAGATGGACAGCCTGGCCTTACAGCGCGAGAAATGGATCGGGGATGCCCGTTATTCCGTATTCCCGCGGCTGCAGAACTGGTTCCCGGATATAGAGTTCCCCGGTGAATCTGCGGGTGCGAAGGTTCAGGGTGCTGATGCTAAGGCAGATGAAGCTGCTGCTGATGAAGTGCTAAATGAGACGGTACAGGACAAGCTGTTGCAGTTGCTCAGTACGGTTGAGAGTCTTCAACAGTCGCTAAGCCAGAATGAGCTGGAGATCCGCACAAGAACAGCCCAGATCAAAGCAGCCAGAGAACAACTGGGCGAGCTGGAGGCTGCTGTGCAGCAGGTAGATGCTAGATGGCCGTCTGCCCCCGAGCCGCAGGAGTCACCGGATATGATTCAGTCCGCCAGAGTCCGCCAGAAGAGCGACACGATGATTCTGGACGAGGACTACCAACAGCTCCGTGATTCCTTCATCCGCTGCCAGACCGAGCTTGACAGCCTGCGCAAAGAGCTGGGCAAGTCCGAGAAGGCGATCAAGGAGAAGCACGAACGGACGGTAGAGCTGTGGCATGAGCCGCTGGAACAGAAGGAGGAAGAGATCAGTCTGCGGGTCCGGGAGAATGAGCATCTGCTGAATACCAGTAAGCAGGCGCTGGCTGCCATGGATCAATGGCTGCTCATTCTGGGCAATCAGAGCCGGATCATGGATACCCATGTCGAGAACCGTGTGCCGCTCCGGGAGGTGCCGGAAGAATTGCAGCTGAGTGTACGGGAGAGCTGCGAGACGCTGGTGGAGGATTGGCTGCAGCGCAGCAAGGAGAGCCGCAGCCAGCGGGCAGATATCTCCCGCAAGGTGAAGGAAGAGAAGACTGAGCTAAGCGGCAAGGTGGCCAAGTCCGGCTGGAATGCAGATCTTGAGACCAAGATTCAGGAACGCCTGAACAATGTTCACTGGGATGATTTCGCTATCGCCTTGCAGGTACTGGATTCCATGCTTCAGAGCTCGCGTGATCAGATGGAGAGCATCCGCAGCGATAAAGAGGATATGGAGCTGTCCCGCAAGCTGTGGGTAGGCCGGGCAGCCAAGCGTGTGGTGCAAATCGTTGATATTCTGAAGCGAATGGAACGCCGGATGATCATTCACAATGAGAACGGCCATGCCTTCCCGCTGGTTAAGCTGAATTACAAGAATATTAATGTTCCACGAACGACCGATGACATCGAACCGCTGGTCAGCGAATATTTCAACCGCTGCATCAGCAGCCTGCTGGAGCGGTTCCCGAAGATGGAGCAGGTTCCGGCTTCAGCCGTCAGAGAGCTGATTAACGATGGACGCATGGTGTACGCGGCGTTGCAGAACCGCTTCCCGGTGTTGCAGGTGTATAAGCCGGTGACGGAGAATTACTTCCTGTATGCCGCTCCCGAGGACTATCATTATTCCGATTGGGAGGTCATCAACCGCGGCGCGCTGGATGAGGCGGTAGGCAGCGGCGGACAGCGCCAGTCTGTTCAGCTGCTGGTGGCGATGATGATTATGACCCACAAGCGTGTTAACCGGGAAAATAAAGGCTGGACGGTCTTCCTGTACGATAACCCGTTCGGTGAGATGGTCTCGAATAACGTGCTTGATCCGGTCTTCGAGATCTCGAAGGCGCTGAAGTTCCAGTGGCTGATCGTCACGCCGCCGGAGCTGGTCAAGAATGATGTCAGCATCCGCTTCGGCGTGTATTGGCAGCTGTATTTTGGCGGAGATAAAGGGGATGCCCTGGATTCGACTCTGATCAAAGGCGGGCGCAAGCTGATCCCTGCTTCATTATTCTAGATAAGCTAACAAAACAAATCCAATAGACAGGTGGTAGTATGATCATGATGAATCTTAAATCGGCAACGAAATTAGCTAACGGTGTAGAAATGCCATGGTTCGGGCTGGGCGTCTTCAAGGTACAAGAGGGCCAGGAGGTTATTGATTCGGTCAAAGCAGCCATCAAGGCCGGTTATAGAAGTATTGATACCGCATCCGTATATGGAAATGAAGAAGGGGTCGGACAGGCTATCCGTGAATCGGGAGTTGCGCGTGAGGAGCTGTTCATCACCACCAAGGTATGGAATACAGAGCAGGGCTATGATTCTACACTGGCCGCATTTGACCAGAGCTTAAGCAAGCTGGGACTGGATTATGCCGATCTCTACCTGGTACACTGGCCGATCCGGGCCAAATACAAAGACACCTGGCGCGCCATTGAGAAGCTGTATGCAGACGGTAAAGTCCGCGCCATCGGAGTATCCAACTTCCAGATCAATCATCTGGAGGATCTGCTGGCTGACGCTACCGTGAAGCCGATGGTCAACCAGGTGGAGCTGCATCCGCTGCTTAACCAGCTTGAGCTCCGCGAATATTGCAAGGCGCAGGGCATTCAGATTGAAGCTTGGGCCCCGCTGGCCCAAGGGCATCTGCTGGATAATGAGGTACTGGCTGATATTGCAGCCCGACACAACAAAACACTGCCGCAGGTCATCCTGCGCTGGGATCTGCAGAACGGAATCGTGACGATTCCGAAGTCGGTCAAAGAGGAGCGGATTATTGCGAATGCCGATATTTTTGACTTCGAGCTGTCTGAAGAGGAGATCAGCCGGATCAACGGCTTGAACCGCGATCAGCGCTTCGGCTCTCACCCGGACCGGTTCAATAACGAGTAAAGGGCCCGGCGGTCTCTTTCGAATATTTGCTAGATTCGGACATACACATAAGAGAGATGGAACTATTAGTCCATCCTGTGCGTAACCGATATAGTAATAGAAGAGATTTGAGAAGCCGGAGGGGTAATTATGAATCGTAAAAGTATACAAGCAGCACTTACCGCCATCCTGATGATTGTGCTTCTGCTGCCGCTGGCACCCGGGCGGGCGGAGGCTGCTGTTCCGAAACATTCAGAATCATTCTATGTGAATGACTTTGCAGGCGTAATTGATGAGAAGACCGAGAATTATATGGTCAATTACGGGGTGAAGCTGCATCAGAAGACTGGAGCCCAGGTGGTGCTGGTCACCGTGAATTCGACGAACGGCGTCTCTATGGAGAAATATGCGACCTCGCTGTTCAATTCATGGGGAGTCGGCTCGGCGGATAAGAACAATGGACTGCTGCTGCTGCTCTCCATTAAGGACGATGATTACTGGGCCGTTCCCGGCAAAGGACTGGAGACTGAGCTGAACAGTGGTGTAATCTCGAAGATTCTCTCGGCATCGCTGGAGCCGGACTTTGCTGCCAAGAAGTATAGCGCCGGTGCTAATAAAACCTATGGCTCCTTCATTCAGAAGCTCGGCGGAAGCTACTCGGAAACACTAGGCACCCGAAGCTATGTCTCGGACAATGCGGGCGTCCTCCCACAAGTCACCAAGGATTATCTGAACCAGTCTAGCAACCGTTACGCGGCTACCACCGGGAGCGGAATCTATGTTGTAACTGTTAAGAATACTGGCGACAAAAGCCTGCAGGATTACACCTATGCGAAGTTCGCCGGTGTTGCAGCCGGACCCAGGGATGTGATGCTGGTGCTCGATATCGGCGGGGATAACTATCATGTGCTACAGGGCAAGTCGATCGACAGAGTGCTGACGAATGACCGGATCAGCGGGATTCTGAATACGGTGCTGGAGCCGAAATTTGCGGCAAAAGATTACGCAGGCGGCGCAACGGGGACAGCGAATGCCTTCTACAGCTTCTTCCTGGCGCGGGCAGATGCTGCTTCGGGAAAAGCCGCAGGCAGCTCCGCATCCGCAGCAGCCTCCACCGTCAGCAAAGCACCTGTGACAGCGAAGGAACCAGTGGAGCTGGTGCCTGTCTCCAGATCGAAGGGGATGATGATTCTCGGGATTTTCCTGGTTCTTGTCGCACTAATCAGTCTCGTGGCTGCTTCGCGCAACCGTTATGTTGCCCGTTACGGGACACGGATAAATCCGCATAACCCGCGCAATATCCGGCGCTACGGCGTCTGGACCGGCCAGCCTGGTTATGGCTACAGCCAGAGAAGAAGATACCGGCGGCCGCACCATCACTCCTCCTCGGGGAGCAGCTCATCCAGCTCCAGCAGCTTCTGGGGCAGTAACTCCGGGGGCGGCGGTTCTTCGAGCGGAGGGGGAGCGGGGCGGTATTCCTCGCGTGACGACGATGATGACGATGACAGAAATCATGGCGGTGGCGGGTCCTCAGGCGGCGGCGGAGCCGGCCGGTATTCCTCCAACGATGACGACGATGATAGCAACTCCGGGGGCGGCGGCAGTGCAAGCAGTGGTGGCGGTGTGGGCAGACACGGGTGAGCCTGGCACTCTAACCCGTTAAGGGTTAGGCGTTGTTCGTCCACATGCTGAAGTGCAACACGCACAGAATGGACAAGTGGGGGAAGCCGTGCAGAGATGCGCGGCTTTTTTTCAAAAGCACAGTGCAACTGGAAAGGAATGATTGACTTTATGAGTACTTCTATAAGGGTCCGCCGGATGAAGTCCGAGGACATTACATGGATACATGAAGGGCTGGCCCCGCATGATGTCAGCAAACCCGTAGAGTATATTGAACAGTGTTGGAAGGAAAACGAAGGGGAGAAGCGGCTTACGCTCGTAGCCTTTCGTGAGGATGAGTTTGCAGGCTGGGGACATATCGTGTATACCTCAAACTATCCTTATTTTGCAGAAAATCATATTCCAGAGATTCAGAATCTCGATGTGATCTCTACCTTACGAAAACGCGGCATAGGGAATGTGCTGATGGAAGCCCTCGAAGCAGAAGTGTTCGCTACATTCGATACGATTGGAATTGGGTTTGGACTGTATGCCAGCTACGGTACTGCACAACGGCTGTACACCAAACGCGGCTACATTCCGGATGGCCGGGGACTCATGTATGACAACCTGCCCGCTGTTCCTGGAAGCCAGGTTCGGGTGGATGATGAGCTTACGCTATACTTGACAAAATCAAGGTAGAGCACGAATTACCATTACAATAGCGGTAGTCAGGGATATTAATGTCCGGGCTGCCGCTATTAGGTTTCTTTAGATTTCAGCATCATAGCGTGCCAAAAAATCAGGAACCCATTGAGGATTTGTCATAAGCGCCACCGATTCATACTCTAATTCCTCAGCAACTCATCGTCGGTCATGGATACAAAGAAGGTAATGTCCTCTTTGGTTTGATTATATTTTGTGAATAAATCGTCCTTGGTTTCATTAACAACCTTGGCAATGATTTTGACCATTTCATCTTTATATTGGTATACATTATCCTCTGCATATAAAAAACGGCTGATATGATTGAAATGCGAATGCTCTCCATATTGAAATTCGGAAATTCCCCATTTGTAATAAAGCTCTGTTTCAGCATCATCACATAAGCCTTCACTTGTCATATCGGCAATATGTCTGGCAAGTGATTGCTCTGTATTGACAGCAAGGAACAGAGTGACAAAGTCGCTATCCGTCCCGACTGCACAGACATATACCTTCTCATGTGCTACTTCCTCTAAAATAGCTTCAAGGTCAGCCACAAAGCCCTCGCGAATCCGTTGTTCAAATTCAGTTAGAAAATCGTTCATTATAACCCTCCTTATATTACGAAATGGTGTTAATTCTGTTCGTGCGAGTGCTTGCATCTCTATTAATTCAGAGCCGTTCATACCCCAGCCGGTTTGTCCTAAGGTTAGGTGAGGAAGGTAGCTGTCCAGCTCAAAATAACGGGCGATAAGCTCTGGTGAAGGTGAAACGGCCCTTACAAGTCTACTATGTAACTCTGATAAATGCTGCGAACGAACGCCTAAACCTATGACAGAATCTCCTATACTTATCGGAGCATTCAAAGATAACTCAAGCGGCGAACATGAGGAACAAACTCTTTTCACGTGCTGCAACCACTCTAAATCCTGATATAGTCCGCCCTGAGCTACTGCATTCAAGCTCCTCTTTTCCTTTGTATCCTTATGCTTAGAATATAACTTCACTCTACCATAAATTAGAAGCAACTTTACTAGTTTACAGTTTCTGGACAGAGTTAAACAAACTGAAACTTTTAAATCAGAGATTTCGTCTATCATGGAAGTTGTGAGTTTATAGACTTAACCATTATCAGTATGTTAGGGAGGATTTCAGAAGTGAGCTCTTTACCACAACGTTCTACTGTCCGCAAGAAGAAGAAGCCAGCGCCGAAGCGCAAGAAAAGGGGTTTTTTCCGTACACTCTTCAGGGTGTTCATGGTCTGTTTCATTCTAGTTATAGCAGCCGGAGGCTGGCTCTATTTCGCACCGTCGGCCAAGAATACACGCTTCCTGATCGCAGATACGCTGATTACAACTCAACACCGGCACTGGGCCAAATATATTATCGGCGAAGAGGAACTGAAGCACCGCGTCAGTGATTATACCAAGCGCTTCGAGGAGATGGGCGACGAGGTTGATACCCATGAGATCAAGCCTGAGCCTGTAAAGGAAGCTGAGCATACACCGCTCGTCCAGATTGAAGAAGTCACGGGCAGCGGCTATAGCGGCTATGTCATGATTGTGAACGACCCCAAGAAGGTACGCCTGGGTGTACCGGGCAAAATCGGCTCCGGAGAAAAGGTATCCAGCATGGTGGCACGGACGGGGGCTATCGCCGGGGTCAACGGCGGCGGCTTCGCCGACCCGAACTGGAAGGGCAATGGCTTCAAGCCGATCGGGCTGGTGATCTCGCAAGGGAAGCTGTTCTACAATGGACTGGGCGGCAAGAAATCCACTCAGATTGTCGGCATCGATAAGGAAGGCAAAATGGTCGCCGGTAACTACACTCTGGATCAGCTCAGCAAGATGGGGGTGCAGGAGGCGGTTTCTTTTCAGCCACGGATTATTGTGAACGGTAAAGGCCAGATTAAGAATGCCGCCGAAGGCTGGGGCATCGCGCCAAGAACAGCAATGGGCCAACGGGCAGACGGTGCGCTCATCTTCGTAGTGATTGACGGACGGCAGCCGGGCTACAGCATCGGAGCGAACCTGTATGATGTGCAGCAGATTATGCTGAAGCATGGAGCGGTCATCGCGGCCAATCTGGACGGGGGATCTTCGACGGTGCTGGTGAAGGACAATGAGATTGTCAACAAGCCCTCTTCGCAGTATGGGGAGCGTTACTTGCCAACAGCATTCCTGGTATTCGATGACCCCGAGAACGCGAAGATCAAGAATATCTGGGAAGGGCTGGACCCGTCCAAGATCGACGCAGGCAAGAAGCGCAGCCAGTAACATCCGCTAGGCCGCCTGCTTCAATAATCTATAGTAGATCAGACGCGGCAGGTGTGCTAGGATAACAAGTAAATTCTTATTTTGCTGAACCTGCCAGGTGAAGTCCTTGATCGGAGGGGGAAAAGGTTTGACTTTGCAGCAGCTCCGCTACGCGATTGAGATTGCGAACAGCGGTTCTATGAATGAAGCGGCCAAACGGTTATTTGTGTCGCAGCCCAGCCTCTCGAATGCTATCAAGGAGCTGGAGAGCGAGCTTGGCATCACGATTTTTGAACGGAATAACCGGGGGATCAGTATCTCTGCGGAAGGCATGGAATTCCTGGGCTACGCCCGGCAGATTATTGAGCAGACCGAATTCATGGAGAACCGCTATACCGGCAAGAAGCGCAGCCCGATCTATTTCTCGGTATCTACACAGCATTATGCGTTTGTTACGGATGCTTTTGTGAAGCTGATGAAGGAGAGCAAGGTGCAGGAATACAATTTCAGCCTGAGAGAGAAGCAGACCTATGAGATCATCGAGGATGTGCGTACCCTGCGCAGCGACATTGGGATTCTGTATATCAATGAGAGCAACTATAAGATCATGAACAAGCTGTTCAGTGACGGGAACCTGAAGTTCACCCCGCTGTTCAATACGAATCCGCATGTCTATGTGCGGGCAGGGCATGTATTGGCTGCAAAAGAGTGGATCACGGCGGAGGATATTCATCCGTATCCTTACATTACTTTTGAGCAGGGGGATAACAATTCGCTGCATTTCTCGGAGGAGATGCTTAGCTTCACGCAGATTGAGAAGAATATTAAGGTGACCGACCGGGCCACGCTGACTCATTTGCTGCTCGGAAGCGATTCGTATACCGTAGGGACCGGGATTATGGCCTCTGAGCTGGATGATGCGGGGCTGATCACGATTCCTTTTGACAGCAAGGAAGTGTTCTCAGTCGGCTGGATTGCCCACAAGGACCGCAAACCGAGTGAGATTATGTCTACATATATTGATATTCTGAATGATCTGGTGTCGGGTAATGTTTTCGAGCTTGAATCTTTCTTACTATAAGAGCAGGAGGGACGTATGAGCAGTCCAGTTATCGGATCGACTAGAAACGCACCGCCCTTCCGCTACGACATTGTCGGGAGCTTCCTGCGTACAGATGCGATTAAGAATGCGCGCAGCCTGCATGTAAAAGGTGAACTAACTGCGGGACAACTGCAGGAAATTGAGAATGCGGAGATTCTGAAGCTGCTGGAGCAGGAGAAGGCCCTTGGGCTGAAGGCTGTCACAGACGGCGAATTCCGCCGCTCCTGGTGGCATCTGGACTTCTTCCTCGGGATCGAGGGGACAGGCAAGATCACTCTTGGCGGTACTCCCGGCGCTACCAAAGAACAGCTGAACCGCGCTGAGAGCTTTAGAATTACCGGTAAAATCGCCTTCGGAAACCATCCTATGATCGAGGAATTCCGCACCTTGCAGCAAATGGCCGGAGAGACGCTGGCCAAAATGACGATTCCTGCACCCTCTTTGTTCCATTTCGTGCAGGAGTATAACGGAAACGATGTTTATTCCGATACCGAAACGCTGTACGGAGATATCATTCAGGTGTACCGGACGGCGATTCAGGCCTTCTATGATGCCGGTTGCCGTTATCTGCAGCTGGACGATACCACCTGGGGGACGCTGTGCAGCGGCAGACATCGTGCTCATCTGCGCAGCAGGGGCGTTGACCCGGATCAGCTTGCGAAGGATTACGTCCGGCTGATTAATGAGAGCATTGCCGGCCGCCCGGCGGACATGACCATTGCCCTGCATGTATGCCGGGGCAATCTCCGCTCCACCTGGTTCGCCGCCGGCGGGTACGGGCCGGTCGCCGAGGAGCTTTTCTCGAATACGAACGTGGACGCGTTCTTCCTCGAATACGACAATGAACGCTCCGGCGACTTCGAACCGCTGCGCTTCATCCGGGACCAATTCGTTGTACTGGGACTGGTGACAACCAAGCATGGTGGCCTGGAGAGCAAGGAGCAGCTCATCGCGCGTATCGAAGAAGCTGCACAGTATGTAGACATCAACAAGCTATGCCTAAGCACACAATGCGGCTTCGCCTCTTCGGAGGAAGGCAATATTTTGACGGAAGAAGAGCAGTGGGATAAGCTGCGGCTGGTGATTGAGACGGCGAATGAGGTTTGGGTGTAGTGTTGGATTAGTTGGGATGAATTGAGTGGGGAGGATTGCCGGGGGCGGCGATCCTCCTTTTTGTATGGCTCTAAGCAGCGGCCGGATAATAGGTGGATTTCATCCACTTGCTGATGAAGGAACAGACTTTGTTGGGGCAGCAGTTGGATAAATGACACTTAATTTCTCGCATATTATGCCGTAGCGGCCTATCCCGATGCAGTAGTTACTGTTTTTCCACTTGTATACCTGAAACTACTAGAAACAGGGGATTTAAGATACATTATTCCATTTGTTTGCTGCGGAGGGCGGGTGTGTTCTGTGTGCTTGTAATTCTAGAAGCTGTAGTCTTCTTTTTAAACCATTGTGTACCCATCACAGGGATTGCATCTACAGTATAATGTTGGAAGCGGATTTATATGTCTGGAGGGAATATCATGGTTATTGAACTACGACCTGTATCGGTCGAGAACTGGTATGATTGTACGCAGTTAAAGGTGAAGCAAGAACAGGAAAGTATTTTTCCTGCGCCGGTGGTGAATTGGATTGCAGAATCGAAATTTGTACAAGAGTATGAACTGCGGGCCATCTATTCAGGAGCTGCGGTGGTAGGATTTATTGTCTTTTGCACAACTCCCGATGAAGACGGTAACTGCTGGATACCCGCCCTAATGATTGATGAGCATCATCAGGGAAAGGGTTATGCCAGACAAGCAATGGGACAGTTAATCGAGCATATGCGAAATGAAGGGTGTACCCGATTAATGATCGGACATAGACCTGACAATCAGATTGCCGGATCGCTGTATGAGTCGCTTGAATTCCAAAAGGTCAGTGAAGAGTTATGTGACGGTGAGGTTGTGCGTTGTTTGGAGCTTAATCAATAATAGGGTATTAACTTCTATCTCACTGTTGCTGCGGAAAATTTCAAATTTGACATGTTTATATAATACAATTTAGGTTCGAGCTCCTCTCCGGTGTTGGGGTCTTTATATCTCATTGTGATTAGGAGCTTGTCATTATATCTCGAAATATTAATCATATAATACCTTTTGTCATCAGCATTAAACGTAGTTTTTCTCATCGTGCCGTCTGAGTAACTTAATAGATATAAGTCGTTTTTTTTGCCAAACGATTGATAAAATAAACCTGAGAGTTCACTTTTTGCAGATTCTGAAGACATTTCAAATTCCGGATTAACCTCTATAATAGGACGCAGAGATTTATTTTTTATTTTTCCCAAAAATCTTGTGATACTAAAATTCGCATAGTAGATATAATTGTTGGCAACAACAAAATTAGATACCCCTTGACGCAATTCATTCTGAGTCGCATCCGTAGAATTGGGTGAAATCGTCGACACATCCACGCTATTCTGGAATTTCATGTCATGATCGTATACATCCAGAAACAACTCTGATTTACCATCCGAGTCTATTTTTAAACGTAGTAATGAAATTGTATTCTCGTCAGATGTGATTTGCCGGATGGCTTCACCTGTATTTGCTTTGTCATCAAAGTCAAATTTCTTAAGAATTTTTCTCTCCATCGTTTCTAAATTATATTCTTCTAACTCCGAACCGCCAGCAGCGATCACTCTAATCATTAATAATTTTTTATCCACAGCGGTCATGCTGTTATAAGGAAATCCGCCTGATTCAGAAAAAACTACGGTCATAGTATTACTCTTTAAGTCTATTTTATAGAGACGAAGTGTTCTGCTTGTAATATCCGATATATCACCAGTTGTGACAAACATGTATAAAGAGTTATCAATGAAGGTTGTATCATACTTAGCTTCATATGACCAATTATTAACTGTACCTAGTTTTACATTTTCTTTTGTTTTAAAAATGTAACGATAATAATCCATTTCGGATATCGAGTCAACTGACCCCGTTGGGATCTTATTGTAGATTATACTGTCATCGGTTAGCACTAACGCTCCATAACGTTCAATTTTTCCGATTTTTGTGTTGTTAATGTCATAAATTGAAATGGCTTCATTTGAAATTGAAGCATTGGGGTTAAGTGTTTGTTTTAAATCTTGTGTTTTTTGATTTTTGGCATCGTCATCACAACTACATAGTATCAATATAAAAATCAAGCCAATTAACCCTATTATTCTTTTCAAACAAACCCTTCCTTTTCGTAAATGCTATTTACTTGAATTCGAGAGGTGTTTGTATAACAACACCTCTCGATTAATGAATTTTACCAAACTACCATAGTAGAAACAGAACTAGCCATAGCTGCTGTTTTTTCGTAAAAAGATGGCCATCCAGATTGTGTTCCGCCAAGTGGATCGGCAAATTGCACAATGGACTTGTCGTTATAAATTGCATTAACCTCCAAATTGTGACCAGTTGTTGCATAATGCCAATTTGCTCCAGTCGAATTTGAAATCCCCACCGACGAAGGTGCTTTCATAGTTACGACGTCGTAATATAAATTATTGAACAGTAATTATTTTGTGACTGTTGATAGATAGTAAACGTACCTGGTATTGAAATCCTAGTTGCTGATGCTGCTCGAGCTTGATTCCCGAGTTCTTCTGCAACATTCTCCGCACTCTGGATTTTCTCGTTTATCATCTCCTGTTCATTTTTAATACTTTGCAATATTCTTGATTTGAAAATGCCAATGCTAACAAATATTACTATACTCCTCAACCCATAATACGCCAATATATGTTATATGTTTTCATAAATGTAATTATGTTCGACGCACGCTGGCCTTACTCGATTTGTGAAGGAGCGCCGGACGGCCCTTTACGGGATCGATTGAAGAGAGGTATAATGTACAGGACTATTTAACATCAAATGTTGGAAAGCGAGCGGTAACGATATGGGTCGTAAATGGAATAATATTAAGGAAAAGAAAGCATCCAAGGATGCTAATACAAGTAAGGTCTACGCCAAGTTCGGGGTAGAAATCTATGTGGTTGCCAAGAAGGGTGAGCCTGATCCGGAATCCAACCGGGCGCTGAAAGTGGTTCTGGAGCGTGCCAAGACCTACAATGTGCCGAAGGCGATTATTGACCGTGCCCTGGAGAAAGCCAAAGGCAGCGGCGATGAGAATTACGTAGAGCTGCGTTATGAGGGCTTCGGTCCAAGCGGCTCGATGATTGTAGTCGATGCGCTGACGAACAACGTCAACCGTACAGCTCCGCTGGTTCGCTCTACCTTCAGCAAGAACGGCGGCAATATGGGCGTCAGCGGATCGGTTACGTATATGTTCGATCCAACGGCTGTCATCGGGGTGGTAGGTAAATCTGCGGATGAGGTGATGGAGCTTCTAATCGAAGCAGACCTGGATGTCCGCGATGTGCTGGAAGAGGATGAGGCGGTAATCGTATACGCGGAACCGGACCAGTTCCATGCAGTGCAGGAAGCCTTCCGCAGCGCAGGGATTACCGAATTCACGGTAGCTGAGCTGACACTGCTTCCTCAGAATGATGTGGAAATTCCTGAAGATGCACAAGCCCAATTCGAGAAGCTGATCGACGCGCTTGAAGATTTGGACGATGTACAGCAGGTTTATCACAACGTGGATTTGGGAGAATAGAATACGCTGCATGACTAAGCGGACAAGCTGATTTCAGGCTTGCCCGCTTTTCACTGTCTATATGTTGTATATTATCTGCTGATCTTTGCCACAATAAGCCCGAAGTGAACAGCATACTACCTGGAGGAGGCTATATAGTGGAAGAGTACACACAGCCGGACAAGAATCTGGTCAATACTGTCAAGGAGCTTGATCAGGAGCCGGTCACCAGTCAGGAAGCCCAGCAGATGGAACAGAAGAAGAGTGACATCCGCAAGGAATCTCTGAGGGACGATAGAACAACCTATAAGAAGAATGAGCAGAATACGTATAAGTGAAGTGATTGTAACGGCGGACAAGTCATGAAGTAAGCAAACGGCGGTGAGGTAAGCTCACCGCTTATTTGCATTAGATCATTATGAAGCAGTGTAACCTTCTTCTAATGATATACTAATTTGTAATATGATATATTCGGGATGCAGCTGCAAACAAGTGTTCGAGTATCCCCGATAAGAATAAGGAGGAAGAAGCCTTGGAACCCTTTCGTGTAATGTGCGTTGTACACGTATTCCTGATCAGAAACGGAGAGATTCTGCTGCTTAGACGCAAGAATACCGGTCATCATGACGGGAGTATGGACTGCCCGCCGGGAAGCTTGATGGCGGCGAGCCGCTTCATGCCGCCGCCATCCGTGAGGTCCGGGAAGAATGCGGCGCTGTTATTGCTCCCGCAGATCTTACCATGATTGGTACGATGCATCTGCATACCTCCGGGGACGAACGGATCGATTTCTTCTTCAGGGCGGAGCAATGGACCGGGCAGATTAGCAACATGGAGCCGGACAAATGTGATGTTCTGCGCTGGTTCCCGGTTGATGATATTCCGGATAATGTAATTCCTTTTGTTCTGGAAGCCTGGAAGAAGTTCAGGGACGGCGTCTGGTTCGCTTCTTATGGCTGGAAATAACCGCTATTGAAGCTCACAAATCTATGGCACAGGCTTGAAAAATTGTGTATGCTGGAGGGTGTTTACTGAAACAAAATGATACTTACATAGCGGGAGGCTTTAAGCTGAATGGAAGACTGGACGCTCAGTATGGTTCTTATATTGGTGGTATGCGGATTTCTGGCCGGATTAATTGATTCTGTAGTGGGCGGCGGCGGACTGATCGCGATTCCGGCACTGCTGTCGGTGGGGATTCCGCTTCCCTTGCTGCTCGGCAGCAGCAAATTGGCCGGATCGATGTGTTCGCTGACCAGCACCGCCTCGTTCGTGCGTTCCGGCAAAATCAATTTCAAGCTGGTCCGCACCCTCATCCCGTTATCCGTCATTGGGGCGATGGCCGGAACGCTGACTGTCCGTCAGGTGCCTTCCGAGTTCCTGAAGCCGCTGGTGATCGTGATGCTGATCGTAATTACAATCTATACCTTGTTCAAAAAAGCCTGGGGAGACGTCTCCACCTTCTCTG
This sequence comes from Paenibacillus sp. FSL H8-0332, assembly GCF_037963835.1. Lineage (NCBI taxonomy): Bacteria > Bacillati > Bacillota > Bacilli > Caryophanales > Paenibacillaceae > Paenibacillus > Paenibacillus sp. FSL H8-0332. The sequence continues at coordinate 3,131,433 of NZ_CP150145.1, forward strand.
CAAGCAACGGTAAATTACGTCTGGCGGGAAGCATGGCAGCGCTGGTTATAGGCTTCTATGACGGGTTTTTCGGCCCGGGAACGGGGTCGTTTCTGATTTTTGCTTTTCTGATGATGGGGTTTGAATTTGTCACCGCCGCAGGCAACGCCAAGATCCTGAATTTTGCCAGCAACATCACCAGCCTGCTTACGTTCATTGCCCTGGGCTCTGTCAGCTACACCCATGGGCTAATTCTGGGGATTCCGATGGTGATCGGAGCCATTGTCGGCTCCCGGATGGCCATCCGCAATGGAGCTGCGTATATTCGGCCGTTATTCATTACAGTGACTGTGATATTGATTGGCAAGCAGATATGGGATACGATGCACTAAGCACAACTAATGGAGTGGATGAGATGGAGATCAAACTTATACATAAGGAAGAAGTCTGGAAGCTTAGGCATGAAGTAATGTGGCCCGAGCGGGAGCCGGATTATATTAAGCTGGCAGATGACGATCAGGGCAAGCATTACGGGCTGTATGTGGAGGATCGGCTGGTCTCGGTGTTATCTCTGTTCGTCAACGGCACAGAAGCACAGTTCCGCAAGTTCGCCACCCTGGAGCTGGAGCAGGGCCAGGGCTACGGAAGCAAGCTGCTGAAGACGGTCCTTGCGGAAGCGGAGCAGGCGGGGGTGCGGCGGATTTTCTGTAATGCCAGAACCTACAAGGCTGGCTTCTATAAGAAATTCGGCATGCAGAGGACGGATGAAGTGTTCAGCAAAGGCGGCAAGGATTATGTGGTCATGGAGAAGTTCTTCGGACCTGCAACGGATGCGAAGGGGGAGCTTAAGGGATGACCAAGAAGCTATATTATGATTCAGCTTATATTCAAGAATGGAGTACCGTGATCACCTCCGCGATGGAGCGTGAAGACGGGATCTATGTGAAGCTTGCAGAGACGGCCTTCTACCCGCACGGCGGTGGACAGCCTTGTGATACGGGAACCATCGGCGGGATTGCTGTACTGGATGTGGTGCTGGAGGATCAGGAGGTGCTGCATAAGGTAGCACAGCTTCCCGGGCAGACTGAAGTTGAATGCGTAATCGACTGGACACGGAGATTCGACCATATGCAGCAGCATAGCGGCCAGCATCTGCTGTCGGCGGTATTCCGCGAGCTGTATCAGGCATTGACACTGAGCTTCCATCTGGGCAGCGTCTATGCCACGATTGACCTCGAAATGCAGGAACTGTCAGCGACGCAGCTGGCGGAGGCTGAACAAGAGGTGAACCGTCAGATCTATCTGAACCGCGCAATTACCAGCTACTTTGTGACTGCAGAGGAAATGGCCAGACTGCCGCTGGTGAAGCTGCCCAAGGTAACGGAGGATATTCGGATTGTTGAGATTGAGGGTGTGGAGCACAATGCCTGTGGAGGAACCCATGTCTCTTCGACCGGTGCTATAGGAATGATTAAGCTGCTGCGGTCCGAGAAGCAGAAGGGCAATATCCGGATTACCTTCAAATGCGGCAACCGCGCGCTGGATGAATTCAATGATAGTCTCCAAATCCTGAGTAAGCTGTCTGTTAAATTTAATACCGGCAAGGACGAAATCATCGACCGGATAGAGAAGTGGGAGCAAGAGCAGAAGCAGCTTCAGACTGAACTGGCTGCCATGAAGGAGCTGAACGATAGTTATCTGGCCCGCGAGCTGTTATCTTCTGTGGAAGCTGGCTGCCAGGTGATCACCCATATCTCCGATAACAGGCCGCTTAAGGATTTGCAGAGTCTTGCGGCGAAGCTGACGGCGCAGACTGAGCTTCCGGTGCTGCTGCTGAGTGCGGCGGAGAATAAGGCAGTGCTCGCGCATAGCGGATCTGCGGATTTCTCGTGCGGCGCCTTCTTCAAGGCTCACCTGGGCGAATACCACGGCAAAGGCGGGGGCAGCGACAAGCTGGCTCAGGCCGGATTCCCTTCATGGGAAGCGGCGCAGGCGTTCTATGATTTTGCCAGACAGCAGTTCTAATCAAGACAAGCCAAGAGCTATGGGAGTGTGTATTCCTTAGCTCTTTTTTTGTGCGGATTATTAGTAGGTCCACTTAAGGATTATTTAATAATTGCCCCCTTATAATCAGGACAGAGCTTGACGAAGGGAGAAAACAAACGTGTTCCTGACTATTCTAAAAAAGGATTTGCGGCGTAAAAAGGTGATGAATACCGTTCTGCTCATACTCATTATCCTGGCCTCGACACTCGCCGCAAGCAGCTCCAGCCTGATGTATTCCACCTCCAGTGCCCTGGACAGCTTCATTGAAACCAGCAAGGTGGCGGACCTCAATGTTACGCTGGCCAATACGCCCCGCTATAATACGGCAGTGCAGGACTGGGTGAAGCAGGAGAAGAAGGTGGAAGCTGCTTATACAGAGCGGCAAATTAGTCTGTCACTGGAGCAGATTACGATGCCTGAAGGCCGCAAGAGCTTTTCCGGAAATATAAGCTTCGTGTTGGCTACTATTCCAGAACAGGTGAACCGGGTCTTCGGTGAAAACAATGAGCCTTACAAGCTTCAGCCAGGGGAGCTCGGCCTTCCGGCCAGTCTGATGCTGAGCAGCGGTATCCAGGCGGGTGAGCAGCTAATGATCCAGTTCGGCGGGATCAAGAGAACGTTCACGGTGAACGGTTACTTCAAGGATGCATTCATGGGGGCTGATCTGCTGGGCCTGAAGCGTATCCTGTTGTCTACAGAGGATTTCAGAGAAATAGAGAAGCAGCTGCCCGAAGATACGCTGATGAATCTATGGAGCTTCATGGCGGTGCCGGGTGTAGATTCAACTGAGATATCCGTTTCCTTTGCGAACAGTGATCTGCCAGTTAACTTTGAAGTCGATAAGGCTCTGGTGACGATGACTTATATGACCGACCGGATTATCTCTGCGATGATGTTCGCGATCAGCGTCTTCCTGATCTTCATTGCCTTTCTTACCCTGCGGTTCACGATTGTCTCCACCCTGCAGGATGAATACAAGGAGATTGGCGTTATGAAAGCAATCGGGTTCAGATCCCGGGCGATTAAGCAGCTCTATTTGACAAAATACACAGGTCTGGCCTGCCTTGGCGGCATTCTCGGGCTCGGCATCAGTCTCCCGCTTACAACGCTGATGTCCCGGCGGACTTCACAGTATATGATTCTGCCCGGAGGCAGCACCAGTATCATGATCTCGGCGCTCAGCACGGTGGTCATGATCGCTTTCATTCTGTTGTTCTGCTTACTCTGCATGCGCAAGATTAACAAGGCATCGGCTATTGATGCGATCCGGCAAGGCCAGACCGGGGAACGCTTCAAGGCTTCCCGGAGCATTCATCTCCATCGCAGCCGCTTCCTGCCGCCCCCGTTCTTCCTCGCTCTGAGCGATGTGATGAACCGGTTGAAGAGTTACACTGCTCTTATATTGACGCTGATCTTAAGCACGGCGATTATCCTGATTCCGGTCAATCTGACCAATACGATCGTTACTCCTAAATTCCTGGAATATTTCGGTACGGTCGGTGCAGACTTTTATACCAAGTCAGTGATTGCAGAGAAGACCGTGGAACAGATCCGGCAGGAAAAAGAGCTCCTCACGCAACGCCTGAAGGATCAGGGCTTCGAGGTCACGCTTGCCGCGAATTATGCGGTATTGACCAAATATATCTCCGATAACGGGCAGGAGAACCGGCGGATTAACGGCCAGAAGAATGATCAGAACGTGTCGGTTGAGATTCTGGAGGGAACGGCCCCGATTCTGGGGAATGAAATCGCCATTACGACCATCATGTCCGAGAAGTACGGGAAGCAGGTCGGCGACAATATCACGTTTGAAATTGACGGGGTACCCGGTACCTTCATGATCAGCGGACTGTTCCAGAGTATCTCCAACGAGGGGTATGCGGTCTGGATTGCCCGGGACTATGAGCTGAAGATGGTATCGACTTATCTGTTCTCCGGCGATCTCCAGACTCCAGAGCCAGAGAAGGCCGCGATGATGAAGGCCATTCAGCAGCAGTTCCCGGAACAAGGTATCAAAACATCGCTCGAAATGCTGGAAGAGATCACCGGCGGCTTCATGGGCCAGCTCCAAAGCATCAATGCGCTGCTTACAGCAATCATCTGCTTGATTACGTTCTTCATCACCAGCCTGTTCGTCAGACTGATGATTGCGAAGGAAGTGTACGGCATCGCGGTCATGAAAAGCATCGGCTTCACGAATGCCGCTATCCGGCTGTGGCAGGTATTGCGTATTCTGATCATCATGGCTGTCTCGCTGGTTCTGGGTGTGATCGCTGCGAATACCCTCGGCGGCCGCCTGCTGGGTCTCATCTTCCGGATCTTCGGCCTGACGAGCCTGGAGATGAATATACTCCCGCTTCAGGTCTATCTATGGTATCCGCTGCTGATCCTGGCCGTTGTTATGCTGGCCGTATACACCAGCTGCGGCCAAATCAAGCGTGTGCAGATCTGGAATATGAATAAGGAATAAGCGATTGGATTCTACAATAAGAATCACGGGAAATAACGAAAAGCGAAAGGAACGGAGGGGAAATTTGGAACTGGAGGAGCGGTAGCGTCCGCCTTTGTCAACGGATTTCACCCGCGAAGAGCGGATTGAATCTAGGAAATCTGTTGACAACAGCGGCTGGAAGTCCAAATGTTCACCGCAGTGAAGATTAAGCTTAACGTTTAAATCTTAGAGATTCTTATATTAGATCCAAGCGTTTAATTTAAGAGAAGAGAAGGAGTGGCGAAATGGCAGCAGTACTCGAAGTAAGCAATCTATGCAAAACCTATATCGTCAATAAAGGACAGAACAATGTCCTGCGGAATATTAATTTCACGCTTCATGCCGGGGAGTTCGTATCTGTCATGGGGCCGTCCGGTTCGGGCAAGTCCACGCTGCTCTATACCGTCAGCGGGATGGACCGCCTTACAGCGGGAGAGGTGGTCTTCGACGGGCAGAGCCTCTCCCGGCTCTCCGAGAAAGGCATGGCCGAACTGCGTCTGCACCGCATGGGATTCATCTTCCAGCAGATGCATATGCTAGGCAATCTCTCGATTTATGATAATATTATTCTATCAGGCTATCAATCGCTGAGCGGTAAGGACAACGGACGCAGCCGCAGCGAGGTGAATGAATATGCCGATGAGCTGATGCGGAAGCTGAACATCATTGAGACGGCAGGCCATGACATTACGGAGGTGTCCGGCGGTCAGCTGCAGCGGGCCTGCATCTGCCGGGCGCTCATTAACAAGCCGGCGATGCTGTTCGCCGATGAGCCGACAGGTGCGCTTAACTCCAAAGCCGCACAGGAAGTGATGTCCGAGCTGTGCCGGATCAACCGTGAAGGGACCACACTAATGATGGTTACTCATGATGTGAAGGTAGCCGCACAGAGTGATAAGGTACTCTATATGGTGGACGGCAATATTCAGGGGGAGCATGTGCTGGGCAGATTTTTGCCGGAGCAGGGTCTCAGGGAACGTGAACACAGCCTGACGGGCTGGCTGATGGAGATGGGCTGGTAGCAGGCAGCAGGGGGAGATAGCCGTGGCGGACATTCTGATCATTGAGGATAATGCGGAGCTGGCGGAGGTGATGAAGGATTTTCTGGAGGTGGAGGGATATTCCGTGTGTAATACGGCTTCCGCTGAAGAGGGATTGGCTTATTTGGAGGCGAATGCCGTCAAGCTGCTGCTGCTCGATATTATGCTGCCCGGGCTTGACGGCTTCACAGTGTGCAGACTCGCCAGGGAGAAGTTCAATCTGCCGATTCTGATCATGAGCGCACGCCACGGGGACGAGAATAAGATTATCGGTCTGGAGCTGGGGGCGGACGACTACCTGGAGAAGCCCTTCTCGGTGCCTCTGCTGACGGCCAAGGTCAAGGCGCATCTGCGGCGGAGTTATGATATGAACGAGAACAAGCTGCTGCTTACCGATGGCGAACTTACCGTGAATCAGACCTCCAGGGTGGTATATCGAAGCGGCCAGCCGCTCGGGATGACAGCCAAAGAATACGAGCTGCTGGTGCTGCTGATGGGCAACAAGGGCAAGGCGCTGCGCAAAGAGTGGCTGTTCCAGCAGGTATGGGGAGCAGACAGCTTCAGTGAGCCGTCCACGCTGACCGTACATGTGAATAAGCTGCGGGACAAAATCGAGCCTAACCCCAAAGAGCCGAGGCGTATCGTTACCGTCTGGGGGGTCGGATATAAATATGAGGGCATTTAACAGGCTGATGCTCTGGACGGTTCTTATCGGGTTGACGCTGATCGCCGCTCTGAACGGATATGTATCCTACAAGAAGACACAAGAGCCAGGTAAGGCATACCGGGTAGAGATCAACCGGATCTTAGACGAGGTGAGGAGCGGAATTCGGCCGGAGGATATCGTGCTGGATCAGAACCGTTATACATACGTGAACGGATTAAGCTGGATAGGGAAGGGTGAGGGGGCGGAGGCTGTCCAGCAGTTTTTTGCCGGTACAGACATTGCGGGAACCCATGAGTTCATGATCAAACCTGTCTATGAAGAGCAGCAATTGGCGGGGTATTTACGCTTCTCTTACCGGATGCCCGGGCCGGACTACAGTATTCCGCTGGTGCTGAATCTGTTCCTGCTGGCGGCGCTTGGAGCGGTGATGGTGTTGCTGTTCTATATCCGCAAGCAGATTCTGCGGCCGTTCCATATCTTGCAGGAATTACCCTATGAGTTATCCAGAGGTCAGGTGAACATAGGCATGAAGGAGCACCGGAGCCGGTTCTTCGGCCGGTTCATCTGGGGGCTGGATCTGCTGCGGCAGACACTGGATGCCCAGAAGCAGACCAATCTCCGCCTGGAAAAAGACCGCCAGACCCTCGTCGCCTCCCTGTCGCATGAGCTCAAAACACCCGTCGCCACGATCAGGCTCTATGCCAGCGCCCTGGAGGGCAGTCTGTATGACAGCGAAGTCAAGCGGCACACAGCCGCCCGGCTGATCGGCCAGCAAGCAGAGCAACTGGAGCAGCTGATTGGCGGTATGATTACCGCTTCAGTCTCCTCTTTGCAGAATATACAGGTTGTTCCGGGAGAGTTCTATATCAGCGGACTGATCCGCACCGTCATCCATAACCACAAGGGACGGCTGGAGCTGCTGAAGACGGAGCTGGAGGTAGGAGAATATCAGGACAAGCTGCTGCTTGGGGATGAAGAGCGGCTGCTTGAGGTGCTGAACAATCTGATTGAGAATGCCATCAAGTATGGAGACGGGAAGTCCATCTCTATTACCTTCCGTGAGGAGGATTACCGCCAGCTGATCGTCATTGAGAATTCGGGGGCCCCGCTGCTCCTGAGCGAGCTGCCCCACATCTTCACCAGCTTCTGGCGCGGCTCCAACGCCGATGGCAAGCCGGGCAACGGCCTGGGTCTCTTCATCTGCAAGCAGCTGCTACAGAAGATGGGCGGCGATATCTTCACGGAGCCGCTGGAGCGGGGGATGCGGTTTGTGCTGGTGCTGCGGTATTGAAGTGAGATACATACATGGAGGGAAGCGTAATGAATGAGCTGAATAAGCTTTTGGAGCTGCAACCTGAGAATTTTGCCGCAGTTTATGATTTTTATGCCGGTACGAAGCATCACCTTCCTGCCTTATCCGTCCTGCTTGAGAATTATCCCGGGCGGGTATTTGCTGATCATACGGAAGCGCCGACACTGGCTGTGGTATGGGCTACGGGGAGATGGATGTATGCTGCCGGAGATATCAGTGCTGAGATTAACCGGCTGAAGCTGATGGGCTTTTTGCAGACGGTAGTTGTGCCTGATTGCCTGCAAAGACAGGAGAAAGGGTTCGAGATCTATACGGAAGATAGTGATTCATGGACGGAACTATTGACGCTTGAGATTGCCGGACTGAGCGTAGACAGACATATGGAGTCGGTCTATGAGTTCAATAGCGAACGATTTGTTCAGCTGAAAAACAGGCGTGCTGCTATCCCCTTGGAGGGAGAGCTATCTGTCGCCTGCGAGGAATTTCCCGTGCTCGCCCTACCGGAGCATAACAGGTCTGCAAGAGATGACAGGTTCGTTGGGCTGACAACCACTGGTGCTGTAGTGAAGGTTAGGGATAAGGTAGTCTCCATTTGTAAAAATAACGGCTTCAGCGTGAATAACAGGTACTTCATTGATGTAGATACTTATGCAGAATCGGAGCGCGGGAAGGGCTATGCTACGCTCGCCGCTGTATCATTAATTAGTCACTATCTCGTTCAGGAAATGCTTCCCTTATGGGAAACAACTCATGAAAATGTGGCTTCACATAAGCTCGCGCTGAGGCTTGGCTTCGAGCCGGTGGAGAGTTATCCGGTATTTGCTTTTGTCATGGAAGGATAATACCTATTAACGTTAAGGAGTGGTATTAATGAAGAGGTTAGCAATCCTTACAGTCGGTAAAACGCATAGCGGGAAGACCACATTTGCCAGAGAATTAGAGCGGTGCTTACCTGAATCAGTTGTTATTGACCGGGATGATCTGGCTGAATTCATCAATACCCGGTACGAAAGTCTGCTGCCCAAGCAGGGGGCGAATACGCTCAAGGACGCCCTGACCCGAACGTTAGTGGATTATGCCGTTCATGAGTCGGAGCAGCACATTATCATGTGTAACGCTAACTCCAATAAGGAAGGCCGACTGCGAATGCTGGATTGGTTTCACCAGAAGGGATTGGTTAGTGTGCTGGTATATTTCAACTTGCCTGATGAGATGCTGTATTCGCGTATAGCGAGTAGTGAACGGAGTACAACTATCCTTAGAAAATCAAACAGCTTCGACGTATTGCTGACCCGGCAAATCGCGGATTCACATAAGGGACTGGCGCAGCCGCCAACGGAGAGTGAATCGGAGCATCTGTTTGTAATCAACGACAGCGATGAAGTACCCGGCACGATTCAGCAGATCGTCCAGCTTGCAGGCGGGAAGTGAAGTCCGGCCGCCAACTGGACCTGACCGCCCAAACCCTTCATAATAAGAAGAGTTGTGAACGGTTCCACACAAACTCATAAACGGAGGTTCATAGGATGAAATACCGCGAACTGGGAAATACGGGTCTGTCTGTTAGTGAGGTCAGCTTTGGCACTTGGGCGATTGGCGGGGATTGGGGCAGCAGCAAGGATGAAGACGGGCTGAGAGGCTTAGAGGCGGCGATGGAGCAGGGCGTGAATTTCTTCGATACCGCAGATGTCTATGGCGGCGGCCATGCGGAGGAGCTGCTCGCCAAGGCGACCCGGGGCAAGCAGGATGAGATACATATTGCCACGAAGTTCTGCCGCGCCGGAGATATCCATGACCCGGAGAATTACTCCACGCGCCGGATCAGTGAATACTGTGAGCAGAGCCTGCGGCGTCTGGAGCGGGAAGCGATTGATCTGTATCAGATCCATTGTCCGCCGATAGAGATTCTGCGCGATGGCAGTGTGTTCGCAGCGCTGGACCAGTTGAAGGCCGAGGGTAAAATCCGTCACTACGGTGTCAGCGTAGAAACTATCGAGGAGGGCTTGCTCTGCCTGGAGTATCCTGGCGTTGCGGCGCTTCAGGTGATCTTCAATCTGTTCCGGCAGCAGCCGGCACAGGTGCTATTGCCGCAGGCTGCGGCCAAGGGTGCAGGAATTCTGGTGCGCCTGCCGCTGGCCAGCGGTCTCTTGACCGGCAAGTTCACGGCGTCCAGTACCTTCCAGGAGAACGACCACCGCAGGTTCAACGCGAACGGGGAGCAGTTCAATGTGGGCGAGACCTTTGCCGGTCTGCCTTTTGGTAAGGGAGTGGAGCTGGCGCAGAAGCTGGATTGGATCGCTGAAGGACGCGGTAATATGGCACGGGCCTCCATGCGCTGGATTCTGGATCATCCGGCAGTCAGCTGCGTGATTCCGGGCTTCAAGAATGAGGCTCAGGTAAATGATAATCTGGCCACACTGGATGTACCCTCCTTCAGCCCAGGGGATATGGAGCGCCTGGCTGCCTTTTACCAGTCAGAGGTGGTTCCGCATATCCGTGGAGAGGTGTAGCGGTACTCTATGAATATAACTGTCGGACTGCTCGCCCATGTAGATGCCGGGAAGACGACCTTCGCCGAGCAGCTGCTCTACCATACCGAAGCCATCCGCAGCAGGGGGCGTGTGGACCATCAGGATACGTTCCTCGATACCCATGAGATTGAAAAAGCACGCGGGATCACCGTCTTCGCCGATCAGGCGGAGTTCACCTATAAGGATGCCCGCTATTTCCTGCTGGATACGCCGGGCCATGTCGATTTCTCCCCGGAGATGGAGCGCTGTCTGCAAGTGCTGGACTATGCAGTGGTGATTCTCAGCGCGGTGGAGGGTGTAGAGAGCCACACCGAAACGCTCTGGCAGCTGCTGCGCCAGCACCGGATTCCGACCCTGTTCTTCATTAACAAAACCGACCGTGCAGGCAGTGATCCTGAGCGAGTCCTGGAAGAGATCCGGCAGCTGCTTAGCGGTGATGCCTTGCTGTTGCCGGAGCAGCCGGAAGCTGCGTGGACCGAGGAGACGAAATCGTTCCTTGCCGAACGCGAGGAGACGCTGCTGGAACCTTATCTTGAAGGCACGCTGACGGACAGCGATTGCCGCAGTGCGCTGAGGTCTATGGTGAAGCGCGGAGAGATTTTTCCGTGTATGCAGGGCTCTGCGCTGCTGGACCAGGGCGTGGGTGAGTTTCTGGAGGTTCTGGATGCGCTCACCTTCACGGAGTACGATCATAGGCTGCCTTTTGCCGGGAGGGTCTACAAGATCCGCCACGATGCCAGAGGGACCCGCATCACCTACATCAAAGCCCTTCAAGGCGTGCTGAAGAACCGCGAGAGCTTGGCGTATGGACCCGAAGCGGAACAAACTTCCGAACGGATTACCGGAATACGCAAGTATAACGGTACCGCATATAGCGCTGCTGACTGGGCTGCCGCCGGGGAGCTGTTCGCCGTTGTCGGCCTAAGTTCCGTGCTGCCGGGTGCGGGAGTGGGTGCACTTCAGGACGCGCAGGGCAGCGGACTTATTCCCACCCTGAAATCCAAGGTGCTCTTCAAGCCGCCCGTGCACCTGAAGGAGCTGATGCATGCCTTCGGACAGCTCGGTGCGGAAGATCCGTCACTGAATGTAAGCTGGGATGAAGATCTCCAGGAGCTGCATATTCATGTGATGGGCGGGATACAGCTTGAGATTCTGGAGCAGATCGTGGGGGAGCGGTTTCAGCTTAAGATCTCTTTTGGCCCGCCGGAGATTCTCTATAAGGAGACTATTGCCGGTACGGTCTATGGCTGCGGGCATTTCGAGCCCCTGGGCCACTACGCCGAGGTTCATCTGATGCTTGAGGGAGGGGAACGGGAGAGCGGGATCACCTTCATTAACCGCTGCCACCCGGATGATCTTGCGGCAGGCTATCAGCATCAGATTGAGCAGCATCTGCTGGAGAGCGGCCATCACGGCCTGCTGACCGGTTCCCCGCTCACGGATCTGAAGATCACCCTGCTTACAGGAAGGGCGCATAATAAGCACACGAGCGGCGGTGATTTCCGGGAAGCGGCGTACCGCGCCTTGCGCCAGGGGCTGGAGCAGGCAGAGAATCTGCTGCTGGAGCCGGTCTACGACCTGAAGATCCGGATAGATCCGGACGATGTGGGAAAGGTTATGAGTGATATCCAGCAAGCCGGCGGCCGCTTCAATCCCCCGGATATTACACCGTCCAAGGCGGTAATTACGGGCACAGTTCCGGCGGCAAGCTTCATGAATTACGGGGTGAGACTGGCGGCGATGACGCAGGGCAAGGGAGCGATGTCGCTCAGAGTAGCCGGATATGAGCCCTGCCACAAGACCGGGGCGGTGGTGGAGCAGCGGAATTATAATAAAAATGCAGATCCGGCCTATTCCTCGGCGTCTATTTTTTGTGCCAAGGGTGAGGGGTATGCTGTACCCTGGGAAGAGGCCGGAGCGCATATGCATATTCAAGCAGCAAGCAGGAACGGGTACACGGTTCTTAAGAGAGCAGTACCGTTTCAGCGTGAAGTAGAAGGAAAGGTGCAGATTAACAATGACTAATGTAATAGATAAAGTAGCCTGGATCTATGTTGTGGACGGCAAGGTGCTGGGTGCGCGTTCCACAGGCAAGGACACCTATTATTTCCCCGGCGGCAAGCGGGAGCACGGTGAAGGTGATGCCGAGACCCTGGTCCGCGAGATTGAAGAGGAGCTGTCGGTGCAGATCCTGCCGGAGACGATTGCGGAGTTCGGAAGCTTCGAGGCCCCGGCCCATGGCAAAGCGGAAGGCGTCCTCGTGCGAATGACCTGCCTGACCGCAGATTTCACAGGCGAGCTTGCCCCGGCTTCGGAGATTGAAGAGCTGGCCTGGTTAACCTATAAGGACATAGACCGGGTGTCGGCGGTCAGCGTCGTCATCATGGACAAGCTGCGGGAGATGGGCCTCATCTCCTGAATATAGAAGAGAGAGTAAGCCCGTTTTGAGCCGGAACCCGGCCTGAAACGGGCTTACTCTCTCTTTAGCAGGGCGATGCAGGCGGCGCGGCAAGCACACTTTTACCGAATAGGACATATGTCCTTCCCGAATCCGGCGAACTGGCTTTTAATAAGTACAGAGAAGCAAAAAGAGGAGAGAGACAGATGAGAGGGATACTATTCGCATTTTTGGCCGGGGCCTGCATTACACTTCAGGGGGTAGCCAATGCCAGAATCAGCCAGGATATCGGCACGTGGCAGGCTGCCACCATTACCCAGCTTACCGGATTCATTATGGCGTTAGCGATAGCGCTGGTGGTACGGGACGGCAAAAAGCACGGCTTCCGCAAGGTACATCCGTTATACATCAGCGGCGGCGGTCTGGCCGCCTTCGTGATTTTCAGTGAGGTGACGGCCATTCAGAACATTGGGGTTACGCTTACGATCTCGGCGCTGCTGATTGCCCAGCTCTGCCTGACCTTTATCATTGATATCAGGGGCTGGTTCGGAGTCGTCCGGCAGAAGATGAAGCTTCCGCAGTTTATCGGCATCGGGATGATGATTCTCGGGGTAGTTGTACTGAAGTTCTAAACGAAGGGGGCAAGAGAAATGTTAACAGGGTTAGTACTTGCACTGATCGCGGGGGCGCTGGTCAGTTTACAGAATATTTTCAACACTAAAGTCAATGAACAAACAGGCTCTTGGTCGACCACTACACTAGTGCTGGGCATGGGCTTCGCCGCTTCCCTCGTCATGGGGCTGATTATGGAAGGGAAAAATATGTTCACGCTGCAGCACATGCAGCCCTGGTACTGGTTAAGCGGAATGATCGGCGTGGGGGTCGTAATCTGCCTGGTCCAGGCTACCAGAATCCTTGGTGCCACCTATGCCATCTCGATTGTACTAACTGCCCAGCTTGGCTTCGCCTTGCTCTGGGATTCCATGGGCTGGCTGGGGTTGGCGAAGGTTCCGTTCTCGTTCAACCAGCTAATCGGCGTGCTTATTATCGTAGGCGGGATATTGGTGTTCAAGCTGGGTGGAGGGCGTGAGCCCCAAGCTCAAGAAGACCACTCTGGAGCAGAGCATAAGAAGCATGCAGTGGAATTGAAGTAGGCTTGCTGGAGATCAATAATGAATGATTCCAGAAACAAACAAGAAGCGCATGTTCGTGAATAACACGGGCATGCGCTTCTATTGTCTGCAGATAATGGCAGCTTAGATTAACGGGAGTCCTGTATCGTAGCAGTGCTGTTATTAGCGCTAAGAGCTGTCAACGGATCAAACGGAGGACCTGTAATCGTTCCAACGAGCAGTGCGATATCCACAGCATTCACCGGACTCCCCCAGGCGTTGCCTGAATACACCATAACGGCCCGGTCATTTACGAAGCCGCGTGTATTGTAAACAATGTTATTAATGACCTCACCCGTTGCGTTCTGATTAAAATAGGCTGGCTGGCGCAATGAATAAAAAACATTGTTCCGCATGATCAAATTGGTCATGTTGTTGGCAGCTGACACTAACCCCCGGTTTACCACCCAGCCGGAGGAAGGTCCGGCCTGCGGCGGACCATAGATCACATTATTGATGATGGTATGATTGGTTCCCGCCACTTGAATGAACTCAACAGCATATGGGTTATCACTCGTTATGGTCAGGCCATCGATCGTCACTCCGCTGCCGGTAACAGTAAAGACGATGACCGCTGCCTGAAGAATAATCAGGCTATTTGGAAATCCTTTTATGGTTACACCTGCTTTACTAATTCCGATATTAGCCGTTATTGGATACGTCCCGCCCATAATATAAACTGTACCATTGGGTGATACGGCTGTCACACCCTGTTGAATGGTACCAAAAGGGCTGGCTTGTGTCCCGTTTCCCCCAACAGCTCCTGCCTGGACGTATACCTGAAAAGGATCTGGCAGTACTGTTCCCGTAGCCCCTGTGGTTCCAGTAACTCCTGTAGCCCCCGTAGCCCCAGTAGCCCCCGTAGCCCCCGTAGCCCCCGTAACACCAGTAGCACCCGTAGCCCCAGTAGCACCCGTAGCCCCAGTAACACCCGTAGCCCCTGTAACTCCAGTCCCCGTAGCTCCAGTCGCTCCAGTCGGTCCAGTGGCACCCGTCGCTCCAGTCGCACTGCCAGAGGGACCAGTTTCTCCTGTAGCCCCAGTCAACCCTGTCACTCCTGTCACTCCCGTAACCCCTGTAGCTCCAGTCATTCCGGTAACTCCTGTAGCCCCAGTCAACCCGGTAACCCCTGTAGCTCCCGTAGCACCTGTAGCCCCAGTCAACCCGGTAACTCCTGTAGCCCCCGTAGCCCCAGTCCCTCCTGTAGCCCCGGTCAATCCAGTAGCACCTGTCACCCCCGTGGCTCCAGTCGCTCCAGATATGCCTGTTCCACTTCCTATCATTTCTGAAGCTACTAAACGATGAGCTGTAACAAGCGCCCCGGTACTGCTTTTGCCCCATGATGAAGCTGCGAAGTTCGCGGAACTCACACCTGTGAAGGTGATCACAAAGTCAAAGCTGAAATTCGCATAATAATTATTGGTGGCTACTCCATTTGGAGCAAGCGAAATAGATTGACTGACATACAATGTTCGGCTTCCATTCAGCATATATCCTTGAATCGTTACTGAGGCGAAATTGGAAGGGTCGCTATTTTCGAGCTTAACGGTTAATGATTGGGTAGGTCTTGTCCCATTTACTGGATTGTTTTCAATGGGACCAGTGGATAGAACAGCCATTGTCATTCCTCCTAATAATCTGATAATTGTGTAAAGCACTCGAATCCCGGTTGTTTAATATATTCAAGGAAAGGTGAAAGGTTCATAGATGTAATAAAATAGACAAAATAGTTGAGATTAGGAGATTCGAAGCCTTTGTTTGATACAGGAGTGCTAATATTCGATCTATTTTCAATAGTAGCTGAATGACGCACTGAAAAAGCAGACTGATGATCAGTCTGCTTTCATTGCTAGAGCTAGTGTCCGTCAAGCCTGGGCTTGCCCAAGAGAAGCCGCTGTGCTGCAGAGTATTGCACTTTTCCATTTTGAATACGCGGTCCATGCCCGCCCGTTATCCAGCAGAGGCTTACAGGTATAGACGCCTTCCTCAATAGAATTCACACGCCCGGTGGCATGCAGTCTCGCAGCGGCGTTCAGCAGCGTCTGGTTGTAGTAGGCCATGTGCCCGCCGCCTTGCAGGACCTCCTCTGCTATACGGAGCTGCCGCAGAGCCGTCCACTCCTGCTCCTCAGGGAGTGTCACCTCCAGGCCAAGCGCCTCGGGGTCAATGATATCCAGCTCCGCTGCTCCATCCTGAATCCGGTATACGCGGTTCGGCCGGTCAATGTACAGATCCTCCGAGCCTTCCACACCCTGCACCACCAGCCCCTGCTGATAGCCGAGCTTCACAATGAGCCGGGAGATCCGGTCGAATACCGTATTATGGAATATCCCGAATACAATAAACGGTGAGCAGGAATAGTCAATCAGCTTCTCAGCCGTATTAAAAATCGTCCGCATGCCAATGTCCTCACGGAGTCCGCGAAGCTCCCCCAGCGGCGGGCACCACTGCTCCGACTTCACGAACAGAACCCCGCTGGCTTCAGCGGCATGAACCGCGTTGCTGCGGCTCAGTCCGGCTATATCCACTCCGCCGGCCTGGATAATATCCTGTAGCGTAATGCCCCATTTGGGCGGCAAACCCGCTGAACCATGCAGGGTAACCGACAGACCTGCGGCTGACAGCAGAAAGGCCGTGGGGAAGGTTGCGATGAATGAATGCACTCTCCCGTCATACGGACCGGCACAGTCGATTCCCTGGTGAACAGGCTCACGGAAGGCGTATTTACGGCAGACTGCTACAAAAGCCTCCAGCTCCTCCAGGCTCTCCAGCTTCATGCGCTCTGCAATCAGGAACGCGCCGATCTGCACCGGCGAAGCGGTCTGACAGAGTATGGCTTCCGCCGCATATTCGGCTTCCCCGTAGCTTAAATCCTTCGCACCGCGTTTGCCGCGGGCAACTTCCTTGAGAATATTAATCATATGGCGTTCTCCTTAAGTTTGATCCTGCAGCATCTGGTAGACCTTGACGATGGAGGTAGCTACATCGACGATCCGTTTGCGTTCATTCATCGCCTGCTTGCGCAGCAGGTCGTAGGCTTCCGATTCGCTGATATTCTTGGCCTTGGACAGAATGCCCTTGGCCATATCAATCCATTTGCGTTCCTCGATCCGGGAGAGCAGCTGCTCCCGTTCCTTCAGCCATTGCTTACGCTCGAAGCATTGCCTGGCACTGAAATGAAGCGTCCAGTGAATCTCCGGCGGCTTCATGGCAGGGGACAGAATGCCGTCCACCATAATATCGTCGCCGCAGGCAGAGACGGAGAGGTTAGCGGTATGCGGGGTACACCACCAGATTACCGGCGCGATCCTTTGCCGCACCAGCAGGGATCTCCAGTGGCTGATATCCGTCACCGGAAGATTGAGGATGAAGGCGTCGGCGTCGCCGATGAACGGAGCGGCCTGCTCCGGTGATGCTGCGGTTCCTACTACATAGCCGCAAGAGCTTAAGATGTGGTCAGGGCCTCCAGAGGAGCGCGCTTCTGCGGGATTCTCTGTTCCGGCAGGTTCTATAACCAACAGGGAATGCATGGGGGACGACGCTCCTTTTACCTAAGAATAGAGACATCTTGAATGATTGCTGACAATCCAATTAGAGGATAGAATATGTTATATTATATAACACGAATTCAGTATTCTTGTCGATAAAATAAATTAATTAAATTTTATATGTCATAATTATTGACGTATCGTAGACGGCTGTAGTATAGTCGTTTTAACAAATTCAACAATTCACGAATACAACGATGTATTCGGCTGAAGCGGCAATGGCGCCTGCTCTCACTTATATCGCTTACGGGAAATGTATCTTTTCCGGGCGGAGTGAAGCGGGCTATTTCTGTTGTTTACCTGGAGAGGAGAGAGATACAGATGACAGTGAAGCGTAAAAAACTGATATTAATCGGCAATGGGATGGCGGGGGTCAGAGCCATTGAGCATCTGCTCAAATTGGCGCCGGAGGCGTACGAGATTACGATTGTTGGCACAGAGCCTTATCCCAACTATAACCGCATCATGCTGTCTTCCGTGCTGGCAGGCGGGGCAAGCCTGGATGAAATCATAATTAATGATCTCGAATGGTACAGCAGCTTCAATATTACCTTATATACGGGACACACAGTAACTTCTATTGATACTGCTGCACGTACAGTTTATACGGATAAAGGAGTTACCGCCGCGTATGACGAGCTGATTCTGGCGACCGGCTCCAATCCCTTCATGCTGCCGATTCCCGGAACGGAGAAGGAGGGCGTCATTGCCTTCCGTGACATCAAGGATACGCAAATCATGCAGGACGTCTCGCAAAAATACAGCAAAGCGCTCGTCATCGGCGGCGGTCTGCTCGGACTGGAGGCGGCCAGAGGGCTGCTGCATCTGGGGATGGATGTCTCGGTGGTTCACATTCACGAGTATATTATGGAGCGTCAGCTGGACGAGGCGGCATCCCGGATGCTGCGGGGAGAGCTGGAGGCTCAGGGCATGAAGTTCCTGCTGAAGAAGCAGTCGGAAGCCATTCTCGGCAAAAAGAGAGTCAAAGGCCTGCTGTTCGCAGACGGCGAGATGGCGGAGGCCGATCTGATCGTGATGGCGGTCGGGATCAAGCCGAATGTTATGCTTGCCCGCAGCAGCGGGATTGAGGTGAACCGGGGCATCGTGGTGAACGATTATATGGAGACCAGCCTGTCCGGTATTTACGCCGTCGGGGAATGTGCAGAGCATCGCGGCATTGCCTACGGTCTGGTAGCCCCGCTGTATGAGCAAGGCGCTGTGCTGGCCAAAAGACTGGCAGGCGCTCCCACAGAGGGCTACGCCGGTTCGGTGACTTCTACGAAGCTGAAGGTGTCCGGCGTCGATGTTTTCTCGGCAGGACAGTATATCGAGCAGCCCGGAACGAAGGCGCTCCGTTTCCAGGATGAGACGGAGGGAATCTATAAGAAGCTGGTGATCCAGGAGGATAAGCTGATCGGCGCTGTCCTGTTCGGCGATACGAATGATGGCGCGCAGCTCTTCTCGATGATCAAGAAGGGCGAGAATATCAAGGGGCGCGAGAAAGAGCTGCTGCTCGGCATTCCGGCCGATGCGCTGGCTTCGCCCAAGGGCAACCGGCTGGAGGGGATGCCGGATGACGAGATCATCTGCGGCTGCAACGGAGTAACGAAGGGAACCATTGCCGAAGTGATTACCGCCGGCGGCTGCACCAGTGTGGGCCAGATCAAAGCCTGCACCAAAGCCTCCGCTTCCTGCGGCGGCTGCAAGCCATTGGTAGAGGGACTGCTCCAGCTCTATGCCGGAGAGGCGGCTGTTACGGTCAAAGAGGGCATCTGCGGCTGCACGACGCTGGGCCGGGATGAGATTGTCGCCGAGATCAAGCGGATGAAGCTGACCACGGTGAAGGAAGTCATGCATGTCTTGTCCTGGAGCAACGAGGAAGGCTGCCCGAAATGCCGCCCTTCACTGAACTATTACCTGGGCATGCTCTGGCCCGAGGAATACGTGGATGAGAATGAATCCAGATATACGAATGAGCGCTACCATGCCAATATCCAGAAGGACGGAACTTATTCTGTGGTGCCGAGAATCTACGGCGGGGTCACTTCTCCTGCGGAGCTGATCAAGATAGCGGAGGTCGCGGTGAAATACGATGTGCCGCTGGTCAAATTCACCGGCGGGCAGCGCCTGGATCTGCTGGGCGTGAAGAAGGAGGATCTGCCGAAGATGTGGGAGGAGCTGGATATGCCGTCCGGCCATGCCTACGGCAAGACGCTGCGCACCGTAAAGACCTGCGTAGGCTCCACCTTCTGCCGGTTTGGGACCCAGGATGCGCTGGGGATGGGAATTCGGCTGGAGAAGGCTTTTGAACGGCTGAATGCTCCGGGGAAGGTGAAGCTTGCTGTATCCGGGTGTCCGCGCAACTGTGCGGAAGCGACAATCAAGGACTTCGGGGTGGTGGCGATTGACGGCGGCTGGGAGCTGCATGTCGGCGGCAACGGCGGTGTTCATGTCCGTGCGACCGATCTGCTCTGTGTAGTGAAGACCGATGATGAGGTGCTGGAATGGGCAAGCGCGTTCCTGCAATATTACCGCGAGCAAGCCGGATGGAATGAACGGACCGCACAGTGGATCGAGCGCGTGGGCCTGGACAGCATCAAGCAGGCGCTGGAATCCCCGGAGGAAAGGGCGGCGCTGGTGGAACGAATTCAGAAGACGCTCAGTCTGACCACCGATCCATGGAAGCAGATTGTGAATACGCCGGAGCTGCGCAAGAATTTTGAGGCGATCTCGTTACCCGAGACGGTCTAAGGAGGAACCGAAATGACAATGACCAAACTGCTAATCGGCAACCTGAATGAGGTGGATATCAAAGGATCACGAAAATTACGGGTAGGCGATACCGAGATTGCCTTGTTCCGGCTAAGCAGCGGAGAGGTGCTGGCGGTGGAGAACCGTTGTCCGCACAAGGGCGGCCTGCTCTCCGAGGGCATGGTCTGTGGCTCCAAGGTGCACTGCCCGCTCCATGACTGGCGGATCGAGCTGCATACAGGCGAGGTGCAGGCTCCCGATACGGGACATGTGACCACCTATGAGGTGGAAGTCGATCACGCTACAGGCAGCTTGTACTTAACGATCTGATTCATTCATACATGGACACGTATAAAGGGGGATTCATAATGGACTATGTCAAACCAGGCGAAGTGCTGGGCTCCATGATTGAAGCGGGAAAAACCAAAGCAGAACTGGGCATCATGCAGCTCATTGTCCGCGGCAGTCTCGGCGGTGCTATTCTGGCATGCGCCACGACACTGGCCTTCACCGCAGCGGCACAGACCAAGATCCCTATGGCGGGCGCGATTCTTTTTCCGGTAGGCTTCGTGATGATTATTCTCCTCGGACTGGAGCTGGTTACCGGCAGCTTTGCCTTGATTCCGCTGGCCGTGCTGGAGAAGCAGACCACCATCGGGCGCATGCTGGGGAATTATTTCTGGGTCATTCTCGGGCATTTGATCGGGTGTGCCGTCTATGCCGCATTATACGGGTTGACGATTACGAAGATGGGCACTGATCTGTCGAACCCGATGGTGCAGACGCTGATTACGGCAAGTGAAGGGAAGACGACGGCTTATCAGAGCCTGGGGGCAGAGGGGCTGGCGCTGGCCTTCATCAAGGCGATGCTCTGCAACTGGATGGTTACGCTAGGTGCGGTAATGGCGATGACCTCGAAATCCACCTCCGGCAAAATCCTCGCCATGTGGCTCCCCATCCTGACCTTCTTCGGACAGGGCTTCGAGCACACGGTCGTCAACTTCTTCGTCATTCCGGCGGGGATGATGCTTGGAGCGAATGTGACTATGGCGGACTGGTGGATCTGGAACGGCGTTCCGGTGCTGCTGGGCAACTTCGCGGGCGGTCTGCTGTTCACGGGCCTGCTATTCTACTTATCGCAAAAAGGCAGCAGACCCGGAGCTACTGCAGCAGCAGAGCTTCCAGGACGCGGAGAAGCGGGGCTCGCGGGCACACCTGCCCTGGAGAAAAGCGTATGAAGCAGGGCAGCATATCCATTGTAGGCGCAGGTCCGGGTGATCCCGAGCTGATAACATTGAAGGCGCTGCGGCGCATTCAACATGCCGATGTGATTCTGTACGACCGGCTGGTGAATGAGGAGCTGCTGGACTATGCCCCAGGCGATGCGGTGCGCATCTACTGCGGTAAAGCGCCGGGACTGCATTCGATGCCGCAGGAGACCACGGAGCGGCTGATGATCCGCCATGCCGCAGCCGGAAGCCACGTGGTCCGGTTGAAGGGCGGCGACCCGTTCGTGTTCGGCAGGGGCGGGGAAGAAGCGTTGTCCGCAGCCGCAGCCGGTATTCCCTATGAGGTGATTCCCGGAATCACCTCGGCGGTCGGCGCAGCCGCTTCTGCGGGCATTCCGCTGACCCATCGCGGTGTGGCGGCCTCCTTCGCTATCGTGACCGGCAGCCGCTGCCAGACCCAAGATTCGCCGCTGCGCTGGGATGCGCTGGCACACGGTGTGGATACGCTTGTGATTTATATGGGCGTAAGCAAGCTGGGGGAGATCTGCAAGGAACTGCTGATACACGGCAAAGATCCGCAGACCCCGGTTGCCTTAATTGAGAACGGAACAACGGTGCGCGAACGGATCGTGACCGGCACGCTTGGCAATATCGACAAGGTCGCCGCAGCGATGAAGATCAGCAATCCGGCCATCATTATTATCGGTGAAGTCGTCCAGGTCAGAGCGGAGCTGCTCAGTCTACAGGAAGCCGTACGTTCGCAGATCGGGTGAAGCAGAATAGAGAAGGCGTTGATATCCCCAGGCGGTGGGCCGGGTTATGGCAGCGCCTGTTTCTGTGTTATATTCAGGAAGGAGATTTTATCGATTATTTGGCATGCTGCGCTGAAAGTCATATTTTCACATTCACAGTGACTGCTGTCACACGGGGCTGCGCAGATTAGGGACTATACTTGTCGCCTACAGTTACAGCATGCCGGGCAGATTGCCCTGAAAGGAGAAATTACAGATGCAGATTGAACTTAATGCAACCACCCGCGAACGGCTGGAGCAGAGTCTGGCCGGGAAGCCCGGTCAATTCAAAATGTTCTACGATACGGAGGACTGCGGCTGTAACGGCATACTGGTCATCCGGGTAGTCAGCGAGCCTTCGCCGACCGATATTGTGTTTCAGACCGAGCCGTTTACCTTCCTCTGTGACCGCCAGCAGGAATTGCTGTTCGATGACGTTATGCGCCTCGAAGCAGAGGCTGGATATCCGGCCTACAAGCTGACGAGTGATTCCACCTTGTTCGGGAGCAATATCAGGGTGCAGGATGCACGGAACTGAAACAGATGAAGGCAGTATAAGCAAGGAGGCCATCTTCCCGCAGCATGCGGGGGATGGCCTTTGCTAATAAGCAGTCCATCCGCCGTCTGCGGTAATGACAGCCCCATTCACAAAGCCTGCTTCCTCTGAAGCCAGGAACAAGGCGAGCTGTGCGATTTCAGCGGGCTGGCCCATCCGTGGATTAAGCGCCATACCCGGCTGTGTACGTTCCATGCCAAATGGATTGATATGGGTCATGGTTGTACCAATATTGGTCTCCACGCCGCCCGGCGCAATCGCATTGCAGCGGATTCCCTTGGCAGCATACATGAATCCGGTGTTCTTCGTAAAGCCGATAACCGCATGCTTCGAGGCTGTATAAGCCGCACCGGCACGGGCACCGAACAGACCGCCTACCGAGGCAACGTTAATGATAACACCCTGTTGTTTTTCCAGGAAAATAGGCAGTACCTTGCGCGTAGCACGCATCACCGAAGTTGTATTGACAGCGAGAACCCGCTCCCAGCTCTCATCCTCAACATCACCCGCCGGTTCAAAATTATCCATGATCCCCGCATTATTCACCAGAATATCTACTGTGCCGTAAGTGTTGACTGTACTGTCGATCAGATTCTGGATATCAGACTCATCTGCAACATTCGCTTGTACCGCTAGGGCTTCCCCGCCGCCAGCTTTAATGTCACCGGCCACCGTCTCCGCAGCCTCCAGATGAATATCCGCCACTACGACCTTGGCCCCTTCCTTCGCATACAGGACGGCAATCGCCTTCCCCATCCCGGATGCCGCTCCGGTCACTACTGCTACTTTGTTGTGAAGTCTCATATATGTACCTCCGTGTATAGTTATTTTTCTCTGGTCTAGTATCTTTTGCTTCCTAGTGTTTTATGCGCCTGGTTGACGCTATCCTTCGCCAAGGCTTAACATATGGGCTATACAACAGGGAAGAGGATGGAACCTATGATTACGGCCGGACTAGATATCGGAACCACATCCATCTCCGGGCTGCTCTACGATCTGGAGAAACGTACGATTCTGTGTAGTATTACAGAAGCACAAGCGAGCCTGCCTTTCAGCCTGAATCAGGAATGGGAGCGGCTGCAGGACCCGGAATTGATGGTGAAGCAGGTGGAACATATACTTGAACGTCTGCTGGCGCACCAGCCGGAAGTAACGGGAATTGGTTTAACCGGGCAGATGCATGGCATTGTCTATTTGGATACAAGCGGGAGAGCTATAGGTCCGCTGCATACCTGGCAGGATGGACGGGCGGGACAGCTCACCGGAGGGATGGATAGTCCTACCTATGCGCAGCAGTTCAGTGACCTTACCGGTTACACTGTAGCTCCCGGCTATGGACTCGCCACCCATTACTATAATGTGTCCGGGCAGCTTGTCCCTGAGCACGCAGTCGGCTTCTGCACGATTGCGGACTATATTGCGATGAGGCTGGTGAACGGTGATATTCCCCTGATCGATGCAACGCAGGCAGCGGGGATCGGGGGCTTCAGTCTGGGGACAGGGGATTTCGATAGAACCGCGATTAGTATGGCCGGCATCGATTGTTCGTTATTGCCGAAGGTCGTACCCTCCGGGACGGCAATCGGTAGCACGGCACAAGGCATTCCCGTATACACTTCGCTCGGAGATAATCAGGCCAGCTTCCTGGGCAGTGTGCCACAGCCCGGGGAATCCCTGCTGCTGAACATCGGCACAGGGAGCCAGCTCTCGGCCTGGGTGCCTGACTGCGCCAACGCTCCTTCCACTATGGAGGTACGCCCGTTCCCAGGCGGCGGGGTGCTGATGGTGGGAGCCGCCCTGAGTGGCGGCAAGTCTTATGCCCTGCTGGAGGGATTCTTCCGGCAGCTGATTACCGCATACACCGGAGAAGCGCCGACAGATGTCTATTCCCTGATGTCCAGGCTGCTCAGTGAAGAGGTGCTTGGAAGCGGCAGCACTGGACTTACAGTGAACACACAGTTTCTGGGGACGAGGACAGACCCGGAGAAGCGCGGCAGTGTGGAGGGAATCACGCTGGAGAATTTTACTCCCGGCGGGCTGGCCCATGCTTTTCTGCAAGGGATGGTAGATGAATTGCACAGCTCCCTGGCAGAGCTTGAACAGCAGGGCGCGGGCACATTCAGCCGCCTTATAGGCTCAGGCAATGCGCTGCGGAGTAATCCGGTGCTGTGCGTAAAGTTCGAAGCAGCCTTCGGACGGCCTCTTGAGCTCGGTGAGCATGCTGAAGAAGCGGCGGTAGGGGCGGCACTTTGTGCCGCTGTCGGCGGCAGGGAGATCGCAAGCTTCAGAGAAGCAGGGGCTTATCTTAGAGCAGAGCCTAACTGAGTTAACGGGAAGGGGGCTGTCTCAAAAGTGATTTTCTATGGCGGCGATAGCCCTTTGCAGAAATCTCCCGAAGCCCCGGTTGTTCTTCAGTTCGCGCTTAAACAGCAGAGCGGGCAGAACGATTGTGTACAAGCGAAGCGTTCGCCTTTGTGTCCGGATTTTCACCGCTAAGGGGGATGAAAAAAAATCTGGACACAACAGCGATGGGAACAACGTTCTGTTTGCGGAGCGTCCACCCAAGTGCTAACGTAGATTCTTCCCATTCTCCCTAACTTCCCTGACACCGTCTGTCAGGGAAGTTTTACTATAATAAGCTATATCAAATAGTGATGGGAGAGTTGAATTATGCACAACAGACAAGCTTATCTATATGTATTCAATACGATGTCAGACTGGGAATACGGGTATTTGGCCGCTGAACTGAACACAGGAAGATACTTCAAAAAGGGGGCAGCATCATTAAGAGTCATCACAGTATCCGCCACCAAAGAAAAGGTTACAACTATGGGCGGACTGACTGTACAGCCGGATCTCACCTTGGAGGAGTGCAGATTGGCCAGCGGCGATCTTTTGATTTTGCCTGGAGGGAATACGTGGGGAGAGGCGGAGAATCAGCCGGTTTTGGATAGGGCTCACGAAGCGCTCAAGCTCGGTGTTGCCGTTGCTGCTATCTGTGGCGTGACCATGGCGCTGGCGGATAAAGGTTATCTGGATTCTGTCCCGCATACAAGCAACAACCTGGATTACCTGAAAATGGTCAGCCCCGGTTATAAAGGGGAAGCTTATCATGAGGATGGGCCTGTAGCTGTCAGCGGGAAGCTGGTCACGGCATCGGGTATCGCTCCTCTGGAGTTCGCGAGGGAAGTGCTGAGGGTCTTAGAGGTATTTGCTCCAGCTACCTTGGATGCATGGTACAGTCTTAATAAGACACAGGAGACCGAATTCTTTTTCCAGCTAATGGGCTCGTTAGATCAGGAATGAACAGGGAATATTGTAACATCTGTCATTGACAAATAATATTATATATGCTATAATTTACATATTATTAGTTTGTGTATATAATAAGGTTCTCCTGGCCAGGGGAATCTTATTTTTGTATGGAGGAACCACCAATGAAGCAGAACAAGTCCAGCATGACTGCCTTAGTGGCCGCTTTTGGCCGTGCTTATCACAGTCAATATGACAGTCCCAAGATCTTCAATGATGATGTGGCGCACAAGCTGATATCTCCGCAGGAGTTCGCAGATATCCGCAGGAATATGGTGCAGGGGATTGCATTCTTCAATCCCGAGATTGCGGAGGGGTACCCGGATGATCCCGAATCCATCTTGAGATGGATTGTCCAGGTCCAATTATCGCCCACACCGCTGGCACGTGCTGCCTACTGTGAGGCTATTGTGCTGCATGAGCTGAGTCTCGGGCTGAAGCAGTATGTAATTCTTGGTGCGGGGCTGGACAGCTTTGCCTATCGTTATCCTACGCTTATGGAGCGGCTCACGATTTTTGAAGTCGATGCTCCTGCTACCCAGGCATCCAAGCAGCAGAGGCTCAGGGACGCACAGCTTGAGATTCCGGGCAATCTTCATCTCGTCCCCATGGACTTCACGGGCGAATACTCGTATTCCGGCCTTTTTAAGCAGGGGTTCGATCCTGAGGTGAAGACGTTATTCAGCCTGCTGGGAGTATCCTACTACCTCACCAAGGAGGAGAACGCCCGCCTGATTACGGAGCTGCTCGCAAAAGTTCCCTCAGGAAGCTCTATCGTTCTGGATTATGCAGATGAGTATCTAATGGAAGAGCAGGGCGTGTCCGGCCGGGTAGCCAAAATGGTGCAAATGGCTGCTGCCAGCGGTGAGCCCATGCAGTCCTGGTTCAGTTATTCGGAAATGGAGGAGCTGCTGGCCGGGGCTGGGCTGCTGGTCTACGAGCACCTGTCTCCGGCAGAGATCAACGAGAGGTTTTTCAGCGGCCGGAGTGATGCGTTAAGCGCTTTTGAGACGATTCATTATGTTCATGCGGTTAAGCGGTAGCTTCCTATCCATAAATAAAAGCTTCCACCGCCGCTACCGCGACATTCCGGTCGGGATGGGAATTGTCGATCTGCGCCACCTGTGCAGGCGGGAGCGGCCAGGCTACGGTGCGGGGGCCTAGCGAAGCGCTGAAGTTCTCCCAATGGGCGAACTTCCAGGTGTCGAGTGCGGAATGTCTGCCTTCAAGCCGTTCACGGAACATGGCTGCATCCGCAAGTCCTACCAGGACTACCTTGACCTCAACCTCCTTCAGCGTGCGCCCGATGCGCGCCAGTTCGCGGCCGATCCACTCCGGATCGGCCGCTTCTTTGGTGAAGGGACCCACCACGTATATATCACTGGACAAACCTATGTTATCAAGCGCTGCATCCATAGTAATGCGGTAGCCGAGGTCGCGGCATAATCTTTTATACTCATCGGAATCTCTATCGTCAGGGTCAAGCCCATGCATAGTCATGATCGCGGTTGCTGCCGGACGAAGCAGAATATCCATATCGAACACTGCCGCCGGACGCCGGGCTGCAACAGCCTTGGCTAATGTGGTCTTGCCCGCCCCTCCGGGGCCGAGGAAAAATACCAGCTTGTTCATCTGTCTCACTCCTTAAATTGCCTACAGTTACGCTGCCCAGAAGCTATGTGGTCATATAGTTGGTAGTATGTGAGCTGTCACGCGAATTTTAGTATAGCAGGAAGGGGCTTAAGGAGAAAGTCTAGGAAGAATATGCCGGATGTGTGGTTTGACCATAAGCCACCAAAAAGAATGTGCCGGGTTTAGGATTTCCCGTTAATTTAACAAACCAAGCTATGTCTAACTTTTAATAATCAGTTTCAAATATTTTATTGTTTTCAATACTTAAGAAAGTGATTTTTAGTTGAGCAGTAGGATTCCATATTCTATTATCCTTGATGATTAGATATTTCTCTCCTCCGTATTGATACTCTCTTGTTTTGCCATCTATAAGTACTACATAGGTCTTAGCATCTCTCAAGACTTGTAAATTATTTATTATCAGTCCTATTGAACCCTTCTCTAGACCACCGATGACAATCCCTTCTTTAATTAATCCAGTTGATTTAACATAATCAGAGGAACTTCGATAAATATAAACATATGGTGAGCTGAAAATATAATATTCGTTGTTATCTGATTTTTGTATCGACACATGTTCGAGGTTCTTACTGTTAATAAATTGATCAATTTCTTTTTGGGTGATAGCTTCTCTATCCTTACATCCTACTAACAGTAATAATAAACAAAAAAAGATTAGGTTTCTCCATTTGAATTTCATGTATCCTCCAACTATTTTATTGAATAAAATGTAATGTATTTACTCTTGAAGTATAGATACACAAGTTGCATTTTACAAGATTTCTATCACTGCTCTGAGCAGTACTTATCATTGTGACAGCGATCAGAGGGAAATGATATGATAGGTTAACTGTACATCGAAGCAGGAAACGAAGCAGATAGAGGGTAAAAGGAGGACAACTATAATGATTACCATCCGTCCCATTGAGCGCAGGGATAATGCGGCCATTGAGGGGATTATCCGGGAGTGCCTGATTGAATTCGGCGGTAACCGCGAAGGCTTGGCCTGGGCAGATGACAGCCTGCATGACTTATATACCTATTATAATAGCGCGGCGAACCGGGCTTACTGGATTATAGAAGTGGATGGGCAGGTGCTCGGCGGCTGCGGGATTGCAGCTTTTGACGAAGCACGACAGATCTGTGAATTGCAGAAAATGTACCTGTCCGCAGCCATCCGCGGCCAAGGCGTTGCAGCAGAGCTGTTGGATACGGCGATTGCATTCGCTAAGCAGCATTACCTTAAGTGTTACCTGGAGACGCTGCTGACGATGCAGGCCGCTGGCCGTTTCTATGTCAAGCACGGGTTCAGCCCGCTGGATGGCCCGCTGGCCGGTTCCGAGCATTATGCCTGCGATGCATGGTATATCCGAGACTTACATAACTGATTACTGCGGAAGTATGGGCACATGGAGAATTCACTTCTATAAACTTAATGGAAAATAAATCCGACAACAAAGGGATATGTATATCATTAATGGGTATATTTTGAATCCTAAATTTGTACATTGGAATCCATTCTGGAGAAGGAAGCAGGGGTCATAGTGTCTTCCACGAAGCTTGTATTTAACGAAGATGAAGTCAGGCGCCTGCAATCGAAGATTGGCCAGGTGAGTCAGGACACCAATCGGTTATATCTTCAATTGAAGGGCCAGTCCAGTAGCTGGGGCGGTATTCCCATGGGTAACCATATCTTCAGGGCCCAGGTTCTGATCAATGAATTAACCGTAGAAGCGGAGAAATTAGAGGATATCATCCGGGTCGCCCTGAGAGGCGTCTCGGAGCTACAGGAAGAGAATAAGCGGCAGGCGGACAAGCTGACAGGCCAATTTAATCTGTTGCTCGCGGCTTTCGGAAGCTTGGGGCTGCAACCAGCCGCCGGACGGGTCTCCATCCCTGAATTTGTGCAGCGAAGTGCGACGAATCTCATCACTTCTATTGCGGCTCTATCGGGAAAAGATGAGCTCAGCAGCGACCCGGTGGTGAAGCAGCTCAGAAATGTTATTCAGACCTCCGGCCTGCTGACCGTAGAGAGTATAGCTGCACAAAGTAAGCTGAACGATATCTTCGCGGCGCGGAATCAGATCGCCAAGGCACAGATGGCCTTCAAGGTGTATCAGGCATTTGGAAATCAGGCACAGATGGAGGCTGTCCACGCGCAGGCGGAAGAGGCCCGGCAGAAGCTGGCTTCTCTAGGCGTAGCCAAGATCTACTATGAATCCGGCAAGGACTTAAGCGCCCATTACAGACAACCAGCGGTTACAGCCTGTGAGTATGATCCGTCGATCACGGGGGACAAAGTTCCGTTACTACATAACGAAGAATATTTACTGCTCCTGAGTCTGGCGATGGAGAAGACCGCCGCCGGAGCGTATGCGCGGGGCCAGCTTGCAGCCAAGCGGCAGGAAATTCAGATCGCAGCGGCTCTTAAGCAGGTTCAAGAGCAGATTGAAGCGCAGCGGCGGTTGAACGGGCCGCCGCTCACCCTGCCGGATGGCACGCCAATTACCGCAGACAACAAGGAAAATGAGACCACGTTGGACTTTTATCAGGCGAAAGTCTATGTGCCAAATGAATATCTTACCCCGATGTACACCAGTTATCTGGGGTGGCTGGATCAGACTTACGGGCTTACGAAATGGGAGAGTCGGGTTCGTCAGGCGGACGCGGTGGTGCTGGCGTTTACCGAAGGATTGGTGAAAGAAGTCGTCATGGGCGTGGCGGATACGGCTACTTTTGTCTTCAAGCTAGTTGTAGACCCGGTCAAGACTACCACAGAAATGAAGAATCAGGCGAAATATCTGATTGACCATCCAGAAGTGCTAGTGGAAGCGGCGAAGATGGCGTATCGTCAGTTTGACGAAGGCACACCTGAAGAGAAAGCTGCGATGCTGGGTTCGGTTGCCTCCATCCTCGTCCCCGGACTACAAATCACCAAAACAGGTAAAGCAGCGAAAGTGCTGGGTGAGGTAGAAGACGTCGTCAGCCAAGCGGCGAAGGATGCCCTGCAAGGGATCAAGCAGAAGCTCCCGAATCTGGGTCCGGTGGTGCAGACGCCGGAAGGGTTTGTTTTCAAGATAGGGGAGATTCAGGGTACTCCAGCCTTGCCGAAGACGCCGGTGCAGCAGCGGTATTTGGATGGGGTGGAGGGGACGGGTAAAGATAAGATACCTAATAAATTAATTGACAGTCTTTATGAGAGAACGCAAAATATCAGAAATGATATTAATAAAGAAATTCAAAAAATAAGAAATTCTGACGAATACAAGAACCTTTCAAATACACAAAGAAAAAAACTTGATAGGAAACTAGATAATCTAACTTTTGGAAATGTCGCTGTAGCAGATGTAAATATTCCGGGTATTAAGAAAGAGTTTCAAGCACATAGTCAAATTCATTCCTCTGATGGCGTGGGAAGTAATGTTAGAGATTTAAGTTATTCCAAAGTAGATAAATCATTGGAAAGCTATGTCGATGATCAATTTCCACGAATTAATGACACGGAGGCAAAGATTCTTGAGGATATTGCTTCTCAAATAAAAGACCCTAATGTTAAAGGTCAAATAGATTTATTTACTGAACTAGATGCATGTCAAAGTTGCTCAAACTTAATTATGGAATTTAGACGTAAGTTCCCGAATATTCAGTTAAATGTTAATTCTAAAAGTATGAGATGAGGAGTGATAGTATGAACATTATGGGCTATGAAAGGATAAAAGATTCAGTAGTATTCGGCTTTGAGGAATATATAGATGAAGAGGGTTTAAATGTAGCACAGGCTTCAGCGAAAATTTTAGAAGAAGAATGGAGAAGAGTAAACGATAGTTCATTTACTAAAACATTATATTTTATTTCTATAGCCATTGAGAGTTTGAAATATAAAGAAATTGCTGATTTTATATATAACAAATTGGATATTTACCTAAAAAACGCTGAATTTGAAGAAAACATAGATAAAAATGACATTGAAAAGCTATTGCAGGACATTCAAATTTGTAAAAAGCTAATTTATAGTAAAGATGAATATAAAATTAGGGAAACAAGCTTTGCTAATAAGTCAAGAGTAGAATACATCTTAGGTTTGAAGGTTGATTAAAGTTAGTGTTGTACAGTGGTTACTATGAACATAATCTTGTGGGGGCTACCCAGTGCCGAATTAACCTTCAGTCAAGCAATAACAGTGGACTCACTTGAAGAATTGAAAGGATGGAAATAAACGCGGGATATTTTATTTCAAATCTTCGGAAATATTTTGATGTCATTTAATCCTGATATGGTGTTTGTGGAAAATGGTACGGATCATTTATTTAGGAAAGAGAATGATAATGTAATCGTAAATATAAACTTGGATCAATACCAGAAAAAGTATCTTTCAAAAAGCTAAACATGGATGTCGATATTTTCTTATATTGAAAAGGCGGGCCAGTTGAAACTCCTCTTTTTACCCCAATTTAATAATTATTTGAGAAGCTTTGGAAAGGTAGACGACTATGGATTATGAATTATTTTTATATTCAACTTATGGTTAACCTTTGACTGTACATGGGATGAAGAAAATGGGGTTGGTGTACGTTTGATCAATGAAGAAGTGGCTAGGGTAGGATACCAAGATGTAGCACTTTAAGTGTTATTGCACTGATATAATGGGCAAGATTCCATTTGGGAAGTGATAAGTATGAATAAGAAAAAACTTTTTCAAATATTAGTAGACCCTAAGGCATCAGATGCGGAAAAAGATGATGCAGTGATTGAGTTGGGAGAAAGCTTTCAAGATGATGAGACGGTAGAGTTTTTAATTAATGTGTCAAACGAAAGCAACTGTGATGAAATGATTGCAGGAAGTTGCGGCGAGTCAATCGGTCAAATTTGGCTTGCGACACAAACCATAAATTATGACATGTTGTCTCAGTTAAAAGGAATTGCCTTACAAGAGGCGCTATCTATAATTAAAGCGTAGCGCCCTGAAGTGGTACAAAACAAATTTGGAATGGTTTCCTCAATAATTATAACTAAAGTACTTTGCCCTAAAGTTCATTTACTTTAGGGCTTTCTTTTTCGGCGGGGGTTACCCATTACCGAATGAACCAACCATTCAAGGTTCCGTTACTACATAACGAAGAATATTTACTGCTCCTGCGTCTGGCCATGGAGAAGACCGCCGCCGGAGCGTATGCGCGGGGCCAGCTTGCGGCGAAGCGGCAGGAAATTCAGGTCGCAGCGGCTCTTAAGCAGGTTCAAGAGCAGATCGAAGCGGAGCAGCGATTGAACGGGCCGCCCCTTACGCTGCCGGATGGCACGCCAATTACCGCAGACAACAAGGAAAATGAGACAACATGGGACTTTTATCAGGCGAAAGTCTATGTGCCAAATGAATATCTTACCCCGATGTACACCAGTTATCTGGGGTGGCTGGAGGAGACTTACGGCTAACGAAATGGGAGAGTCGGGTTCATCAGGCGGACGCGGTGGTGCTGGCGTTTACCGAAGGATTGGTGAAAGAAGTCGTCATGGGCGTGGCGGATACGGCTACTTTTGTCTTCAAGCTAGTTGTAGACCCGGTCAAGACTACCACAGAAATGAAGAATCAGGCAAAATATCTGATTGACCATCCAGAAGTGCTAGTGGAAGCGGCGAAGATGGCGTATCGTCAGTTTGACGAAGGCACACCCGAAGAGAAAGCTGCGATGCTGGGTTCGGTCGCCTCCATCCTTGTCCCCGGACTACAGATCATCAAAGCAGGTAAAGCAGGGAAAGCGCTGGGTGAGGTAGAAGACGTCGTCAGCCAAGCGGCGAAGGATGCCCTGCAAGGGATCAAGCAGAAACTCCCTAATCTGGGTCCGGTGGTGCAGACAGCGGAAGGTTTTGTTTTCAAGATAGGAGAGATCCAGGGTACTCCAGCCTTGCCGAAGACGCCGGTGCAGCAGCGGTATATGGATGGGCTGGAGGGTGGGGTTGAGGGGACGGGTAAAGGTACATTCCCAACCAAATTGATTGATCCAGAAGCTGATAAACATATAATTGATAAAGTGACTGAAGCAAGAAGCGGATTATCTAATAAATATAAAAATAGTGGTAATTTTGCATATGCAGAAGTGAACGTTGCAGGTGTAAATAAAACAGATTTCTTTGCACATAGTGGTGTTCATGACGCATCAAAAGGAATTTCAGGGACAGGGGAGTTTTCATTCAAGCCCAGTGATCCGATATATAAGGCGACCGAAGCGCCTGATAATGCAGGGAACATTTATCTGAGGGATGGAGATACAGAGTATAAAATACTAAATGATGTTGCTAGTAAACTAGGCGATAATAAAGATGCAGCAGGAACAATTAGACTGTTCACTGAAAAGGATACATGTGGTAGTTGCAATAATATCATTCAGCAATTTCAAAAAGACTTTCCCAATATTAAAGTTGAAGTACTGCATAATGGCGATACACCCATCTCACCTTAAACTTCAAATAGTAAAATTAGGAGGTTGTATACATGATTTATAGCTGTAGTGAATATTCAGAATATATAAATGATACTTATAATGAATATATAAACGATGAAAAAGTGAGTAGAAAGGAGGCTATTGCACGAACATTTAATGAGTATGATATGTTAATGAAAAAAAGCGAGACAGATAAATTGGTCATAAGTGTAATAATTGCTGAAATTTTAGCTTCACATTCCAAAGCGTCCAATACATTTAAGAATTATATGGTAGAAACGTTATCAAATATAAATAATAATTTAATTGAACAGGAACATAAACTTACACAGGAGCAACACGATGATTTCTTCTTTCGTAAGAAACAAGTACTTATACAATTAGAAAAAATGCCATCAGACTTTTATCCCAGAGTATGTTGGTACTACGAAGAATTAACAGACGAAGTTAATAAGTTTTTTAGTGAAATCAACTTTAAGGATAGAGATGAAAAAGAGGTCGTTGAAAAAGTGATCAACCGTTTTGAGCGTGATTGCAAAAATACAGTAAGTGAAAAAATTGTAGTGTATACAACATTAGCTGAAAATTTAGTGCGACATGATTTAACGCAACAAATAAAGGGCATCAGTTTTATAGAAGATTTAAAGGGTTTTACAGTAAACAGTATTCAAGGTGAACAACTATCTGATGTTGAGAAAGAAAACTTGGCACAGCGCATACAAGTGGTTTTAAATTCCTTAGCTTGAAGCTTAAGCCTGAATTTTTAATCAGGCACAATATCTCAATTTGGTATTCACAACATTACAATACGAGCTAATGGCCCTTATTGTGGCTATTTTCATTCTGTGATATGGATGGGGCGGTAAATGAAATAGACACTACCCAGTGACGAATAAATCCATCATTCAAGCAATCACGCTAATAACGCTCTTATGTTCAATAGTACAGGTCAATTATGGTCAGATACTGCCATAGTTGATCTTTTTTTATGCTTGTCTAATCTCAATGATCAGTTTCATAGAATCACCTATCTTTTCCGTAGAAATAGCTCTTAAAGTGTTCTCTGCATTAAACCTATAATGAGTGTGTATTGCAGCGAGGGGAGGGTGGGATAGGGATCTCAATAATTGTAATCGCTATCATTGTAAGGCTATGAATAAAACTGTGTGTCGTTCCACATCAGATTAAGGAGGAATAGAATGCGCAACAAGTATGTTACATGGTCGCTTGTAGTTACGCTGCTTATCTCAACGCTATTCATGGCGGCTGGACCGCTTACCCGTTCGTCGGCAGCGGGCGGACCGAATCTTGCACTTAACAAAATCATTACCGCCAGCGGGCAATCCCAGAATTATACGCCGGATAACGTTAAGGACAGTAATCAGAATACGTATTGGGAGAGCGCAAATGATGCTTTTCCTGGGTGGATTCAAGTGGACCTGGGTACGCTCACCAGTATAGACCAGCTTGTATTAAAGCTTCCGGCAAGCTGGGAGACCCGGACGCAGACGCTGGCGGTACAGGGCAGTACGAATGGCACTAGCTTTACAGATGTTGCTGGTGCATCCGGGTACGAATTTAATCCTTCGGTGGCGGGCAATAGTGTCACGATTAACCTCACGGCTGTCAATACACGTTATGTCCGTCTGCTGTTCAGCGCGAATACTGCATGGCCTGCGGGCCAATTGTCCGAGCTTGAAATCTACGGTGCCAGCAGCGCAACGCCTGCGCCTACTGCCAGCCCGGCTCCAGCCGGTACCTATGAAGCGGAAGACGCTACACTCTCCGGGGGCGCAAAAGTGAACACGGACCATGCCGGATACTCCAGCACAGGATTCGTTGACGGCTATCTGACTCAAGGACCGGCAACCACCTTCACGGTGAGCGTGTCCGCAGCAGGTACGCGGAATGTTACGCTGAAGTATGCCAATGCAAGCGGAAGCGACAAGACGATCAGTATCTATGTGAACGGAGTTAAGCAGCGCCAGACCACCTTGCCTAACCTGGCGAACTGGGATACCTGGAGCACGAAGGCTGAAGCCCTGCCGCTCAATTCCGGCAGCAATACCATCGCTTACAAATATGATGCCGGGGATACGGGGAATGTCAATCTGGATCTAATTACGGTAGCGCAAGCCGTGATCGCCACTCCAGCCCCTTCACCTACGGCAGCTCCAACGTCAACCCCGGCTTCTACAGCTACAGTGGCACCAACCTCTACACAGGCGCCAACAGCCACGGCAACCCCAGCACCAACGGCTACGGCAACACCGGTGCCCACTTCAACGGCGCCCCCTGGAGGGAACATCGCCATTGGTAAGGCGATCAGTGCATCCTCCAACACGCAGAATTTCATTGCCGGTAATGCCAACGACAACAACACGGCTACTTACTGGGAGGGTAACGGCAATCCTAGTTCTCTGACGCTTGATCTGGGAGCGAATCATAACATTACTTCCCTTGTGCTGAAGCTGAATCCGGCGACAGAATGGGCAACACGGACCCAGAATATTCAGGTGCTTGGACAGAATCAGAGCAGTACAACCTTCAGCAATCTGGTATCCGCCCAGACGTACACATTCAATCCGGCTTCAGGCAATACGGTAACGATTCCTGTTACAGCTACGGTTAAGCAGCTGCAGCTTAACATTACGTCTAACTCCGGTGCGCCCGCCGGACAGATTGCCGAATTCCAGGTATATGGTGCACCGGCCGCGAACCCGGATCTGAGCATCACAGGTATGAGCTGGACGCCTGCTTCTCCGGTGGAGAGCAGCACGGTCACCCTGAATGCAGTGGTGAAGAACATTGGCAATGCCGCAGCGGCGGCTACAACGGTCAATTTCTATCTGAACAATGAGTTGGCCGGTTCTGCACCAGTAGCGGCATTGGCAGCAGGAGCTTCAGCTACTGTATCCTTGAATGCCGGTATGCTAACTGCCGGAACCTATCCGCTGAGTGCCAAGGTGGATGAGGCTAACCAGATCATTGAGCAGAATGACAACAACAACAGCTACACTAATTCAACGCCGCTTGTTGTGGCTCCTGTATCGAGCTCCGACCTTATCGGGACCACCTCATGGTCACCGGATACACCGGCAGCAGGCAGCAGCGTGACCTTCTCTGTCAATCTTAAGAATCAGGGCAATCTTGCTTCCTCCGGGGGTGCACACGGAATCACTGTTGCACTGAAAAACCAGGCAGGCGCCACAGTGCAGACCTTCACAGGGTCATACAGCGGTGCAATTGCTGCCGGGGCTTCGGTGAATGTCTCTGTTCCGGGCACATGGAGTGCAGTGAACGGAAGTTACACCGTCACTACGACGATTGCCGCAGATGCCAATGAAGTTATAGCCAAGCAGGCCAACAATGTAAAAACCGTTAATCTCGTCGTATACGCTCTGCGCGGAGCAAGCGTACCCTACAGCCGGTATGACACGCAGGATGCGACCCGCGGCGGTTCAGCGGCGCTGAAATCGGCACCGAATTTCGATCAAATGCTAACTGCTTCGGAGGCTTCGGGCCAGAGCTATATTGCTTTGCCGTCCAACGGCTCTTATGCACAATGGACAGTGAGAGCGGGTCAAGGCGGCGCCGGGGTCACCATGAGATTCACGATGCCGGATTCGGCAGACGGCATGGGCCTTACCGGAGCGCTGGATGTGTACGTGAATGGCGCCAAAGCCAAAACCATCCCGTTAACCTCCTATTACTCCTGGCAGTACTTCTCCGGCGACCAGCCTGGTGATGCACCGAGTGCCGGACGCCCATTGTTCCGCTTCGATGAAGTACACTGGAAGATGGATACACCACTTCAGCCTGGGGACACGATCCGTATTCAGAAGAGTAACGGGGACAGCCTCGAGTATGGTGTAGACTTCCTGGAAATTGAGCCAGTACCGGCAGCAATTGCCCGCCCGGCTAACTCCGTATCGGTTACTGATTACGGTGCAGTGGCAGGTGACGGCCAGGATGATCTTGCAGCTTTCAACAGTGCAGTAACAGCAGCAGTCGCAGGCGGCAAATCGCTCTATATCCCTTCCGGAACCTTCAATCTCAGCAGTATGTGGGTGATTGGCTCCGTCAGCAATATGATCAACAACTTTACGGTTACGGGTGCAGGTTATTGGCATACCAACCTGCAATTTACCAATCCCAATGCAGCCGGAGGAGGGATCTCCTTCCGTATCCTGGGCAAGCTGGATTTCAGCAATGTCTATATGAACTCGAATCTGCGGTCCCGCTACAACCAGAACGCGATCTACAAAGGCATGATGGATAACTTCGGCAATAATTCAGTCATTCATAATGTCTGGATCGAGCATTTCGAATGTGGAATGTGGGTGGGTGATTATGCCCGGACCCCGGCGATTTTTGCGAATAATCTGCTTGTGGAGAACAGCCGTATCCGCAACAATCTGGCGGACGGCATCAACTACTCCCAGGGAACCAGCAACTCTACCGTCCGCAATACCAATGTGCGCAATAACGGGGACGATGGTCTGGCCGTGTGGCCGAGCAAC
The DNA here is from genome assembly GCF_037963835.1 of Paenibacillus sp. FSL H8-0332. Lineage (NCBI taxonomy): Bacteria > Bacillati > Bacillota > Bacilli > Caryophanales > Paenibacillaceae > Paenibacillus > Paenibacillus sp. FSL H8-0332. Next base: position 3,169,848 of record NZ_CP150145.1, read on the forward strand.
ACCTTTGGTGCACCGGATGGTGTGAATAACACTTTTTCGTACAATACGATTGAGAATAACTGGCGTGCCGGCGCTATCGGCATCTTCGGTGGCAGTGGTCACAAGGCGGATCACAACTACATCATCGACACGGTGGGCGGCTCCGGTATCCGGCTGAATACGACCTTTCCGGGGGCGCATTTCAACAACAACACGGGGATGATTTTCTCGGATACGACGATTATTAACAGCGGCACCAGCCGTGACTTGTATGACGGGGAGCGCGGCGCGATTGATCTCGAAGCTTCGAGTGATCCGATCAAGAATGTAACCTTCACCAACATCGACATCATCAACACCCAGCGGGATGCGATCCAGTTCGGATACGGCGGCGGCTTCTCGGGTATCGTATTCAACAACATCAACATCAACGGCACAGGTCTCGATGGAGTGACAACGTCCAGGTTCTCCGGCGCCCATAAGGGAGCGGCAATCTACACGTATACCGGTAACGGTTCAGCTACATTCAACAATCTGACTACCAGCAATATTGCGTATCCAAGCCTGTATTATATTCAGAGCGGGTTTGGGCTGTTGATTCAGTAGCCTAGAGATAGACAGGGAGGGGCCTAAGCGGCTCCTCTTTTTTTGGTTTTAGCCAGTTGAGTGCGTGAAACGTGCAAAATCAGGACCACCCGTCCAACGGAAGGTCCTGATTTTTGTTTCTTAGAAGATCCCTGTTGGTGGTCTTCCTTTGAGTGGTCTGTTCTTCCCAACAAGATTAAGGACATGAAGATATGTATTTATTAAAATGAGTGCTTACTAAAACAATCTAACTCCGAGGCTCTATTAATGGCCGCATCGACTGAATATGAGTAGTCACTGTTTATATTTTTTTGATTATTATTTCCCCATTCCAAATAAATAAAAAATTCTAATGTACCATTGTTCCCTGTAACTTGACTATTGGTAATACCAATTATCTCATAGTCTTCGATAAAGTGATTACATAAATCGGTTAATATATCACGGATGGTATCGATACTGTCGAATTCCCCGCTTCTCCGTATATCAGAAGATGCTACTTCAAACAGAGGTTTAATTAAAGCAATTACAGTCCCGCAATCCCCGATGATTTCTCTACATAATGGCAGGGCATATTTTAATGAAAGGTATGACAAGTCTAAAGTGATTACTTCTGGAGAAGGGAATAACGAAAGCAGAACTTTGTCAGCAAGATTGGTTTTTTCCATATTCACTATTTTTTTATCGAATAGTAGTTTCCCTGCTAATTGACCGTACCCTACATCAACAGCATAAACAAGCTTTGCTCCATTTTGTATCAGGCAATCAGTAAACCCGCCAGTAGAAGCTCCGCAATCCATTACCACTTTTCCATTTACATCAATTCCAAAATCACTTAATGCGCCTGCTAATTTTAAGCCTCCTTTATTTACATACTTTCTTTGATAATACCTTTTAATTCTTACTGTTCCATCTACAGGAACTTTGTCGTTAACACTTATTATTAATTCATCGTTAACCAAAACTCGACCTAATATTATCCATTTTTTTGCCTCTTCAAAGCTATCAAACCAATTTTCCGAAATTAGTTTATCAATGACAGTACAACTTTTTTTATTTTTCTTCATTTGCGAAAACTCCAATTTTAGATAGAATAAGTGCCCTAGTAAAAGTAATTGCGCATAATTATCATTTAAATGTTCAAATGAATAAAATAATTTATTCATTTGTAATGATTAAATTAATAATTTATGATTTTCTTTTAATATTGTAATTAATACCATAGGAAAAAACATGAGTCAATAGATAAAAATGTAACAATATAAATCCGATATTTGTTTAATTTTTGTATTTAATTTTAAATAATTTCAATATTATTACAAATTAGTCGCTTTACAGATGGAAAATGCTGTGATAAGATGCAAATTAATTAGAAAGGAAGTGGTTTTATGTAATTGTAAAATGTAAACTTAAATGTTCATTTGTTTATTTGTTGGAGCGCAATTGAAGAAAACAATTTATTAAGTGAAAACACTAATTCCAAAAAACAAGGTGTGATGAAGCTGCAATTACTACAATATTGCCTGGACCCGATAAAAATCATGATAAAGTTTTGTAAAGCTCATGCCATACTCAAAATAATTTTGTTAATAGTGTCAGCCATTTTGGCACCGTTAAGCTTGTTGCTAACAGAAGATCTAATCGACAGTGTATCTGAATTATACAAAGGCAATGCGGGTTACACCCACGTGGGTCTGAACCTGGTGCTGCTGCTTATCACTATTTTGACAATCTCCCTTTGTACGTCGATGGAGGGTTACCTCAATATAAATTTTGATAGATTATTATTGAAAAACTGGACACCGGTCGTATTGAACAAGTATAAGCAGCTCAAATACAGTTGTTTCGAAGATCAAGAAACGCAGGATACTATATTTCAAATGAGTGACAATCCTAGCGAAAGTATCAAAAACAGTTTTCTTAATATCACGCAGATAGGCAGTTCTCTGCTTTCACTGGTACTACTAAATCTGGTATTTGCAAAGGTTTCTGTCTGGTTGTCAGTACTTTGTTTTTTATTCACGGTCCCCATGCTTTTTCTAAACTATAGAGCTATGACTATCCTCGACAGTCTTTTCTACAAACAATCTGCCGAAGATCGGAAGTTGGGATATTTGTTAGGGTTGTTGACTACTAAATCCTCCCTTTCTGAACTCAAATTATTTGGTGCGGTAGAATATATCGTTAATCAATGGGGAGGGATCAGAAGTAAAGTTTATAAAGAGAGGGTGGGCGCCAATGTAAAATCTCAAAAACTTATCTTTATCAATACTTTATGTGTTATGGCTTGGACAGTGCTAATTATTATTACGTTAGTAAATTATATGTACAACGGACTCATTACTTTAGGACTTTTTGTGGCTTTAATCGGCTCTCTCAATTCGATTATCAGTATATCGGAGCAGGTCTCCTGGGAATATTCCGAATACTCCCGAAATGTATTGAAGACAAAGTACTATAAGCATTTTATGTCTTTGCCTGAAAGTGAAGAGAGCGCTGATCTCAAAAAAGAGAGGTGTTTCAATAGTCCTGAAATTTGTTTCAATGATGTCTACTTTTCATATCCCCAGTCTCAAAAACCGATTCTGCAAGGTGTGTCCCTGACGATAAGACATAATGAGAGAATTGCAATTGTCGGTAAAAATGGTGCTGGAAAGTCTACGCTTATTAAGCTGTTGTGCGGGCTTTATCAACCTGATAGGGGTGAGATCACTATTAATGGTATAGCGCTTTCAAACTTGAGTCAGCATGAGATTTCTGCTCTTTTCAGCGTCGTCTTCCAGGATTTTATGAAATACAGTTTAACTGTACGGGAGAATATAGCCTTAGGGAATATTACAAAAATCCATAACGATGCAGCTATAGATAAGGCCTTGGGACAGGCTGAACCAATGGGATTCCTTAAGCTTACCGGGAAAGGACTGAATACGCCTTTAGGGAAGCTGGAGGATGACGGCATAGACCTGTCTGGAGGCGAGTGGCAGCGGATTACTATAGCCAGAGCACTTTTCGCCGATTCTTCATTTATCATTCTAGACGAGCCAACAGCTTCTTTGGACCCGGTTGCAGAAAGTGAACTTTATCAATCTCTTTCTTTGGTTATACAAGAAAAAGGTTCGATTATGATCTCACATCGTTTGGCAAGTGCCAAATTGGCAGACAAAATCTTTGTTATAGATGATGGGCGGATCTGTGAAGAGGGCAATCATGATGAGTTAATCGCCAAACAGGGAATATATGCTGAAATGTTCAAAGCTCAGGCGAAATGGTATGACATCATATGTTAAAGCAGCTGGCTAAAATATTTAGAATAGCAATGGACTCTTCGCCCGGATCGCTTTTGATTATTGTAGTTAGTTCGGCTGCCGGTTTCTTATATCCCGCAGTCTCAACCAGAATTTTGTCATCAATCTTTCATGAATTTAGCAACACGGCTTTGTTAAATCTGCATAAAATCTATTTTTTCATGGTGCTATTTATAGCGATTTATATCCTGAAAACCATCCTTCAGAGTATCGCCGGGTTATTTGTGTCTATTGGGATTTACGAGAAACTGGGATATCAGCTTAATATTTATATAGGTGAAAAGTGTACGAAGCTTCCTTTTATCAGCATGGAAACACCTGAAATATTAAATAAGTTAAATAGAGCAAAAGATTGTGTAACGAGAGCGGTAATTCCGCAATTACTTATGATTACAATCAGCGTGTTCTCCAGTTTCATCTCGGTGCTTCTTGTAATCACTCTATTGGCATCCTATAGCTTATGGTTTATTCCAATCTCCTTGCTTAGCGTGCTTCCTTATTTAATAGCCAGAATTATCCGGGGGAAAGAATTTTACTATTTGAAATGGTTTCAGGCCCCCAAGCGGAGATCCCTGGATTATTTCTGGAGTCTGTTCAATAATAAGCAGGCTGTAAAAGAGATGCGTGTTAACGGCAGCGGTGATTACTTGGCCGAGAAGTGGACCTATTATCGTGATGCTGTGTTGAGTCAAGAGTGGGATTTCAGAAGGAAAGATAGTCTGACTTTACTAGTGTGCGATTTTCTCAGGACACTTGGATACTTGACCAGCATATTTTTTGCCTACAGACTTGTTATCCATCATGAGATAACGCTCGGACTGTTTGGTGCGTGTATTGCTGCTTTTGCAATAGTGCAAGACCAGACAAGATCTTTCCTGGTGGAATTTGGCCGTTTTAAAGAACACTTGTTGTTCTCGAAAGACTATCTTGATTTCTTGGAATTGGAGGAAGAGGTTGAGGGCAGAGCGCAAATAAAAGGAGCTTTTAATCAAATTACTATGGACAATGTTTCTTTTCGATACCCGAATAAGACGGATTATGCTCTGAAAAATGTGAGCTTACAACTACATAAAGGAGAAAAGTTGGCAATAGTCGGAAAAAACGGGAGCGGGAAAACCACCCTGGCAAAATTAATCATGGGGATGTATTCATCCAGTAGCGGCAGCGTTTATTACAATGGCACGGATCTTAAGGATATCAATAAAACAAGTTATTATTCCCTCATTTCCTCTATATGGCAGGATTTTGTTACCTACAAACTTACCATCAGAGAGAATATTGCGATTAGTAAGACTCAAAAAATGGATAGCGATGAGGCTATTTTAAATGTTGTGAAAATGATGGGGATGGGGAAGCTTGTCAAAGAAAAAGGATTGGATACCCCTATCGGAAACGAATTCGGCGGGATTGAATTATCGGGTGGAGACAACCAGCGGCTTGGACTGGCCAGAACGATGTTCCGGGATAGTTCAATGGTTGTTCTGGACGAACCAACTTCTGCTATGGACCCGACCTTCGAATCGGAAGTGCTGGAGAAATTCCTGGAAATTTCAGAGAATAAAACATCCTTGGTTATTTCTCATAGACTGGGGCTATGCAGAGTGGTGGACAGGGTTATCGTCATGAATAATGGTGAAATTGTGGGAATCGGGACTCATAAAGAACTGCTTGAGAACAATGCTGAATACATAAAACTCTATACAGCTCAAGAACAGTGGTATCACTAGTCCACCCGATAGTTTTGAAAACTGATTTTAAATTAAATGAAGCGGGAGTGGAAATATGGTATTAAGTGAGCATATTCTCAGTGTATTGCGGGCTAAAAACGTACCTAGTCATGTTCAAATTGAATTAACCAAAAGATGCAACTGGAGATGCAAGTTTTGTTATGCCGAGTGTGATGAAGACGATGGATTAGATACTGCAACATTGTTCACTTTGTTGGACGATTTAAAAAGAATAGGCACGATTGAAATTAATTTTACTGGTGGAGAACCTTTATTAAAGAGAAGATGTATAGAAATATTTGAAAGGGCTAAATCATTAGGGTTTGGCCTGTCCCTTAATACCAATGGTTCACTAATAAATGAAAAAAACTATAGACAACTCTCTGAGCTGTTTTCGAGAATTGAGATAAGTTTGCACTCTGGAATCGAAAGCGAACATGATCAAATCGTACAGAGAACTGGAGCATGGAAAAAGACAGTCGATGCCATTAAATTGTTGACAGAAGCAAACGTGAAAGTGTTGATGAAATGTGTACTCACTCAAGAAACCCTTAACTCATTGAATTCATTAAATTTGTTATCCAAATCGCTGGGAGTCGAACTAGTAGTTGATTATAACATTACTTCAACATACAGCGGGAATACAAAACCTTTGCAATATAAATTAACTAATGAACAGATTTCCAAGTTAATAGAAACGGACAAATCAGTGGTTTATAAAGTATCTGATGATTATATAGAAGAAAATTATAAAAAAAGAAAACTTTCTGATGGCATCTGCCGGGCTGGAAGAACATCAGCTTTTATTGATGCTGAAGGAAATGTATTTCCATGTATTATTTTTAAAGATACTAGTGTGCCGGAAAACAGCGGTGGTTACACCGAGAACATTAAAACAAAACCGTTTGAAAACATCTGGAGGGACAATTCCTTATTTCATGAGATCCGTGCTTTGTCTGCGGCTGATTTTGATAAATGTTTAAGTTGTGAAATAGATAATTATTGCATTAAATGTATAGCGAAAAATTATAAGGCCTCCGGAGATCTTTCTAAACCGCAAAAAGATTTTTGTATCCAGGCTCACAGTACTTATGGCTGTTTAGCAGAAAGAAAATATTGAATATTAAATTTATAATATGGAAAGGAGGTGAACTCAATGAAGAAAACATATTTCAAACCAGAAATTGTATCTTATGGTGCACTTGAAACAGTTGTGCTTTCTGGTAACTCAGCAAGTAGCTGTCACACTGCATGCCCTTATTGATTGAAGGTATAATACCTGTTTTTTAAAATCGTCAAATATCCTTCGGGTGGCACTTTCCTTTTTGACGTTAGAAATGCCACCTGAGATATTTGTAATGCAGAAAGGAACCCCGATGCTGCAATTAATTTATGCTATGTTTTTATTGAGAGAGAAGAAAATGAATGAAGTCATTGAGTACTCCCTAAAGCATAAACGTTTAAATCCGAACCTGAAAAAATTTATAAACGTTACAAAAAAAATGCTTAGCGTAAGCAATAGTTCTTTGATTAATAGACATTTAGAACTTGGTTGTTTGAAGAGATCTCAGATCTTATTTTATTTAGCGTGCCGTTATGGTGTTTGTGTAACACTGAAGGTTGGATTCTGGCACTATTATGACAGTCATAACCGAAAAGTACTTTCTGGACATGCTTGGGTAGAACTAGACGGAGAGCCCTACTTCGAATCTCAGAGTATAAAGAAATACAAGGTTTCGTTTGAAGCGAAAAATTAGCTTTTGAAAAGGAGATACGATCATGATGTATAAACTTAACGCAAGAGATTTTGGATGGAACCAGATTGATGAAGATTTTGTTGTGTTTACAATGACGGACGAAAAATATCATGTATTTAACGAAACAGCCAAAGAATTATTTGAATTTATTCATGTACACGAAGGTTGTTCTATAGACGATATCAACAATTATTTTGAACAAAATTATGAAATTGAAAATCAAGAACAGCTAAGCCAAGATATAAAAATCCTATTAGAGCAAATGCAGCAAATTGGAATGCTTTACGAAATTTCATGAAAAAGACGCTTAGTTTAGGCAAGTATAAACTTATTGTAACCAGTAAAGATCCAAAATTATTTGATTCTTTGAATAGCTATCCGGACTATCAATACAGTGAGGATAGGAGAATAGACATAAAAGTATATTTTCAAAGTTTTGAGGGAGATCATCCTTATATAAATAAATCAAATTATGTTCTTTCCAAACACAGTGTGGATTTGGATCCTTCTATTATTAAAGGTCATTATGTTTCGCAGAAACTTCCTGCCTCCGATCTTATTTTATTGGAAAACATCATGATTTCAAGAGATTTTTTTCATAACAAATTATTTATTCTATATCGGAAAGATCAGGAGCATTATTTGATTACGGAATCTTTTGTAGAAACTTTTATCGCACAAGTCTTATATAGGAATGGAGAAATTCCTTTTCATGGAGCAGTACTGGTAAAAAACAACTCCTCCATCGGCTTTATAGGTAAATCTAATTCCGGTAAATCATCGACTATAGTCCAATTGTTTGAGGCTTGTGATGGGTTATTATGTAATGATTTTTTTTATCTGAATTTGAAGGAAAAAAAAGTATATTCCTTAGATAAAACAATTGGAGTACGAAAAAGTGATTTAAGATCAATAAATCGTTTTATAGCAAATATTCAAAGTGAAGACTGCTTTTTGGGCAACAAGGTTCAAGATTATTATGATATTTCTAAATTTTCAAAGCTGAAATTCTATACGACTCAGACTTTATCCAAAATTATTTATCTGGAGATTAAAGACGATATCGTTGTTCCTTCCATTAATAAGATAAGTAATTCTCAAGCTTTAAGATATTTTCTGGAGAATTCAATTCATCCCTCGAAATTACTGCCTGAGCAGCTGAATTTAATTCATTTATATCAAATTTTATCGAAAGATGTGTGTTTTTTTAAATTGTGCCTACCCAGATTCGAGGCGCTTGATTTGGGAGATATTGATAGTATTTTTGATGAAAGATTTATTGAAGAAATATTTAGAAACTAATCAGAAGGATGACTGTCTGAAGGAGAGAGACATTTGCATTTAGTGGAAGAATGGATTCAAACGCACCTGCGTTCCGAAAATAGACTTTTGTCAATAATCAGTCGTGTAAATTATCAAGAACTATCAGTATTTTGGGAAGTGATGAACGAAATTCCATATGCTGTTATAAAGGGAGAGCCGCTCTCATTATTGGCCTACAATAAATTTGGTTTCCGTGGACTCGGTGATGTGGATATTCTTATTGATCGGAAAAGCATTCCAAAAATGAAGGAGATTTTAAAAACGTGCGGCTTTGAAGCAATAAGCCGAGATGAAAAAAAAACCAATTTTTCAAGAGTGTTTTGTCTAGCGTCTTCTCACCAATTGGTTCCCTACGTCAAAGAATTGCAATCTAAAAAAGGCTGTCATGTCGAGTTGGACATTAACTTTGATTTATTTTGGGGGGAATATTCGGGGGAGAGGATCGATGTTAATCACTTCCTGGAAGATGCATCCGAAATGGAGATTTACGGGCATAAATTACAGACACTACCTCCAATAAAAGCACTTCTACAAGTATGTTTGCATCACTATAAAGAAATGAATTCTATCTACCATTTGGTTAACCATAACACCATAAACCTTCCAATGTTTCAGGATGTCTATTATTTAATCAAGAACAATCTTGATACAATCACAGTCTCAACAATTTATCACCTTAGTAATGAATATAAAATAACACCTTATATTTTTTATGTAATCTATTACACCCAGTTGATTTTTAAAGATCCTTGTTTAAATCAATTTTTAGAAGCGCTCAAGACAGAAGAAGGAGAGAAGCTACTTGATTATTATGGACTAACGGAACAAGAACGGAAAAAATGGCAAACGGATTTTTTTACAAGACTTCAAACAGATAAAAAACTTAATTTGATAAAAAACAATTTAACAGAAGCGGATATCCACAAATTACGAATTAATAATAAAGTATTTAGAGGGTACTGACTAGCTTCCTATATTCAACGGGTGGTGTTTATCTTATGGAACAAGTAAACAAACATAATTATATGACTTCTTTTCTTGACATGGTGCATACGTATTCCTTTTATTTGATGGACAAATATTACGACAGAAAATTAAAAATAGACACAGATAAGTATATTCTACTGAATAATAAATCCGGATACTCCAATTATCAACCAACGCCCTACTCGGCATTAAAGAAACTGTTTAAATATCAGCCGTTTACTCCAAATGATCATTTTGTGGATTTTGGCAGTGGGAAAGGAAGAACGGTTATTTGTTCCTCCTACTATGGATGCATGAATACATTTGGAGTGGAAATAAACGAAGAAATGCATTCTATTGCGCTGGAAAATGTTTCGAAATTTACACGAATCGAAAAGAGGGATAGGATTTCATTTCATTTATGCCCCGCCGAGGCTATGAATATATCTCCAAATATGAATAAGTTCTTTTTTAATAATCCGTTTGATCTGAAATATTTTATGAAGACTACGGATAATATATTATCTTCGGTAAGAGAATTCAACAGAACAGTTTTTTTGTATTTATATTCTCCGAATGAATATTACACCCGTTATCTAAATCGTAATAAGAACTTTAATCATACTAAAAGAATATCTACAGGTCTGTTTCATATGAACTACCCCTACATTGATATCTACACAACAAACATTTAATACATTCGATGAGAATAAAGGTGAAATCATGAAAATTCATCATTTAGGTTTTATTGTGAAGGATATGAAGAAAGACCGAATAATTTTCGAAGCTCTTGGTTTTGTGGAAATTGGCGAAGTTGTCTATGATTTCATACAAGATAACAATATTATGTTTCTAGAAAGTCAAGATGGCAGTTTGCTTATTGAATTAATCGAAGCAGTAAGTGAAAGGTCGAGCGTTCGAAATTTCAAATCGGGTTATCATCATATCTGTTTCGAAAGTGGAACAAAAATGGATATGAATCAATGGTTTAAAGCTTTAAAGATAGGAAAAATCTTCACAAGACAGATTACAGCGCCTGCGCTACAAAATAGAAAAGTTGTTTTCGCATGCTTAAATAATGGGAGTTTAATTGAGTTTATTTTATAGTGGAGGATACGAAATGGATATTACCTTTGAGACAATACACTCTGCGCTACTAGAAGCACTTGATGTTGCTGATTTGCCATCTTTAGCTGACAGGAATCGTGATTTGACAGAGGTTGGCTTAGATTCAATTGGTTTTATCAGATTTATTGTAACTTTGGAAGCAGAATTGGGTGTTGAAATTCCAGAGGAATATATAATACTTGCCCGTATGAATACTCTTAACAAGGTGATGCAAGTTCTTTCCACCGTCAAATGAAGGGAGTTCACTTCTTTGTATATTCAAGGTAAGGATCTGAACATTTCAGTTATTTCTAACATAACGATTGAACACTTTTTTGGAATGCATATTAACAGCTTATTCGATACTCCATCTGAAATTAATTATATACCTAGTAATGTATGCTTTGAAAACCGTCATATTGAAGTAATGCAAAAGTCGGATCTAATATTGGTTTGGCTGAATATCAGGAAATTAAGCCCGGGAATACTCTCAAACATAGGTTTCAAAGATGAATTGCAGATAGTTTATAAAGATGTACTAGAATACATCAAAGTCATATATTTAAAGCTGCGTAATGAAGTTAATTCAAAAATAATATGGATGGGTTTTGAAGACTATTTTGATTGTTTGCATGAGGTTGTTGGAAATATTCTTCATAATTATAATTTCATTGACCGCTTGAATCAAGAGATCAAAGATCTATTGAGTGAAACTTCTGATATAGTTATTGACCTGAAAAGGTTAATATCTTATATCGGAACCAGAGATGCATATGACACCAAAGGATTGTACCGCTGGAATTCCCCATACACATCCGATCTTATCTATTTAGCTGCAAAAGAGATTTTTAAACAGTTCCGTATTTTAAAGAGAAATGAAAAAAAATGTATCGTATTGGACTGTGATAATGTTCTGTGGGGTGGGATATTAAGTGAAGATGGTATTGAAAATATAAGTTTAGCCTCTAATGGCCCGGGACAGTTTTTTCAAGATTTCCAACGATTCCTGTTAACTTTACATACCTTAGGGATCATTTTGACTGTTTCAAGTAAAAATGATTTATCAGATGTTTTAAAGGTATTCAATAGTCATAGTGAAATGATCTTAAGAGAAGAGCACATCGCAAGTTTTCAAGTAAATTGGAACAATAAAGCAGAGCAAATTCAATTAATAGCCGAAGTTTTAAATATAAGTTTGGATAGCATCGTATTTATTGATGATTCTATTTTTGAAGTGGAATCGGTAAATAGCATTTTACCAGATGTTAAAGCAGTACTCTTTAAAAAAGAAAATATTTACAGCAGTTTATCTTTGTTCAACTTGTCTCTTGATTTCGATGCAAATCTTATTGCAATAAGGAATAATACGTATCAATCAAATGTGCATAGGACGGTTTTGAAAGAGAAGACAGCTTCATATGAGGAATATTTAAACGCTCTTGATACAAAAATTAATATACATATAGCAGATGATTTAGAGTATTATCGAATTTCAGAATTAAGCCAAAGAGCGAATAAGTGTACGGTAGGTAAAAGGTATACTGTATCTGAAATAAAAGAGAAAATCAGTACAAAAGGTTATAAATTATATGCAGTTGATGTGTCGGATAAATTCAGCGATTTAGGTCTTGTCGGAGCATTTGGTGTCATACAACTATCTGGAATATACTATTTAGATTTGTTTTGTTTATCTTGCCGGGTATTAGGAAGGAATATTGAAAATCAACTTATTTCTTACGTAAAAACGAATTTTAAAGATATCAAAGTAGAGAGCTGTATAAGAACTCAAAAAAATGATGGTTTTATTGACTTGTTACTTTTGCATTTAAATTAGAGGAGGAAAGTAAATGAACTCTAAAATCTTACCAATGAAGTATCCAATTATAACTTCTTGGCAATGGCAAGCTAATTTATTTTCAATTCTATCCAATTATCCTGAAACACAACCATGGATCTATAGCAATTATATTCAGTTGCATATGATCAGAGACGAATCGCACGACAAAACCTTTGTTGACTTTTATAAATATCCTATATTAGAGGTTTGCCCATGGATTTATAATCAACATCTAAAACGAGAAACCATTTTGTTTTTTAAAAAAGATATTTGTGAGTTTTTTATCGAGTGTATCGATCTTAATAATTATATTTATGGCGTGTTTGAACAATCCTATTTCGGCCGCTCAGAATTTTTTCCTCACGATACATTTATATATGGTTACAATATGGAAAAGAAAGTATTTTACATAGCTGATTTTTCTATTAAAGAGAAATACTCTTATACAGAGGTATCATTTTCACAAATTGAAAAAGCATATTTAGCCATTGAGGAAAAAGATGATTGGCTTTTAGATAAAGGGGGACTGCAGCTTCTTAGTTTTAATGCTAAAGGCATATTTGATTTTAAACCCTCGTTGGTAATAGAATTCTTGGATGAGTTCTTACAGTCTAAAAATAGCTTTGAAAAAAGTTGTTTTTATATAAACAATCCTAATAAAAGTGTATTTGGATTAGAGGTTTACAGGAAAATAAAGGAGGATTTAATAAATAAGAATACGGATTTTAGACATATCCATGTTATTTATGACCATAAGGTTTTAATGCTTCATCGTATAGAATATATGCAAACTCACGGCTTTCTTAACCAAGCAGAAGTTATATATAAACTTTATAAACAATTGGAGCAGAAAACTCTTTCAGCAAGAAACCTTTTACTTAAGGCAATTATAACTCAGAATGATAAACAGATGGATCAGATCATTAGATTGTTGGGGGAAATAGAATGTATGGAAATAGAGGCGATGAATTTAATGCTGAATAACATAAAGCAGTGTAAAATATATTAATTTAGACGAGTGAGAAAGAAATTATTCTTACTGAGGAGATTACAGTGTATTACGGCTCAAGATAAAGCTCTGCTGGTCAGGGAGCATGAAGACCACAACCTTTGATTTGATCCTTTGATTATGGACTTTTTTACATGGAATATAATTATTGATCTTCGATAAATTACGACAGCGTAATATCTGCCCCCCATGCTATTCTATTACTAATACATAATAGCTTACAAAGGGGAAACGTTGATGAAAAGGTTGCTTTATATCATTTTGGCAGTAGGTTTAATGATGAGTGTAACGCTCACCGGAGGGACAGATACTTCATCTGCTGCACAAGCAAATAAGATTTTACGTATCGGTCTGGGAAGTCTTCCTGATCAGCTTGATCCGGCAGCAGCTGCGGATGACAGCACAGTGACGGTTGTCAAAGGGTTATTTGAAGGACTGGTCCGCTTGAATGCGGCTGGTCAGGCCGTTCCGGCAATTGCAAAATCATGGACCCTCTCGAAGGATGGCAGAACATATACCTTTGCACTCCGCGGGGATGCGAAATGGAGCAACGGGCAGCAGGTGCTGGCCTCGGACTTCGAGTATGCCTGGAAGCGGGCGCTGGCTCCGGAAGCCAAGAATGTTTATGCTTTTAATATGTACATGATTAATAATGCGCAGAACTACAACGAGGGACTTCTGAAGGATACCTCCAAAATCGGCGTAAAGGCTCTGAATAACACCACACTCCAGGTCACATTAAAGGAGAAAACCTCCTACTTCATCCAGCTGCTCGCAGAGAGTATCTATCTGCCGGTGTATGCTAAGACCGCGAAGGCCAACAACCAATGGGCTACAGACATTAAGTCTATGGTAACCAATGGTCCCTTCAAGCTCAATACATGGAAGAGTAATAAGATTTCTATAGTTAAAAATCCTGCTTATTATGCGGCCCAAGAAATTAAGCTGCCGGAGGTACGTCTGCTGCTGCCTGGGAATCCGACCGCCGCTTATATGAATAAGGAGGTTGACTGGGTTGGAGGCGGAGGGGAGGAATCGGTGGATTATACATCTTTAGATAGCGCATCTTCCCGCGACCTGCATGAAGGACCGTATGCTTCCACCTATTTTTATCAATTCAATCTGACTAAGCCGCCGTTTGACAATCTGAAGATCCGCCAGGCATTGGCGATGGCGATTGACCGCGAAGCCTTGCGTTACGGCAATCCGGCGTTTGGATTGGTGCCGCCAAGTATTCATGGGACCCAGTTGAATTTCCGCACAGAGATGTCGGACAAGATGTACTTTCATGAGGATGTGGCGGCGGCCAAGCAATTACTGAAGGAAGGCATGAGAGAAGCGGGACTCACCAAGTTCCCCAGCTTCACTATTATCGTGAATGAATATATCAACCATGACGTTATCGCAAGTAAAGTGATTAAGGACTGGCAAAAGAACTTAGGTATTGAAGCAAGTGTAGAAATCCAAAGCTTCGAGGAACTGCTGGATAATCGTATACATCAGAACTATGCTATAGCAAGAGCGGGGTGGAGCGCTGATTTCAATGATCCGGCCTCGATGCTGGAGCTGTTCAGTTCACAGAATGTCTCCAATGATACGGGGTGGAGCAATGCAGGGTATGACCGTTATATACAGCAAGCCCGGCAGGCGGGTGACCCCGGCACACGTATGCAGATCTATGCCACGGCCGAACAGCTGCTAATGAATCAAATGGCGGTTATTCCGCTGTTTTACAGTGTGACTGATTATTTGAGTCATCCTAATATCAAAAATGTATATGTTGACTATGACGGGTCCATAGCTTTCACAAGAGGGTCGTGGCGGTGAAAAGCGTATAGAATACAAGGGTCAGGAGGCCATGAGCAGATTGCTGCTTGTGGCTTCTTTGCGTTGTCTTGAAGTCCTTCACCAATTGTTCAAGAACAGGCAGTATCCGAACTGAAAACTAAGAATATCTATGTTAGTATGAAATGAACGAATTATATTATATTCATTCATATTCAGTATTCTATTCTGGAGGGACAATCATGAAGAAGGTCATCGCAATTATCGGCAATCAGCAAAAGAACAATACGTACAGAGCGGTCCGTGAGTTTGAAGCGCAGCTCAGAACCTATGAGGAGATTGAGTTTGAGTATATTTTCCTCAAGGACTATAGGCTAGAGTTCTGCCGGGGCTGCAAGACCTGTTTCAGTAAAGGCGAAGAATATTGTCCGCTGAGGGACGACCGGGATGTGCTGGTGGAGAAAATGGAGGGCGCAGACGGTGTGATTATGGCGACCCCCAATTATGCATTCCATGTATCGGCAGCGATGAAGAATCTGCTGGACCGGCTGGCGTATGTGTTCCATCGGCCGCAGTTCTTCGGCAAGACGTATACGGCGATCGTCAATCAGGGAATTCATGGCGGCAATGCGATTGTCAAATATCTTAGCAGCATGGGAGAGAACTTCGGGTTCCAGGTTACCAAAGGGTGTGTGCTTAGTACGATGGAGCCAGTTACCACGGCAGCAGCGCAGAAGAATGCTGTGAGAATCCGCAAGTCTGCGGCCCGCTTCTACAAAGGACTGATGCGGCCGGCACCGCCGACTCCCACATTGTTCCGCTTGCTGATGTTCCGGCTGTCCCGGACCAGTATTCAGCATATGCTGGATGAGCGGTCGAAAGATTACCGGCATTACCAGGCTAACGGCTGGTTTGAAGCGGCGTATTATTATCCGGTCTCTCTGGGTCCTGTCAGGAGCTTAGCAGGACATCTGTTTGACAGAATCGGTAAAAGAATGGCTAAACGCGCTTAATAATGAATGAAATTAAATATATTCATTCACGACCAGGAGGGTCAACATGAGAGAATGCCCTTCACAAGGGCGTTGAAATGTAACAAATATTTTGCAATACTAGCTATACCAATGAGATCCTTATACGCAACAGAACCCAAAGGAGCAATGCATATGCATACCGACTCATTATCCGCCATCGCGGCGGGATACCGCCATTCAGTTCTGCTCTTGCTGGACGGAACCGTGCGGGCTTGCGGCGAAAATACATACGGGCAATGCGAGGTAAGCGGCTGGCGTGATATTGTTGCGGTTGCAGCAGGCAATGCTCATACAGGTAATTCGCATACAGTAGGGCTAAGAGCAGACGGAACGGTGGTCGCTGCCGGCTGGAATAAGCATGATCAATGTAATGTGGGCGATTGGCGCGATATCATTGCGGTTGCGGCAGGCTGGCGGCGTACGGTCGGGCTGAAGGCGGACGGAACGGTGATTGCGGCGGGAAGAAACAACGAAGGGCAATGTGAAGTCAGTGGCTGGGCGGATATCGTTGCGGTTACAGCAGGAGACTGGCACACACTTGGACTTAAGGCCGATGGTACGGCTATTACAGAGGGGAACAACCGCTATGGGCAGCGGAATGTGAATGGCTGGCAGGAGCTGACGATGATCGCAGCGGGTTATCTTCATACGACCGGACTTAGAGCAGACGGCACAGTAGTAGCTACAGGTCTGAATAAGCGCGGACAATGCGAAGTTGGCGGCTGGCGCACAATGAAGGCCATTGCGGCAGGCAGTCATCACACCGTAGGTCTACAATCCGATGGCACAGTGACGGCTACAGGCTGCAATGATTACGGACAATGCGAGGTAAGTGGCTGGACGGATATCGTTGCTATTGTGGCAGGCTGCACCCATACGCTAGGTCTTCAAGCGGATGGCGTGGTAGTTGCGGCAGGGAGCAATGCATACGGGCAATGTGATGTTGAAAAATAGCTATGAACGCTACCTAAAACAGGGCTCATAGCTATTCATGAACAATTACACGGAATCAGCCGTTCAACAATTCCGACTTTTTACGGTCAAATTCCTCTTGTGTGATCGCGCCCATATCCAGCAGCTGTTTGAATTTCAGCAGTTCATCAGCCACACTGAAGTTCTCTTTGCCCGCAGCAGATGAGGTTACCGGTTCTTGCTTCGAGTCAAAGCCCAAGTCAAAGAATTCTCCTTCGATTACGTTAATCTCTTCATCTTCTGCCGAACGCTTCACTTTCTCGTAATCCTGCTCGAACTGTGCCTCTGAGTAGTCGCTGCTGGCAGCCGATAGGGCCTCGCGCAGACGGTTACCCATTGGTTTCATCGAGAAATAAGTCATTCCGCCCGAGAGGAGCCCGCCGAGGACCGGTACGAACTTTGATGCACCTTGAGCGAAGGTTTTTTTAGTGATTTTGATTCCAATATAAGCTGAGATTTTCTTAAGAATCGGATAGTACATGGTTTGGGTCAAAGCTTGCTGCGGAAGCTTCTTCAATAGCTGCTGAGAGATTCTTGCCGTCAACAACCTCATCATGGAAGCTGAACCTGCAACTCCAAACATTACTCCCAAATACAAAGTTAGTTCCCGGGTAACATGCTCTGAATCTGCGGGGTCTTCTTCCCACAGGTCGGTGCGGCCATACAGATAAGCGAGTTCTTGAGACATTCGCAGCACTACGCCAAAAAACTGCAAAGTATCTGCCGGAATGGTCGCCGCCATGGCTAATCCGCCTGGAAGTCCAACGGCTGTCGAGGCTGCTGTACTCAGAAGGGTCCGTTTCTCAATTATCGTTTTCGCCATTTTATCAATCACAGATAGGTTGATTCCGGCTTCAAGCGGCCCTTTATCCAGTATCGTGTGCATGTTTCCATAAGAATCATATTTGGCAAACTGCTGAGCGAGGAATTCACGCCGGTCTACCCGTACCCCGGGAATTTTGATGGCATTCGTCAAAATCACTTCCATTGTACCTTGTGTGCTGTGCTGTTCGTTTGTCATCTCAGATCTCCTTAGAATCGGTATGTAAGAATTAGGCCTCTGAGCATATATTCGGGAAGCATGTTGATTTACCCTCTATTGACTTACACTAATCTTAATGCAATCTTAATCCCACAGCAGAATCCGTAATACTATGCTGATTATGCACATGCTATACTGACGCTAGAGTGTATAATGGCTGGGAGAAATCCATGGAACAATGAGGTTCATAAGAGGAAAGGAAACATTCGGATGACAGGGCAGATTACGGCAGAGAAACGGCGGGGCCGGCTGAAAATATTCTTCGGATATGTACCGGGAGCAGGGAAGACCTGTGCAATGCTGGATGCCGCCCGTGCAGAGCAAAAGGAAGGGACTCAGGTAGTGGCCGGCTATATTGAGACCCATGACAGAGCAGAAACAGCAGATCGGCTTAGAGGATTGGATCTTCTTCCACTGATGGAAATATCTATTAACGGGGCAATCGTCCGGGAATTTGACCTTGACCAGGCGATCCGCAGGAGACCGGAGCTGATTCTGCTGGACGAACTGGCCCACATCAACGCTCCGGGAGTACGCCACAAAAGGCGGTATCAGGATGTGGAGGAGCTGCTGCGGGCTGGAATTAATGTGTACACTACCATCAATATTGAGCATATTGAAAGTGTGACCGATGTGGTAGCCTCCATTACAGGGATTCCTGTACCCGAGCGTATTCCGGATAGTGTGTTCGATCGTGCAGATCAGATTGAGTTCGTTGATATCGCACCCGGAGACTTCATAGAACGTCTGCAAAAAGGGCGGATCTGTCCCGATGAGCAGCTGCAACAGATATACGGGGAGATCTATCAACCGCAGAAGCTGATTGCCCTGCGGGAAATCGCCTTGCGTTATACAGCGGATCAGTTAAACCGGATTGCTCTGCAGTTCGGGGAGGGAGCAGGCGCGGCTGGCTTTTATACCAAGGAACATATCCTGGTCTGTCTGTCGTCGGCAATGTCCAGCAAGAAGGTCATCCGTACAGCGGCCAGAATGGCCGAAGCCCTACATGGAGAGTTCACCGCACTCTATGTGGAGACCTCCAGGACGAAAGAATTGACACTGAGGAACAAGTCGGAGCTGAGGGAGAACCTGAGACTGGCCGAACAGCTGGGGGCCCAGATTGCGACAGTGTACGGTGAGGATGTTCCGGGACATATCGCCGAATATGCCAAAACCAGCCGGGTCTCCAAGATCGTCCTGGGTCGTTCACAGCATAAAAGCCGCTTACCGACCAGCTCTAATTTTGTCGATAAGCTGACGGCGGCCGCTCCAACTATTGATATCTATATCATCCCGGACCATGAGACTGCCGCGCACCCGAGAATTCCGCTGTATGCCAGACCTCCGCTGCTGTCACTGGCTGATACCGCCAAAACGCTGGGCATTCTGCTGGTCTGCACGCTGATCGGATTATGGTTCAAGGTTCTGGGCTTCAGCGAAGCGAACATCATCACCGTCTATATTCTGGGTGTTCTGCTGGACGCGATGGTTACGAAGGGACGGCTGTATAGCGCGGCGACTTCGATTTTGAGCGTGCTGGTGTTTAACTATTTTTTCACAGAGCCTTATTTCTCGCTGAAAGCCTATGATTCCGGTTACCCGGTGACGTTCGTCGTCATGCTTGCCGCCTCGTTCATCACCAGTACGCTGACGCTGCGGGTCAAGGAACAGGCGCGGGAATCGGCACAAAAGGCTTACCGGACGGAGGTGCTGCTGGAGACCAGCCGGAAGCTGCAGCAGGCCAAAGACACCCCGGCCATTATCAATGAGACGGCACTGCAAATGCTGAAGCTGCTGGACCGGAGCATTATCATCTATGAGGTTGAGGGAGATGAACTCTCGGAGCCGCTCGTCTATCCCAAGGCTGGAAGTGCTGTGGAGGCGGAGAGGGATACACTGGAAGCTGAACGCGAGGTTGCGGAGTGGGTGCTGCGGAATAATAAACGTGCCGGAGCCTCTACCGATACGTTCTCGATGGCCCGTTGTCTGTATCATGCGGTACGCAGCGGGGATGCCGTATTTGCCGTGGCAGGAATCGTGATGGAGCAGGAAGAACCGCTGGAGGTATTTGAGAAAAGCCTGATGATCGCCATGCTTGGCGAATGCGCGCTGGCCCTGGAGAAAGACAAGCTGAGTGAGCAGCAAAAAGAAAGCACGCTGCAAATTCGTCAGGAGCAGCTGCGTGCCAATCTGCTGCGCGGCATTTCGCATGATCTGCGCACGCCGCTTACCAGCATCTCCGGCAATGCAGGAATTCTGATCGGCAACTCGATGGTCCTTAGTGAGGACCAGAAGCAGGAGCTGTACAGCGATATCTATGATGATTCGATGTGGCTGATTAATCTGGTGGAGAATTTGCTGTCCATTACCCGGATCGACAATGGTGCGGTTCACCTGAACTTCCAGGCGGAGCTGCTGGAGGAAGTCATTGCGGAAGCGCTGCTGCATGTGAACCGCAACAAGGAGGATCATGTGATCCGGGTCCTGCTCGAAGATGAGCTGCTGATGGCCCGAATGGATTCACGGCTGATTATTCAGGTGATCATCAACCTGGTAGATAATGCGATTAAATACACCGGTTCCGGGTCACATATTACATTAACCGCCAGACAAGAGGCGGGCTTC
Organism: Paenibacillus sp. FSL H8-0332; assembly: GCF_037963835.1. Lineage (NCBI taxonomy): Bacteria > Bacillati > Bacillota > Bacilli > Caryophanales > Paenibacillaceae > Paenibacillus > Paenibacillus sp. FSL H8-0332. The sequence continues at coordinate 3,190,901 of NZ_CP150145.1, forward strand.
GTTGTGGTAGAAGTCGCTGATGACGGACCGGGAATATCCGCCGAAGCCAAGGCCAAGGTGTTCGAGATGTTCTATACGGCGGACAATGTCCGGGGAGACGGCAGGCGCGGGCTGGGTCTGGGACTTGCGCTCTGCAAATCTATTATTCATGCCCATGGCGGGCATTTTGAAGTACAAGATCATGCTCCGCAGGGGACGGTATTCCGCTTCACCCTGCTGGCAGAGGAGGTGAACGTCCATGAATAAACCAATGATTCTGGTCGTCGAAGATGACAAGCCTATCCGTAAGCTGATTACCACAACACTGGAGACTCAGGGCTATAAATACCATACGGCGGAGACGGGGGAGGCTTCCATCCTGGAGGCGGTATCCAGTCAGCCGGATCTGATGATTCTGGATCTTGGTCTGCCCGATATGGACGGCGTTGATATTATTAAGAAGGTCCGGGCCTGGTCCAACCTTCCGATCATCGTGGTCAGCGCCCGCAGTGAGGACCGGGACAAGATCGAGGCGCTGGATGCCGGGGCGGATGATTATCTGACCAAGCCCTTCAGCGTGGAGGAGCTGCTCGCCCGACTGCGGGTCAGCCTGCGGCGAATCCGGGGGGACAGCGAGAAGCTGATGAAGGATTCGTCTGTCTTCACCAACGGGAATCTGCGGATCGACTATTCGGCGGGCTGTGTCTGGCTGGGCCAGGATGAGATCCATTTGACGCCCATTGAGTATAAGCTGCTGGGTCTGCTGGCCAAGAATGTGGGCAAAGTTCTGACCCATAATTATATCCTGCATGAAATCTGGGGCAGCCCAACGTATGACATTCCGGCGCTCCGTGTATTCATGGCGACGCTCCGCAAGAAGATTGAGCGCAGCCCTTCACAGCCTAAGGTGATCCAGACGCATATCGGTGTCGGTTACCGGATGCTCCAGATCGGGGACGACAGCAGGGTGATTTGAACAAGCAAGCGGAATCCGCATAGCGATTAAGAAATAAAGGATTCGTAACCATGCCTGTACAGGCATGGTTTTTTGCCGTTCCTGCTGACAGAGAGCAACGGGGGTTACAGCACGCTGGCGATTTTTTTACGTAATCTTAATCCGCTGAAGCAAACCCTAATCCTGAACTAATGGCGGGAGTGGTACGCTAAGTCCTGAAGTGAACCACATTAGAGAGAAGGCATGGAGATGGATGTGTGGCTAAGAAATATCGGACTGATGACAGTGCTGACTGCGGTGCTTGTGCTGATCAAACGGAAATATGACCGGGTCTATCTGCTGCAGGGCTGCTCCTACGAGAATAGCCTGGTATACGCTGCTGCGGGTAAGTTTGCCGGGGGCGCAGAGGCCGGGGAGGTCAGGGAGATGCTGATCAACAGCTTCGAGTTCGATCCGAAGGAGACAGAGCTGATTCTGGCCAGGGCGCTGCCGCACAGAATGGAGCCGGATGGAGGGTATGGCGCTTTTATCAAGGAGGTCAATCAGCTGCTGGGTGAAAACATTTACCGCTCTTAATTCAGTCTTAACGGGATCTTAATGCGCCGGAGGAAACCCTAACCCTGAACTTATGGCAGAAATGATACGCTAGACCGGAGTTACAAGAGAGAGATTACATTAGGATGAGGAGTGGCAAAGACGATGATGGATGTGTATATGACAGTGGTTATGGCAGCTCTGTTCACTTTGTTCTACGCGTTTGCACAATGGTGCGGCCGTGTGGTGGATGAACAAGGGGGGAATGAGTGATGGCGGTTGTGCTTGCAGCGACTGCGCTGCTGTTTCTTTACCTGGTCTATGCTTTGATTCATCCCGAGAAATTTTAAATATTAAGGAGGGTCATCCGTGGGGATTGTACAAATGCTAATAGTGATCTTAATACTCGTACTGCTGGTGAAGCCGGTGGGAACTTATCTATATCATGTCTTCTCGAATGAACCGAACCGGACAGACCGGATATTCGGCAGAGCGGAGAAGGGGATTTATCGTCTGATCGGGCTGAAGCAGCGGGGCGGGATGTCCTGGAAGAAGTATGCGGTCAGCTTCATTGTAACGAATATAACACTGGTCGTATTCAGCTATATTTTTCTGCGGTTACAGAAGGGGCTTCCGCTCAACCCGAACGGGATCGGCAACATGGAAGAGACGCTCACCTTCAATACGGTAATCAGCTTCATGACCAATACGAACCTCCAGCATTACAGCGGGGAGAGCGGGGTATCTTACTTCTCGCAGATGGCGGTAATGACGATGCTGATGTTCACCTCGGCAGCCAGCGGCTTCTCGGTTGCGGTTGCTTTTGTCAGAGGGATTACAGGACGCAGCACGGTGGGGAACTTCTTCGAAGACTTCGTCAAAGCGCATATTCGGATCTTCATTCCGCTTGCACTGCTTGTAACAATGGCGCTTGTTGCGCTTCATGTGCCGCAGACTCTGAAACCGACACTTGAGGTGACCACGCTAGAAGGCCAGACACAGCAGATTGCCATTGGCCCTGTGGCCTCCCTGGAGTCCATCAAGCATATCGGCACGAACGGCGGCGGTTTCTTCGGAGCCAACTCGTCCCATCCTTTTGAGAACCCTAGTCCGCTAAGCAATGTGCTGGAGATTCTCTCCATGTGGCTGCTGCCGGCATCTCTGCCGTATATGTACGGGAAGTTCGCTAAGAACAAACGTCAGGGCTGGATGATTTTTGGAGCGATGATGACGTTGTTCGTGCTGCTGCTGGGATTGAATTATGCGGCTGAACGTGCGGGTAATCCGGCGATTAACGCGATGGGCATTGATGCCTCACAAGGCAGTATGGAAGGAAAAGAAGTCCGGTTCGGGATTGCCCAGTCGGCGCTCTTCACAACTGTCACCACAGCGGCAACCACCGGCAGTGTGAACAATATGCATGACACGCTGACGCCGCTTGGCAGCATTACGCCGCTAACCCTGATGATGCTGAACAATGTGTTCGGCGGCAAAGGTGTCGGACTGATCAATATGCTGATGTATGCGATACTCGGTGTTTTCCTCTGCGGACTGATGGTCGGACGAACGCCGGAATTCCTGGGCCGCAAGATTGAAGCAAGGGAAATGAAGCTGATCGCCATCGCTATTCTGATCCATCCGCTGATTATTCTGGTGCCGACGGCGGCCGCTTTTCTGACGGATCTCGGTAAGGGCGGCATCACCAACCCCGGATTCCACGGGATGACCCAGGTACTGTATGAATATGTGTCCGCTGCTGCCAATAACGGCTCGGGCTTTGAGGGATTGGCGGATAATACGTCCTTCTGGAATATAACGACGGGTATGGTTATGCTGCTGGGCCGGTATGTCTCGATGATTGCGATGCTGGCGGTCGCCGGTTCTCTGCTGCGCAAGAAGCCGGTGCCGGAGACAATTGGAACGTTCCGCACAGATAACGGGCTGTTCACAGGCATTCTGATTGGTACGGTGCTGATCATTGGCGCACTGACCTTCCTGCCGGTGATTGTCCTCGGTCCGGTTGCAGAATATTTGACTCTACGGTAGGGAGAGGGAGAGAAGAGAATGAGTACTGTACAACGCAAAAAATTGCTGACCGGCCCCATCCTGTGGAGTGCTGCCAAGGACAGTCTGGTGAAGCTTAATCCGGTGACTCTAATGAAGAATCCGGTTATGTTCGTGGTTGAGGTGGGTACGGTCATCGTACTGCTTATGGTGCTGGCGCCGGGGTATTTCAACGCTGAGCATGCCATCGGGTTCAATATTGCCGTATTCTTCATTCTGCTGTTCACCGTGCTGTTCGCTAACTTCGCGGAAGCACTGGCTGAAGGCCGGGGCAAGGCCCAAGCCGATTCGCTGAAAAAAACAAAGCAGGACATCACCGCCCGCAAGCTGGCGGGTTCAGCCATCAAGGAGGTACCCGCCTCGGAGCTGCGCAAAGGCGATGTGGTGGTCGTAAGCCAGGGAGAATTCATCCCCGGTGACGGTGAAGTGATCGAAGGGCTGGCTTCTGTCGATGAATCGGCGATTACAGGGGAGTCGGCACCGGTCATTAAGGAGGCCGGGGGGGACTTCGGCTCCGTGACCGGCGGTACCCGTGTAGTCAGCGACCAGATCAAGGTGCGGATTACCAGTGATCCGGGAGAGTCCTTCCTGGACCGGATGATCTCACTGGTCGAAGGGGCCAAACGTCAAAAGACACCAAATGAAATTGCCCTGAACACCCTGCTGATCAGCTTGACGATTATCTTCCTCATTGTCGTGGTAACCCTGCGTCCCATCGCTGATTATATCGGCGTTAAGCTGGAGATTCCGGTCATGATCGCGCTGCTCGTCTGCTTGATTCCGACTACCATTGGCGGGCTGCTGTCAGCGATCGGGATTGCCGGGATGGACCGGGTGACGCAGTTCAATGTCCTGGCGATGTCCGGTAAAGCGGTGGAAGCCGCCGGGGATATCAACACGATGATTCTGGATAAAACCGGTACGATCACCTTCGGCAACCGGATGGCGAGTGAATTCGTCACGGTAGGCGAAGCGTCAGGAACAGAGCTTGCCGTCTGGGCGGCGGTCAGCTCGCTGAAGGATGAGACTCCGGAGGGGCGTTCCGTCCTGGAGCTGGCGAAGAAGCTGGAACTCCGGTATGACAGCAGCCTTGCAGACGGAGGGGAGTTCATAGAGTTCAAGGCAGAGAGCCGCATGAGTGGTATTGATCTGCGGGATGGACGGTCGGTGCGAAAGGGAGCTGTAGACTCCGTGAAGAAATGGGTGCTGGCGCAGGGCGGTGAAGTCCCGTCCGATCTGGACAATAACTCGGATGCCATTGCCAGATTAGGCGGCACTCCGCTTGCCGTTGCAGTAGACAGCCGGATCTATGGGCTGATCTATCTGAAGGATACCGTCAAACCCGGGATGAAGGAGCGCTTCGACGAGCTGCGCAGTATGGGGATCAAGACGATCATGTGTACCGGGGATAACCCGCTGACCGCCGCCACGATTGCCCGGGAAGCCGGGGTCGATGATTTCATTGCCGAGAGTACGCCGGAGGACAAGATTGCGGTCATCCGCCGGGAGCAGAATGAGGGCAAGCTTGTAGCCATGACCGGTGACGGCACCAATGATGCCCCCGCCCTGGCCCAGGCCGATGTGGGGCTGGCGATGAACAGCGGGACAACCGCAGCCAAGGAAGCGGCCAACATGGTGGATCTCGATTCTGATCCGTCCAAGATTATTGAGGTAGTAGCGATCGGGAAGCAGCTGCTCATGACACGCGGAGCGCTGACTACCTTCAGCATCGCCAATGATATTGCCAAGTATTTCGCCATCATTCCGGCCATGTTCACACTGGCCATTCCCGAGATGGAGGCCCTGAATGTGATGGGGCTGGGGTCTCCCAGCTCGGCGATTATCTCGGCGCTGATCTTCAACGCCATTATCATTCCGCTATTGATTCCGCTCGCCATGCGCGGGGTATCGTACAAGCCGATGAGCTCAACCCGGCTGCTGGCGCGCAATATTGTCATCTACGGGCTTGGCGGTGTGGTTGTTCCATTCGCAGGCATCAAGCTGATTGACCTGATTGTCAGGATCTGGATCTAGAGGAGGCATAATTATCATGGCACAATCCATTCATGAGACCAACGTAGAACAGGCATCGCCATCACCAGCTGCCTACTTCTTCACTATCGTAAGATTAAGCATAGTATTCATTATTCTCTGCGGAATGATCTATCCGCTGGCGTCTACGGCGCTTGCCCAGGTGCTGATGCCTGCCCAGGCGAACGGAAGCCTGCTGAAGAATTCAGACGGGAAGGTTGTCGGTTCTGCGCTGATCGGGCAGAAATTCAGTGATCAGGCGTGGTTCCAGAGCCGTGTGTCCAGTATTGAATACAAGGCGGAAGCTTCGGGATCGAATAACTACGGGCCGTCGAATCCTGATATGCTGCAGCGTACTAAGGACTCGATTGCCCAGTGGAAGCTGGACAATCCCGGTATCCCCGCCAGCCAGCTGCCTGTTGATCTGGTTACGAACTCAGGCTCCGGCCTTGATCCGCATATTACACCGGCTGCGGCACTCGTACAGATTCCCAGAATCAGCCAGCTGACCGGTATTCCGGCAGACACCCTTCAGGCCCTGGTGACCAAGCAGACCGAAGGCCGTGATCTGGGACTCTTCGGGGAGAAACGGGTAAATGTGCTGAAGCTGAATCTGGCATTATCGGAACTCACCCGTGGCACCCTATAAACGCAAGTCCCCTGAGGAAATCTTATATTCCATCTATCAGCTCCAGCGGGGGCGGCTGAAGATTATTATCGGCTCGGTCAGCGGGTCAGGCAAAACCTATCACATGCTGGAGGAAGGCAAGCTGCTGAAGCAGCAGGGCATTGATGTGGTGATCAGTGCCGTATCCACTATGGGCCGGGCGGAAACCGTCCAGCAGCTTGGCGATCTGGAGCGGGTCCCCAGCATTCACTGGTGGAAGGACGGCAAGGAAGAGAAGGATCTGCCGCTTGAGGCTCTGGTGGAACGTAACCCCGAGGTGCTGCTGGTGGATGGTCTGGCGCACCGCAACCGTGAAGAGGCCCGCTTCCAGACACGGCTGGAGGACATCCGGTATCTGATGGATCAGGGTATCAGTGTAATCACTACTATCAATGTCTATGAGCTGGCCGGTGTGGGTGAGCAGATCTATGAGATGACCGGCATCCGTTCAGAGGAGACTGTTCCGCTGAATACCTTGGAATTGGCTGACGAGGTGCGGCTGATTGACGTCTCTCCGGAGACGATCCTGAAGCGGCTGGAGGAGGGCGTGCTTGGTGAGGGGGCGCATCCGGCACTATCCCTCAGGGGTAACCTTGGCGTGCTCCGTGAGGTATCGCTGCGGCTGATGGCGGAAGGGGTCAATGACTCCTTGGAAAAGCACCGCGAGGCCGAGGGACTGATCGGTCCCTCCGGCGCAACCGAGCGGATTCTGGTCTCGGCGCAGTATCATTGGAATGGCTCTCTGTATATAAGAAGGGGACAGCAGATCGCCAAACGGCTGAACGGTGATCTGATTATCGTGACCTTCCTCTTGCGCGGCCGTCCGCTGACCAAGGATCAGCAGGTATTCAAGCGCTCCATCCGCAAGCTGACCGAGCGGATTCACGCCCGGTTCGAGGAGCTGGAGCTGCTGCGTCTACGGATGCTCCCGTCCATGCTTGTGCGCTATGCCATTCAGAACAATGTTACCCGAATTGTGATGGGGCATTCACAGAAAAGCGGCTGGCAGGAGAAGTGGCAGGGCTCCATTGCCAGCCGCGTCCTGCGGCGGACGCGCAATATAGATGTGTTCCTGATGGCAGACCGCGCGGAGCAGGATGGCGAACGGATTCTGCCGGTCCGGCCAGCCCCGAAGGAGACTGCGGAGCCGTTCCACCGTCTAACCACCCAGGAGCTGGAGAAGAAGATTGAGCATATCCGCCGGGGAACCTTCAAGGTATATATCGGCTCAGCCCCCGGAGTTGGCAAAACGTACAAAATGCTTCAGGAAGGCAATCTGCTCCGCAGCAGGGGAATTGATGTGGTTATCGGGCTGCTGGAGACCCACGGAAGGGAGGAAACCAGGCAGCAGGTAGGCGGATTAACGCTGATCCCCAGAGCGCGGATTCCGTATCAGTCTACGGAGCTTACCGAGATGGATACCGAAGCGATCATCGCCCGGCATCCCGAGGTGGTGCTGGTGGATGAGCTTGCCCATACGAATGTTCCCGGAAGTATCACGAGGAAACGGTATGAGGATGTCATCCGGCTGCTGGAGAACGGAATCTCTGTCATAACCACCGTCAATGTGCAGCATCTGGAGAGCCTGAACGATGCAGTGGAGCAGTTAACCGGTGTGCGGGTCCGCGAGACGGTGCCGGATGCGATTCTGCGGATGGCGAGCGAGGTGGAGCTGATTGACGTTACGCCGCAGATGCTGCAGCAGCGGATGCGGGAAGGGAAGATCTACGCGCAGGAGAAAGTCAATCAGGCCCTGGAGTCCTTCTTCCGAATCGGCAATCTGATCGCGCTGCGGGAGCTGGCCCTGCGCGAGATTGCCGATGATGTCGATGAGCGCCTGGAGGCCTGGGAACGGGAGCCTGCCCTGCGCGGCCCTTGGAGCAGGCGGGAAGTCATCTTCGTCTGCGTGGATACGGGCCCGCAGGCCGAGCGGCTCATCCGGCGCGGGTTCCGGATCGCCCACCGCCTCAAAGCCGAATGGCATGTGCATTACGTACACTGCTCCCGCATACAGACACCGGAAGAACAGAAGCGGCTGAATACGCTGAGGCACCTGACGGAGCGGCTGGGCGGTGTGATGGACATCACCGAGGCGGGAAGCCGCAAGCATCTGCATAAGCATCTGCTCCAGCTGATGAATGATCGGCAGACTACACAGCTGATCATCGGACAGTCACGCAGGCATTGGGCGTATAGCCTGTTCTCGATGAGCTTCGTTCAATATCTGCTGCGGCATGCCCGGCATATGGATATGCTGATCGTGGCCGTTCATACGCAGATAATGGAATGAGGCAGCTTAGCGTCGTAGGAGCGGTACGGGTAATGTACAATTTACACGGGTTTGTTCAGTAATTGACATCCTTGGCACCATTGGCAATTGCGCGATAGAGTCCCCGCTGCTAACCTAATGAACAGATGTTCATTTCAATACAACTGTTTGAAGCGGAGAGGGGATTCGAGATGCGAGTATTAGTGATGGGTGCGGGGGTAATAGGCAGTTATTTGGCCCATGTGTTGGTGCGGGGCGGGAATGAGGTCACAGTGCTGGCCAGAACGAAGCGGGCGGGCCAATTGCAGAAGGACGGACTGGTCCTCCGGCATTATTTTCAGCGTAAAACGACTGTGGATCAGGTGAAGGTAATATCCGGGCTACGGAGGGACGACGTCTATGATCTGATCTTCGTAGTGATGAAATACAATGACTTCCCGGCGGTGCTGCCGGCGCTGGCGGACAATGGAAGTAAGAATATTGTGCTTGTCGGCAATAATGGGGATACCCGCGGGATGCAGCAGTTCTTCAAGGAGAACAGCCGGATTCCGCAGAATATTGCGTTTGGCTTCCAGATTAACGGGGGGACCCGTGAGGAAGACGGGCGTGTTATCGTTGTAAGCGGTGGCGGCAAGATGGTGCTGGGCAGTCTGGAAGGTGAGATTCCGTTCAAGATGGAGCTTACAGCGGCCTTCCATAAGACGAAGTATAAGCTGGATTATTCGCAGGATATTAACGCCTGGCTCCTGAGTCACATGGTTTCAATTATCCCGGTGATGTCGGTCATTTATCTCTATGATTTTGATTTGGCAAAAGCAAGCAGAGACTCCGCCCGCTGGAAACAGGCAGTTGTCTTAATGGATGAAGGGTTCCGCGTGCTCTCCGCGCTGGGCTTACCCGTTAATCCCGCCTCCCTTGTTAACGGGGCGAAGAAGCACCCGGCACTGCTCGCCCAAGGGTTGAGATTGATACAAAAGCTGCCCTTCATGAAGCTGATCGATGGCTCCTTTAGCGAGATTGCAGCGCTCTATCAAGCCTTTGAACCTCTGATGCAGCAAGCCCGTCTGTCCACACCGGCGTGGGATGATTTCAAGCAGCAGACGATGAGGAAATATGCTTTGGAGCAGGGCTGAACAACTCCACCAATGAACAGCTCAGGAAGCTCCGCTTAGGCGGAGTTTACTGGGCTGTTTTTGCTAATTAAGTAAATCACTATGGTTTTCTTATGTGGATGCCAAAAACCACACACAATTTATCAGCCTTAAGTTGTGTGAGCATGCTGCCGCCCAAAAGGAGCAAATGAGCGGCAGCCATTGCAGCAACATTCCCATGAATTCGCCGGATGCAGCCATTAACACCATATACATAATGTTCCAATCTACTTATATAGTCTTGTAATTTAACGTGTTAAAGAGATATGCTTATTACCATGTGGATACCAATACAACAGAAGGAGTGGACTAACTATGACTATTATCGATACTATTCAAACGAGAAGAACGATCAAAGCCTTCCGGCCAGACCCGATTAAAAAGGAGGAGCTGAATACTTGGCTGGAGGCCGCCAGCTATGCTCCGAACCACCGGATGAATGAGCCGTGGGAGCTGCTGTTCATTGGGCCGCAGACGCGGGCAGCGCTGAACCATAAGACCGATTTCGGCGGTGCTCCAGTGCTGATTGGCGTCTTATCCAAGTCTGCTGCTACCACAATGGAGCGCGAAGAGAACATCATGGCTGTGTCCTGCTATATCCAGAATTTCATGCTGGCAGCCCATGAGGCAGGAGCAGGTGTGTTCTGGTCATCACTCGGCGGTACAGCCAAGGGCCGTGAGGTGCTAGGCGTTCCTGAAGAACAGGATGTTATTGCAGTACTTGCCGTAGGGTATCCCTCGGAAGTTCCTGCTGCCAAGCAGAGAACGCCAATGACCAACAAAATCACATATTTACCCTAAACGGATGAACGGATGCAACGACTGATGAGATGAAGGTGAACTGAATGTGGAAGCTCAAGGGGTTCATGAAGCCTTATGCACTCTGGAGCGTGCTCGCCCCGCTGTTAATGGTAGTTGAAGTAGTGATGGACCTGCTGCAGCCTGCACTTATGGCGAGCATTGTAGATAAAGGCCTGATGAAGAATGATTTATCGCATATCCTTTCGACAGGCGGAATTATGATTGGAATCGCAGTCATCGGGATGACTGGCGGCGTGGGCTGTGCGATATGTGCAAGTATCGCTTCACAGAATTTCGGCAATGATCTGCGCCTCAAGCTGTTTGAGCATATCCAGACCTTCTCGAACCGTAATCTGGACCGGATGAAGACCGGCTCGCTGATCACCCGGCTTACGAACGATGTAGTGCAGCTTCAGACCTTCGTGCAGATGATTCTGCGGAGCTTTGTCCGGTCACCGCTGCTGCTGATTGGCAGTCTGGTCATGGCGGTCCGGATCAGCCCGTCCCTGGCGATGATCCTGCTGGCTGCGGTTCCGCTGTTGTTCATCCTGCTGTTTGTGCTGATCCGGCTCTCTTTTCCGTTATTTGCCCGGATGCAGGAGAAGCTGGATGGGGTGAGCAATGTGCTGCAGGAGAATCTCACCGGCATTCGCGTAATCAAAGCCTTCGTTCGTGGGGACCATGAGCAGAAGCGCTTCGATACCGCCAATACCGGCTATACGGATACCGGAATCCGGGCGATCCGCCTGATGGCGCTGAATATGCCGCTTATGATGCTGATTCTAAATGCGAGCATTATTGCCGTCCTCTGGTTCGGGGGCCTACAGAACTGGAACGGGGCGCTCCCCTTGGGTGAACTGATTGCCTTCATTAACTATGTTACCCAACTGCTCATGTCGATGATGATGCTGAGCACGATGCTTGCCTTCGTATCACGGGCCAATGTGTCGGGGGACCGTGTGAATGAAGTGTTCGCCGCCACAAGTGAAATTACCGAAGCGCCTGCGGCGGATCATGCAGCCATTACGCTCGGACGCATAGAATTCAGCAATGTCTCTTTCGCCTATAATCGTGCAGATGAGAATCTTGTGCTGGAGGATGTCAGCTTTGCAGCCAGCCCCGGGGAGACGATCGCTATACTAGGAGCCACCGGAGCAGGCAAGTCTACCCTGGTAAGCCTGATCCCAAGATTCTATGAGGTCTTGTCCGGTGCCGTTCTGATCGATGGAACAGACATTCGGGAGATTAGCCTGGAGCATCTGCGGAGCCGGATCGGCTTCGTAATGCAGCAGTCCCTGCTGTTCAGCGGCAGTATCAGGGATAATATCCGTTACGGACGGCCGGAAGCAACAGATGAAGAAGTGGAGCAGGCGGCTGTAGCCGCAGAAGCACATGGATTCATCACAGCGATGCCGCAAGGATATGACACACAGCTCGGACAACGCGGGGTGAACCTGTCAGGCGGACAAAAGCAGCGTCTGTCCATTGCACGCGCGCTGTTAATTAAGCCGGCCATTCTGATCCTGGATGACAGCACCAGCGCTCTGGATGCGGTTACCGAAGCGAGCATCCGTCTGCTGCTGAAGACGGAGCTTCAGAATTGTACAGTGGTTATGATTGCCCAGCGGGTGTCTTCTATTATAGATGCCGACCGGATCTTGATTCTGGAGAACGGCCGGATCGCCGCGCAGGGTACGCATACCGAGCTAATGGCAGGCAGTGAGATCTACCAGGATATCCGCCATTCCCAGCTGAAGGAAGAGGAGGAGCCCTATGTCCAGTCAACGTAAAAGGGAGCAGGCTCCCGGCGGACCTGGAGCGTTAGGCGGAGGGCCTCCAGGCCGGGTTGGTGTTACACCCAAGGTACGCCCGAAGAATAGCAAGGCAACGATCATCCGCATCTGGTCCTATCTGAATCGTCAGCGGACCGGGCTGATTATGGTTTATGTATTCACGATTTTGAATGCTGTTCTTGCCCTAATCGGACCCTACCTGCTAGGAAAAGCCATTGATACCGCGATCCTCCCGCAGGATTACAGTCTGCTCGTCCGGTTCTGTCTCCTCTTGGGCGGCATCTATCTGCTGGGCAGCGCCGTCTCTTGGGTGCAGGCTTACGTGATGACCTCCGTCTCTCAACGCACGGTGTATGAGCTGCGGCGGGACCTGTTCGCCAAATACCAGGAACTGCCGGTCAGCTTCTTCGATACCCATGCTAACGGTGAGCTAATGAGCCGTGCAACTAATGACATTGACAACGTCTCAAATTCCCTGAATCAGAGTGTAACCCAGCTGCTGAACAGTCTGATTACACTTAGCGGCTCCCTGGTCATTATGCTGATGCTGAATGTGCCGTTGACGGGAGTTGCTCTGGTAACGATTCCGCTGGTCGTGTTGGCGAGCCGCCGGATTACCGGCTTAAGCCGGATCTATTTCAAGGATCAGCAGCAGCATCTAGGTGAGCTGAACGGCTTCATTGAAGAAGCGGTGAGCGGCCAAAAGGTAATTAAGCAATACCGCCGAGAACAGGCGGAGGTTAACAGATTCCGTGGAATAAGCGGGGAGCTTAACAAAGCAAGTATTAAGGCGCAGATTGTATCCGGCCTGGTAGGACCGGTAATGAACCTGATTAACAATCTGAACTTCGCACTGATTGCCGGAATTGGCGGCTGGATGGCCTATCATGAGCTGCTTACTGTGGGGGTTATCGTAAGTATGCTGAATTATGCCAAACAGTTTGGCCGGCCCATCTCCGACCTTGCGAACCAGTATAACCTGATCCAATCGGCAATCGCCGGAGCAGAGCGCGTATTCGAAGTCATGGATATGCCCTCCGAGTACAGCGGGGAGCAGCCGCAGGAGCTGGAGCGGATAAGCGGGGAAGTTATTTTCCGGGATGTGGTGTTCGGTTATAAGCCGGACGCGCCTATTCTGAACGGTGTAAGCTTCACCGCACATCCGGGTGAGACCATCGCCCTGGTCGGGCCAACCGGAGCGGGGAAGACGACCATTGTCAACCTGCTGACGCGCTTCTATGAAGTGAGCGGCGGTGAAGTGCTGATCGACGGCAGGGATATCCGGGAGCTGGGTAAAAACGGGCTGCGCCGCCAGCTCGGAATGGTGCTTCAGGATGCCCATGTCTTCTCGGGAACCATCCGTGAAAACATCCGGTTCGGCCGGCTGGAGGCCACGGACCGTGAAGTGGAAGAGGCAGCCAATCTCGCCAACGTCAGCGGCTTCATTGCACGGATGCCGCAGGGGTACGACACGCTGCTGGGCACGGACGGGACTACCTTAAGCCACGGCCAGCGCCAGCTGTTGACCATCGCCCGCGCCATTCTGGCCGATCCGGCCATCCTCATTCTTGACGAGGCAACGAGCAGCGTGGATACGCGGACAGAGATGCATATCCAACAGGCCATGCGGACACTGATGAAGGGCCGTACCAGCTTCGTGATCGCCCACCGGCTCAGCACCATTCAGGATGCTGACCGGATTCTGGTCATCCAGGGCGGCCAGATCGCCGAGCAGGGAAGCCACAGCCAGCTCCTTGCGCTGCAAGGTATATATTCTGAGCTGTATAACAGCCAGTTCAAGCAAGCCTTTGAAGCCGGGTAACTGAGGCGCCGAATAATGTATCATATGAACGTAAACAGCGATCCTCCGGTTATTCGAGAATCGCTGTTTTGCGTTTATGCTTGAGGGGATTCCTGCACAGAATACAACAATGTGCATTATCCAGCACCGTGCTCATGGAATTCCTGCACTAATTACAACAATCTGCGCTCCTCAGCTGTGAATCTAACCGAATTCCTGCAATAAATACAACAATGTGCATGATCTGAGCTCAAACGAACGGAGTTCCTGCAAAAACTACAACATTTGTGTTCAGTGCGGTATTCAGTGCGGTATTCAGTGAGGTTTTTAGTAGGGCGTTCGGTGAGGCAACTTTCTCTTTCAGATTTGTGCACAGTGGGACCACGTTCTCTTTCAGTATCAGTATGTTTTAGGTCCACTCACACCCAACACTCAAACAGCGGAGCGGGCGGAACGATTGTGGAAAAGCGGAGCGTTCGCCTTTGTGTCCGGATTTTCACCGCTAAGGGGAATGAAAAAAATCTGGACACAACAGCGATTGTAACAACGTTCCGTTTGCGTAGCGTTCACCCGAGCGCTAACTAATCGCCTACTCCAGCATGGTTTTCTAACACCTTTTTCCACTTAATTATCAGCTAATTTCACACCAGGACACATAAAGGACATAACACTCGACTATGCTGAGAGGTATAAACGGGTTGAAAGCAGGGAGTATATTGAAGAAAAAGCTACTGCTTGTCGAAGACGAGCTGCGTATCCGTGAGCTGGTGTCGGATTACTTCATACAGGACGGTTGGGAGGTGCGCGAAGCCGCTAATGGGCAGGACGCGCTCCTGTGGTTCGATTCACTTGGGCCGGATCTGTTGATTCTGGATATTATGATGCCCAAAATGGACGGATTTCAGGTATGCCAGGAGATCCGCAAGAAATCGGCGACCCCGATTATCCTGCTGACCGCCAAATCCGCCGATGACGACAAAATACACGGCTTCGAGCTCGGCGCCGATGATTATGTGACCAAGCCCTTCAGTCCCAAAGTGCTGGTGGCCCGGGCTGCGGCCCTGATGAAACGGGTCGAAGGCGCACATCAGCCTGAATCCAGCGTGGTCAGATTCGGCTCGGCCATCTTCAATACTATGGCGCACCGTCTTGAAGTGGAAGGCGCCGATGTCGAGCTGACCCCGAAGGAATATGATCTCCTGTGGCTGCTGATCCGCAACAAGGGCCATGTGATCTCGCGGGACACCATCCTCAGCCGGGTCTGGGGAATTGAATTCGAGGGGGACTCCCGGGTCGTGGACAGCCACATCAAGAAACTGCGCAGCAAGCTGGGATATGAATCCCGCCACATCCGTACGGTCATTGGAACCGGCTACAGATTCGAGGACGAAGAATGAAAAGATGGGGAATTACCTTCAAGCTGTTCGTGATGACCGTGATCTTCTTCGTCTGTTTCTACGGGATGGTAATCCTCAGCCAGTTCCTGCTGTTCGACCGCTTCTACCAGACGCAGAAGGAGACCCGTGTGGAGAAGCATCTTAAGAGCTTCGGGACAAGCTACACCAAAGAAGCCTGGGGCAGAACCCGGACTTCCCGCGAGCTGGTGCGGTTCATGCTGCGCAATAAGACACAATTGGTGATTCTGAAGCTGGATGGCCGGATGAAGTCCGAAGATCCGTTCCGCATGAAGCTGATTGACGAGAAAGGCCAGACGCAGGTGATCCCCATGTCCCTGTTCATGAATCAGTTCGGGGATATGCTCCGTACGGCCCACTTGCAAGAAAATGATCAGGTTACTATCCAGGGTGAGCTTGTCACTGGCGAGAATGACCTCAGCAATCAGTTCTTCCCGCTCACGATTACCAAACAGGGGTTACCTCCAGTAGGCGAAGAGGCGGAGCAGGGCAACACAAGCATTACCGGAACCATCACAGAGCTGGTCCTGCCGGATCTGAAAATATGGAATCCGCGCCAGGGCATCCTTTTCGAGGCCATCGAGGACTGGTTCCCGTTAAATACGGGGCAGCTGGAGAGCCTGGGTAAGCTGAATTTGGTCAAGGAAGAGTGGACGGCGCCCTGGAGCGGTATCCGCAACTCCGTGATGATTCTGCCCGTTAAGCAGGCAAGCGGGGAGATTGAGCTGTTGTTCTCGGTCACCTCATTGCAGGACGTTAAGGATTCCAATGAAGCGCTGCGCTGGTTCTTTTTATACCTGGGGCTTGGCGGGTTCGTGCTGATTCTGGTCCTGTCGCTGTTCTATTCCAAGATGGTGACCCGGCCCTTAATCAAGCTCAATAATACAGCCAAACGGATGGTTGCGCTGGATTTCACCGGCCATGCCTCCATCCGCCAGAAGGATGAGCTGGGCAACCTGTCCAGAAGTATGTTCACCTTGTCCCAAAGTCTGGATACTGCACTGGGCGAGCTTCGGGACACGAATCAGCAGCTGGTGGAGGAGATGGAGCAGAAGAAGAAGCTGGAGCAGATGCAGCAGGACTTTTTTGCCAGTGCCTCCCATGAGCTGAAGACGCCGCTTAGTATTATCAAGGGCTTCGCCGAAGGGCTGGAGGACGGGGTGAGCGCCGGCAAGCAGGATCATTACATCAAGGTCATTATCGAAGAGGCCGACAAGATGGAGTTCCTGGTAAAAGATATGCTGGACCTGGCCCGGCTGGAGTCCGGCACGATCAAGCTGCGCAAAAGCTCCTTCATGCTGAGCGAAATGACGGAGAAGGTTACGGGCAAACTGGTGCATTCCCTCCAGAATAAGCAGTTGGATGTGGTCATTATTCCGGCGAATGAATTGCCTGTATATGCGGATGCTACATGGATTGAACAGGTGCTCAGCAATCTGCTGACCAACGCAATCCGTCATGCGGAAGAGGGCAGTACCATAACCGTTAGGCTGGAGAGTCAGCCCAAGAAGCTTTTGTTCACCATACACAACAAAGGGGAGCGAATCCCCGAGGATCAGCTGGCGCATATCTGGGAGCGGTTCTACCGGATCGAGGCTTCACGCAGCCGTCTGACGGGCGGGACCGGACTCGGATTATCCATTGCGAAGCAGATTTTAGATATGCATGGCTGCCGGTATGCAGTGATGAACACCTCGGACGGCGTCTGTTTTAGTATAACCTTTGGAGGCTGAGCCGCCCTATTACTAACTTGTCAGGAAAGGAGTGAACAGCATGAAATGGAGCTGGCTGCCTTCAATGTGCACACTGGGAAACCTGGGCTTCGGATCAGTTTCCCTGCTATTCACGATTCAGGAACGTTATGATCTTGCTTTATTAATGATACTGCTGGCTGCGATATGCGATGTTATGGACGGACTGCTCGCCCGGATGCTGCATTGCACCAGTGATTTCGGCAAACAATTGGACTCTTTGGCGGATATTATTTCTTTTGGCATCGCTCCCGTCTTTCTTATTCTGTTATACCGGCTGGAGAACGTGCAGTGGGTCGGGCCTGTGGCTGCGGTCGCATTCCTGATCTGCGGGGCGTTGCGGCTGGCCAGATTCAATATCTCGGCTCCTTCCAAGGGTTTCGTGGGCATGCCGATTACGGCAGCCGGATTGCTTCTGTCGATGACCACACTTATAGGTGAACGGCTGAAGCCGGAAATGCTCATTTTAATTATGGGACTGTTGTCTATACTGATGATAAGCAGGGTCCCGTTCCCTTCGTTCAAAAAATTCGTTAACAGGAAGTGATTGTTCATGCCATGGGTCATCGAGATGATCTCACAATACGGTTATATAGCTATATTCGCGCTGCTGGCGCTGGGGCTTGTCGGACTTCCCGTTCCCGATGAGCTGCTGACGCTGTTCGTTGGCTATCTCTCCTCTACCATGGTATTGGATTTCTCGCTTTCGGTTCTGGTCTGTTTCATAGGTTCGATTACAGGCATGCTGATCAGCTACACCATCGGTCTCAGAGTGGGGCAGCCTGTCGTGGACCGGTACGGGAAATGGGTAGGCCTGACGCCTAAACGGTTCGCCTATGTCAAACGCTGGTTTTTCCGGTTCGGCAACTGGACGATATTCATCGCTTATTTCGTTCCGGGCATCCGGCATGTGACCAGCTACATCTCTGGCATTAGTGCCATGTCTTTCCGAAAATACTTAATGGTCACTCTTGCTGGTGCCTTTATCTGGTCACTCCTGTTTGTCTCGATCGGTTATCTGATCGGTTCGAGGCTAAGCTTCGCTTAAGTTAAGTAATATTCTTTTATAATCAAACAGGATCTTACAGTGGCTATTCGTTCTGTTATATACTGCAAGTAGTATTTATGGCTATGAAGCTAGGAATTATAGCGATACGAGGAGGTATGACTGTAATGCCAGAGTTACAAGATATAGTAATTGAAGAATACGTGCCGGCTAGGCACGCCGCTTCCATTGCCGAGATGTGGAACAGAAGCGCAGAGAGCTGGGGCGGAGAAGGAACGTACCGGACAGAGGAAAGCGTGCTGCGGGAACATGAGAACAGCCCGATGCTCAAGTTATTCCTGGCGGTAAGCGGCTCAGAGGTCATCGGATATTGCAGCTTCTCCCACTATAAAGAGGATACCGGAGCGCTCTATATTGCTCTGCTCAACGTGAGACCGGATTACCATGGACGCAAGGTGGGCAAGCGGCTGGTAAGGCGTTCGATCGAAGAGACAATTAAGCTGGGCTGGCCGCGGCTGGATCTCTATACTTGGCCCGGTAATGTCAAGGCGGTGCCTACGTATAAGAAAAGCGGGTTCTTCTGGGAGAACCGGGATGATACGACTCACCTGATGAACTTCATTCCCTCGGTGCTTCAGACCGGAGCGGTGAAGGCTTATTTCGAGAAGATAGACTGGTATAATGACAGCATCCGCGAGATCAAGGTGGAGCCTGACGGTCATGGGGAAAACGGCTTTGACTATTTTACATATGAATGGCTGAAGGATGGCCTCTCGCTGAAAATGGAATATGAGCGGACCGGCCGTGGCTTGCGCCTGATTGAGACGGAGGATTACCGGATACAGGTAACGATTCCTGAACAGCATGAGCTGCCGTTTGGAGCGGAATACCCTGTCGTTTATGAAGCTGTTAACAAAAGCGGAAAGCCTCTGTCGCTCGAGATTAGCGGTAAAAGCAATGCGCAAATCCGCTTGGAGCTGGACGCCGCTCAGGATATTGAATCCGAAGCGCGGATCGAAGGCCGCTTCTTCATCCATCCGGTGGTGGAGGAGCAGGATCTCTATCAGACCCACCCTGTGGTCGAGGCAGAACTGCTCATTAACGGCCTGCCTGCCGTATTCAAGCTGGGCATTAAGCCGAAGTTCCCGGTCAAAGTGAAGCTCCAGGTACCGGACAGAACGCTTTTCGCGGGTGAAGAGGTGGAGCTGGATGTAACGGTGGAGAATGAGTACAGCACAGACACCGTGTTCAGCTTTGAGCTGCCGGAGGACGAGATTCTGTCGTTCAGTCAAAAGCGTTACACCGTAGAGGTTCCGGCGAAGAGCCGGCGAACCGTTACCGCAGCGGCCCGGCTGCTCGGGTACGGGATTTGGCACCATACGGTGAGCATCCGCAGTGCAGAAGAAGGAGCCGATTCGGCTATACTGGAACAGGAGCTGAGCCTGGTCTTCACCGGAGCAGAGACGGCCTTTGGCGGCCCGACCGACAAGGACTGGATCATCAGCAATGGCCGTTATTCGGCCGTTCTGAACAAAACGAACCATTGGCTTACTTTTTTCCAGAACCGTAAATACCTGATGAACCTGCCTTATCCGAAGCTTGGCCTTCCTTATACGAATGAATTCAACAAATTCTCGGCGCTGGATGTGAAGATCTCGAGGGAACAAGAGGCTATCGTGCTTGAGGCTACTTATGAGGTCGGCATCCGGGAAGGCTTGCTGCTGACAATGGTTGTGAAGCTGTTCAGCAATGGTATAGTCTCCCGTTATTTCAGAATCGACAACCCGCAGGCTACCGTTCAGGAGGAAGAACTGTTCCTGAGGGACGGCTTCCGCTTCAACCTGCATGGAGGCGTCATCCCTTACCGAGGCAAATATATAGATCTGAGCGCAGGGGCTGAAGCCTCCGGCATGGATTACTGGGAAGCGCAGGAATTCACGGAGAACTGGATGTTCGCTGCGGATGAAGGCTTCTCCAGAGGGATTAGCTGGCCGTCAGAGCTTAAGCTGATTCAGGACTCGTGGATGCATGCCGTAGAGCATTCCCTGGGGCGGATTCCCGCCGGCGGGCGTAAGGAGACGCCGCCGCTGCGGATCGCGCTGGGAACCTGGGACCATTGGCAGGATTTCCGTGCCTATGCGCTGCAAAGCGGTAACAGCAATGCTGAGGAACTGACCACTACAGAGCAGCTGGAGCTCAGTCTGAATAACGGAAATCCGTTCATAAGCGGAGAGGCTAAGCTTCTCCTTCAGGAGCAGAAGAAGAGCTATCTGGCGGGTGAGATTCGGATCTCTTCCGAAGCAGGTAGCACGGAAGAATCCCGGATCACGGTACAAGAGGAAGAGAAGCTCAGAGAAGCGGCTCTGCCGCTGACAGTACCGGCAGGCGCTGCCCCGGATGTACTGACCCTGCATCTGGATATGGACAGTTATGTGCAGGATCACTCCTTCCTGGTCTTGCCTGTCGCGGATGAACGTGTCCGGCAGGAGAGACTCACAGCAGAAGGGGCACAGGTACTGGCTGTGGACAACGGCATTCTGCGGATACAGGCCAGCCCTGACTTCGCGCCGGGATTGTTCTCGCTTGCCCATCAGGGCGAGGAATGGCTTGAATCTTCTTTTCCGCAGCCGATTGCAAAGTCCTGGTGGAATCCATGGGTAGGCGGAATCGTAACCAGTGTGGGCGACATTGCCTTGCGCAGCTTCATGGAGGAGCCGTTAACGGCTGATTTCGCCGAATTGACCGATAACAAGGGGAACCGCTGGTCAGGGATACGGATGAGCGTAACCATTCAGAAGAATGATAAATACAAAGGACTCGTACTGCATCAGTATTTCATGCTGCTGCCGGGCGTTCCGGTGCTTGTCTCTACGGTACATGTGGAGCAGAATACAGGCGGTCCGCTATGCCCGTTGAAGCTTGAGACCTCAACCTTCTATACTGCCGCTTCCGACATGAAGGATGGCAGAGCGTACCTTAAGAACAGCAGGGGTCAAGAGCTTACCTACAAGTCAGGCCGCGGACAGGCAGAGGATGCCAGCCATAACGGGATTCTGCAAGTCGGTTCCATGGAACGCGAGCAGCGTCTATCATTAGTTACATCATTTAAGCATCCTTCACCTTCTCTGATGGTCAATTCCGTCGCGTTGACGTCTTATGCGGAGGAGTACCTGCATCTACAGGATGGCAAGGAGCAGTTCAGCAAGCCGCAATTCTATCTGATCTCGGATCTCCAGGTACCTGAGCAGGCCTATGGCGATCTGCTGTCGATCCGGTTCAAGAAGTGAGCCAGAGAAAGGAAGCTTCTATGAAAATCATTGACGCACATGTGCATTATTCCAATATTGCAGCCTTCCACGAAACGGCGCAGACCTTGGCGCATATCGATTATACCGGCGAGGGACTCCTGGAGGAGTTCCGCCGCAGCGGTGTCATTGCCGGAGTTGGCATGGGAGTGACCGAGACGGTTGCCGGAGCTTTTCCCGATTCCGCTGCCCTCAATCCTATGCTGCTTGACCTGAGCGAGACACTGCCGGACAATCTGTTCACCTGCGTGGGCATTAACCCGCTCACCCTTCATCTGGAGGGGCAGCTCGAAGCACTGGAGCAATCGCTGCAGCGCTCCGATGTCGTTGGCATCAAGCTGTACGCCGGGTATTACCACTTCAATGTGGGGGATGAGATCTATGATCCGGTCTACAAGCTGGCTGCGGCCTACGGTCTGCCGGTAGTCATTCATGGCGGACTGACTTACGCGGACCAGGGATTGTTGAAGTATTCCCACCCGCTGTCCATGGAGGAGACCTTCCTGAAGCACCGGGAGATTACCTTCATGCTATGCCACCTGGGCGATCCTTGGGTTATGGACACCGCAGCTCTGCTGGAAAAGAATCCTAACCTCTACACGGATTTGTCCGGCTGGATTGTCGGCGATCAGGCCAAGGTGGACCGGCTGCTGACCGAGCAGACCTATACCGATCATTTCCGCCGGGCGCTGGTGTTCGCCGAGAAATACGACCGGCTGGTCTTCGGCACCGACTGGCCGCTGGTCCCGCTGGACGCTTATATTACCTTCGTGAAGCACCTGGTGCCAGAAGCCTATCATGAGGATGTCTTTTATAACAACGCACTCCGCGTGTTCCCTAAGCTTGCGGAGCGGATCAGAGAACTGAATCTGTAAGGTTTGTGTGCTTCCCCCCGGAATGGTGTTCCGGGGGTTTTTGCATTATTGCGCTGGGAAGCGGGGCGGGCTACTTCTTCTAAGGAACGACCTGTGGTAAGCTGTGGTAAGCTGAGATTTGTACAGCATCAGCTTTAACACTGTAAGTGATTGTATTTCCTGCAATAGAAAATGCATAGCAGACCGTAAAATGAGATTCTACTGTATTTCATACAGTGGAATGTTGTGTTTTGGGTGAAAAATGGCCTTTTTTCAATATTCAATTGTACGGAATACAATAGATGCTATTTCGAAGCCTTTTTTACAGCAATCTATTGTACAAAATGCAGTTACTATCGTTCAAGTGCCTACAGCATCCGACTGCCACAGAAAGGGCGTACAGATGAAGAAAGTTATTGTGATCGGAGCAGGTATTCTCGGGGCATCGGCAGCTTACCAGTTAGCAGTGATGGGCGCGGAGGTGCAGATTATAGACCGTCAAGACCCTGGACAAGCTACGGATGCAGCGGCAGGCATTATCTGTCCCTGGCTGTCGCAGCGGCGCAATCAGGCCTGGTACCGGCTGGCGAAGGCGGGGGCACGGTTCTATCCCGAGTTGATTAACCAGCTTAAGGAAGGGGGCGAAGCGCATACCGGTTATGCCAGGGTTGGGGCGCTTAGTATACATACGGATGAAAGCAAGCTCGACAAAATAGAACAGCGGGCACGGATGCGGCTGGCAGATGCCCCGGAGATAGGAGTCATCACGCGGCTTAGCGCACAGCAGACCCGTGAACGGTTCCCGCTGCTGGCAGAAGGATACGCCTCGGTTCATATCAGCGGTGCTGCCAGAGTGGATGGCCGCGCCTTGCGGGACGCTCTGCTTCATTCTGCACAGCAGCAGGGCGCGGTCATGGTTACCGGTGACGCTGAGCTTGCCTTTGAACCGGGCCGGGTAACAGGAGTCCACGCAGGGGGACACTATTATCCGGCGGATGAAGTGATTATCTGTGCAGGCGCATGGGCGAACCCGGTGCTCCGGCCGCTTGGTATTGACTTCAAGGTGAGCTATCAAAAGGGGCAGATCATGCATTTGCAGGTATCTGACCACAAGGATACGGAAGTCTGGCCGGTGGTGATCCCGCCAAGCGATCAATACCTGCTCGCTTTTGCCGGGCAGCAGATTGTGATCGGAGCTACTCATGAGAATGACGTAGAAGGATATAATACCAGAGTGACCGCCGGCGGTATGCAGGAGATTCTGGCTAAGGGACTGGAAGTAGCGCCTGGACTGGCGGACGGTACCTATAGTGAAGTGAGGGTCGGCTTCCGTCCGTTCACTCCGGGATTTCTGCCGGTCATAGGGGCTGTCCCCGGGTGGAGCGGAGTCCTTGCGGCCAATGGTCTGGGAGCTTCAGGACTTACGATGGGGCCGTATATCGGTTATCAGCTGGCGAAGCTGGCACTCGGCAGAGAGCCTGATCTGGAGCTGGACGATTATAGCCTTCTGAGAGCCATAACGGGCGGATGATAACGAATACATTTCCTTCATTGGAACATTATGATTCAATTCGGATTGCCGGATGAATTTTTGTTTGACAGAAGTGAAGGTCTGATCCATAATACAATCCATACTAAACATATATGATTTATAGGAAGGGTGGATCACACGTGATTAATTTAAAAGCTTCTATGAGAAAAACAGCAGGGCTCGGTACACTTGCGGTATTATTCGTATCGCTGCTTGCCGGCTGCTCTGGGTCTGCTAATCCTGCGGATTCGAGTAATGGGGCTCAGGCCAGTACGGCTCCAGCCGCAACGGAAAGTGCAAGCACAGCAGAGCCTGCAACTGGAGGCACCTTCGTGTATGGCCGCCCGGCTTCCGTAACGTCGTTTGATCTGCATAACCAGATTACATCGAATAACGCATTCGCGATTGATAAAGTGTTTGAGTCACTGGTTGCTTTTGACAGCAAGGGTGAAATTACAGATCAGCTCGCAGCCTCGCATACGATCAGCGAAGACGGCTTAACTTATACGTTCGTGCTGCGTGACGGCCTGAAGTTCTCGAACGGTACGCCGGTGACACCAGAGGATGCGGTATTCTCCCTGCAGCGGCATCTGAAGGTTGGCGGTCCGCTGGCTATCTCGGCCAAGGTGGATACGGTGAAGGCACAGGATGAGAAGACACTCGTAATCACGCTAAAAGAGCCCTACACCCCGTTCATCTCGGAGCTGTCGAACTTCTCGAACGGAATTATCCCGAATAACTTCGGCGGAGTGACCGAAGAGGAATTCTTTAAGAAGCCGGTTGGCACGGGGCCGTTCGTGATCGAGACATGGGACCCGGCAGGTGATGTTACCTTCACCAAGAATACCAACTACTGGAAGGAAGGTCAGCCTTATATCGACAAGCTTGTCTATAAGCTGATCCAGGATGACAGTCAGGCCATCAACCAGCTTAAGGCGGGGGCCGTGAATGCTGTTGAAGCCCTGTCGCTACAGAATGCGGGCGAGATCAAGGATGGTGCAGACACAACAGTGGTAACGAACGGCAGCTGGGTGACTGAACAGCTCTTCTTCAATACACTGGATAAGCACTTCTCCGATGTGCATGTCCGCCGGGCACTGGCGCTTGCGCTTGACCGTGACGGCCTGACCAAGGCCTTGACCTTCGGCTATGCGCAGACGGCGACTTCCCTGCTGCCGTCAACGATTCCTTACAATGCCAATGACAAGATCAAGGCACTGAGCTTCGATCCGGCGGCTGCCAAGGCAGAGCTGGCCAAATCGGCCTTCCCTGACGGATTCTCCACCAAGCTGCTGGTGGCTTCCGGCAACAGCACCCGGGCCCAGGAAGCCCAGATTATCCAGGCAGCCGGCCAGGCGATCGGGATCAAGATTGAGATTGAATCGGTGGAGCTGGCTACCTTCCGCGAACGCTTCTTCGCTTATGATTTCGCGGCGATGCTGAACAGCGGCCAGGCGGATTCCCCGGAAGCGAACTCGATTCTGGCGTTCCAGACCGACCCGGAAGGCTTCAGCAAATCGTACTGGACGCATTACACGAATGAGAAGGTAACCAAGCTGCTATATGAAGGCCAGAAGACAGCTGACGGTGAAGGACGGGCTACGATCTACACCGAGCTTTTACAGACGCTTGCAGATGAAGTTCCTTACATCCCGCTGTACTATCCGGATATCCTGATCGGCGCCCGATCTTCTGTAGACGGACTTGTGGTTCTGCCTAACGGCAGTATCCGTCTGGAAGATGTCCGACTAGCTAAATGATGAAATCCAAGCTGACCCTGAGCGGTGCAGCTGGAAACAACGGTTCTTACAAGTGGCTGGCCTTAGCCCTTGTAAGAGCCTTAATTGTTATCCTCTGCGTAATGACGGCGGTCTTTTTCCTGATTAGAATAGTACCCGGTGACCCCGCCAAAATGATTCTCGGTGAATACAGCACACCTGAAGCGCTTAAGAATATGCACCACACGCTCGGACTGGATCTCTCCTTGTGGGATCAGTTCACCCGGTTCGTGAAGCTGCTTTTCACTCAGGGAGATACCGGAAACTCTATTATTGCCGGCACCTCGTCGAGAGAGCTGATTGCAGAGCGTGCTCCGGTCACACTACTGCTGATTATAATCGCCTCGGGGCTTGCGATCATTACAGCACTCCTGCTGGCAACGGTTGCTGCCACCCACAAGGACAAGCTGCTCGACCATCTGATCCGCATTATTCCAGCGGTCACCCTAGGGATGCCGGTCTTCTGGGTTGGGATTCTGTTCATTTTGTTCTTCAGCGTGCGGCTGGGCTGGTTCCCCGTAGGGGGAATTGGCGAGGGCTGGTCGGGTACGCTCCATAGTCTGGTGCTACCGGCGGTCACGATTGCTTTTTCACAGATTCCTACGCTGGTCCGCTCGCTGCGTGCGCAAATGCTGGAGGTGCTTGAATCCGAATTCGTTGTCACTCTCCGGGCAGCTGGAATCCCGTCCAGAGTGATCCTGTTCAAGCATGTGCTGCGCAATTCGGCATTGCCTACCTTGATGCTGCTGGGAGTGAATGTGTCCTACCTGATCGGGGGAACGCTCGTTGTGGAGCAGGTCTTCGGTATCAAGGGCATCGGCAGCCTGCTGTTCACCTCCATCTCGAATAGGGATTTTCCGGTGATTCAGGGGATTGCGCTCTATTGTGCGCTGGCTGTTGTGATCATCAGTCTGCTGATCGAAATGATCTCCGGGTGGCTTGATCCCAGAACGAAGGGGAAATCATGAATACTACACAGATAGACACAACCCTCCCGGACACCCTGAAGCCCACAAGCGGACTCCGAAGAGTACTTAACACCCCGTCACTACTGATCGGGATCATTATGTTCGCTATACTTATACTGCTCGCCATATTCATCCCTTACTTAAGTCCATATAACCCGACGGAGCAGAATCTGAGCGCCTTCCTGCAGCCGCCTTCCGCAGCCCACTGGCTCGGTACCGACCAGCTTGGCCGTGATTTGTTCACCAGACTGGTCTATGCCGCCCGGACGGATCTGACGATCATGGTGCTGGCTGAGATTATTCCGTTCTGCACGGGCGTCATGCTGGGCATGATCTCGGGGTACTATGGCAAGTGGACCGATAGAATCATATCGCTGATCACGGACACTTTTATTGCCTTCCCATTCTATTTGATCGTCATTATCGTGGCCTTCGCCAGCGGGGCAGGGGAGCGCGGAATCTACATCACCTTCATTCTCGTAGGCTGGATTGTATTCGCCCGTGTGGTCAGAGGACTCAGCGCTTCCTTCCGTAAGCAGGAATGGATTGCCTCGGCGCAGACGCTTGGTCTGCCCGGACACCGCATCCTTCTGCGCCATCTTCTGCCGAATGTATTGCCGCAAGCCGTTGTCGTGCTGATGACGGATATGATCGGACTCCTGGTAGCCATTGTTACGCTGGGTTATCTGGGCATCGGGATTGCCCCGCCTACGCCGGACTGGGGAACGATGATCGCAGACGGACAACCCTTCATTACCACAGCCTGGTGGCTGTCGGCGGTTCCCGGCTTCGCAGTCGTGTATACGGGAATTGCGTTGTCTCTCCTGGGAGACGGACTGGCCGATATCTGGAGGAGAAAAGGATGACCACACAACCTGTACTTGAACTCGAAAAATTGACACTCGCAGCCTCTTCCACAGAAATCCTGGTCAACAGCGTCAGCTTCTCCCTTGAACGCGGCGAAAGCCTGGGACTAGTCGGCGAGTCCGGCTCCGGCAAATCGCTGACGCTGCGGGCCATTCTCGGCCTGCTTCCGCGCGGTGTGGGGCAGACCGGAGGAACGGTCCGCAGCAAGGTAAGCAGTGCAATGGTGTTTCAGGACCCCAGAGGAGCGCTGGACCCGCTCTGTCCGGTAGTGAAGCAGCTGACCGAGGTTGTCTATTACAGACAGAGAACCAGTATGAGGGCTGCACGGCGCATTGCCCTGGAGCTGCTTGAACGGCTCGGTCTTCCAGCTTCGCTGAAGACAACAGACCGCTACCCGGGCCAGCTCTCCGGCGGCCAGTGTCAGCGTGTGGTCATTGCTCTGGCGCTGGCCTGCAAGCCGGGCATTCTGCTCTGCGATGAGCCGACCACGGCGCTGGATGTGACGGTTCAGCGCCAGATTATAGATACGATTACCAGTCTGCAGCAGGAGCTGGGCTTCGCTATGGTCTTTGTGACCCACAACCTGGCGATTGCCGCCAATCTCTGCTCCAGACTGGTTGTAATGAAGCAGGGCCGGATCATTGAGCAAGGCGAGACACATAGCCTGCTGCGGCATCCGGCTGAGGCTTACACACAGATGCTAATGGATTCGGTGCTCCCTCTGCCGGAGCTGGAAGGAGGCGGGGGCTCATGGAAATAGCATTACAGGTGCAGGATATAACCGTCCGTTATGGCGGATTCACCGCCCTCGATCAGATCCGGCTGGAGCTTGAGCGGCATACCACGCTCGGGCTTGTCGGTGAGTCCGGCTCCGGGAAGTCTACGCTGGCCCGGGTCATTGCCGGACTGATCACCCCGGATGAAGGACAGCTTCTGCTGGGTGCAGAGCCGTTAGGGAAGAAGCGGAGCAAGGCACAGTATAAGCAGATTCAGATGATTTTCCAGAACCCGGATTCTTCGCTGAACCCCCGGCATACCGTCCGGCAGATTCTGGCTGAAGCCTTGCTGTTCCACCGGATTGTAGAACGTTCACAGGTGGAGCGCAGAAGTAAGGAGCTGCTTAGCCGGGTGCAGCTGGATGCCAAGTCTCTGGACAGATATCCGCATGAATTCTCCGGCGGCCAGCGCCAGCGGATCGCCATTGCCCGTGCGCTTAGCGTGGAGCCTAGCCTGCTGATCGCCGATGAGCCTACCAGCGCACTGGATGTCTCGGTGCAGCGCAGTGTGCTGGAGCTATTCCATACGCTGCAAGCTGAGCTTAATCTTACGATGCTGTTCATCTCCCATGATCTGGGAGTTATTCATGCCGTCAGTGATACCGTCGCTGTGATGCGTCAGGGGCAGCTGGTCGAGGTGAATTCGAAGGATGAATTCTTCGTCCGGCCCCAGCATGAATACAGCCGTGAGCTATTGTCTGCGGTTCCCAAGATGCCGCAATATTGAACATTCAACACATCAGGAGGAATATATGAACCGTCAAACTACAGGATTCGTACCACTCACGCTATCTGAGCTGGACACATTAACACAGCAGCTGTCCCGGCTATTAGGGACACAGCATCCTCCGGTAATCATTCCGGGGGAGGCGATTCTAGGCATTGAGGCGGTAGCGGCAGGAATTGCAGCGCCGGGACGTACGATTCTGAACATAGTGACCGGACCTTACGGCAGCTTGTTCGGCGAGTGGCTTACGCGCGGCGGGGCCACAGTGGCGGAAGTGAAGGTTCCCTTCGACCAGGTGGTTACGGTAGAGGAGGTGGCCGCAGCGATTGAGCTGCATCAGCCGGTTGCGATTTCTTTGGTGCAGGCTGAGGTGGTTACAGGCGGCTCGAACCCTGCGGAGGAGATCTTCAAGCTGGCCCGCAGGCATGACCTGATTACGGTAACGGATTCCGTGTCGGCTGTCGGGGGAGAGGCGCTGTCCGTGGATGAGTGGGCAGTAGATTTCGCAGTGATGGGTGCGCAAAAAGCACTCGCCGGTCCTAACGGAATCAGCGCGGTCAGTATTTCTCCCCGCGGCTGGGCCTTCCTGGAGTCGAACGAACGGGCTCCGCGCAATTCCATTCTGTCCTTGCTGGATCTGCAGCGGTCCCCGGATGGCGCAGCGCAGCTCCGCGTCCCGCCGAATATCCCGGTCCTGGAAGCCAGAGCTCTAATCGAAGCACTGGAGGCTGTTGCCGAAGAGGGACTGTCACAGGTAATCCAGCGGCATGAACGCGCGGCGGCTTCTGCTGTCGCCGGAATCTCGGAGCTTGGGCTTGCGCCTTGGCAGAAGGACAGCAGACATTATTCTACGCTGACTACGACTATTCGGGTTGACGAGCAGCCGCTTCTGCTGATCAAGCAGCCTATCGGTATCGTAGCTCCCGGGGACGGCGAGTTATTCGGTCAATTGCTGCGGATGAACCATTTCGGAACGAACGCCAGCCGCGAGAGTGTGGAGGCGGCGGTACAGACGCTGGCCAGACTGCTGAAGCTGGATGCTGAACCGGCAGTGCAGGCCGTCCGCCAGGTCTGGGGGGAAGCGGAATGATCCTCAAGCAGCCGCAATTTCAGGCATACACGGGAATTCATATTGCAGGTACCCAGGGGAAACGCTTCGATATCGAGATTACGAACGGAAGGTTCACCGCAGTGGCTGAAGCGGTGCCGCAGCCGGAACAGGCGGAAGGCTCCCGGCAGCAGCAGCTATGGATCAGTCCGGGCATTCTGGATCTGCATACCCATCTGGCCTGGACCGACTTCGACCATGAGGATCAGCTCCGCCGGGACCCCCGAGAGATTGAGGTGATGCAGGCGGAGGCCTTCGCCGCTACCTTGCGGACGGGGGTAACAACAGCCCGCGACGCCGGCGGTATTCTGCCTGCCACGATCCGGCATCTCGTGAAGTATTACCAGCAGCCGCTGCGGGTAGAGACCAGCAGTGAAATGCTGGGAGCTGCCGATGCCAAGGGGATCAAGCATCTGGAGAACCGCCTGACGGAGATCTACGCGACCGGGGCAGGCTGGGTCAAAATCATGGCGACCGGCGGCCTTGGCGCTGAGACCGAGAAGGTCACGGAGCCAAACTTCTCCGAGGAGGAGTTCGGCTTCATCGTCCGACATGCCCATGCGAACGGGAAGAAGGTTCTGGTGCATACCTGGGGCGGGGTAACGATTGACTGGTCCATTCAGGCCGGTGTGGAATCTATTGAGCACGGGATGTTCATGACCTGGGATCAGGCCGGAAGACTGGCCGAATCCGGCGTGGCTTATGTGCCGACCACTTCTATCTACCGGATCGCTGCTGATCCGAAGGGAGTGCTGGCGCTAAGTCCGCTCATCTGTGAACGGGCAGCCCGGGCAGCTGATGCTCACGCTATAGCGCTTGGATATGCCAGAGAGGCGGGGGTGCGGCTGGGCTTCGGCACCGATTACGCTACGCCTGCGCTGCATGGCTACAACCTGCAGGAATTCGACACCCTGCTGGACTACGGGCTGAGCCGGGCGGAAGTATGGCGGTCAGCCACCGAAGACGCGGCCGGGATTCTCGGAAGCGGCCATGAGCTGGGCCGGATAGCGGAAGGCTATATATCTGATGCCGTCATCTACGCCGCCGATCCGTATCAGGCCAAGAATGCAGATCAGCTACGCACAAGTATTGTTACGGTTATTACCGGCGCGCAGGAAGAGGATTTACTGTAACGGATGTGCAAAGAGGCTGTCCTTTCTGATGAAGGACAGCCTTCTTGCGGTCTGATGGCCGAGGCCAAATGTAATCGAAAAACCGATCACATTAGGGCACCACGGAGGTGAGTGGCCCAATGTAATCGAAAAACCGATCACATTGGGGCGCAACATACGCGTGTGGTCCAAATGTGATCGAAAAACCGATCACATTAAGGCGCTACGTAGGGGTGTGGTCCAAATGTGATCGAAAAACCGAACACATTAGGGCTCTACGGAGGTGAGTGGCCCAATGTGATCGAAAAACCGAACACATTGGGGCGCAACATACGCGTGTGGTCCAAATGTAATCGAAAAACCGATCACAATTGGACCCGGTGCGCATCTATCAAGCTAATCCAATTGTACTAATCAAAGCTCAGTATACTGCTTAACCACTTGATCCAGATAGGCTTCCACCGCAGGCGTCTTTTGATTACCGGAAGTATTCAGAAGCGTTACCAGCTTGACCAAGATGTTCAGCACTTTGTTATCGCCTGTTCCCTCCGTTGTTTGGGCATGGTCGTAGGCCTGGCGCAGTTCAGGGTCGAGTGCATTAGTGTCATAATCGTAGGCTGGGGTGTTATCCGAGCCGAGTAGTACTAGGGGAACCGTATAGGATAATTCATTGCGGATGGCCGCCGTCCGGTTCGACTTCGGATAATCCTGGACGAAATCACTCATGTTGGCCGCTCTGCCGATCAGCTCATCCCAGGTAATTACAATGCCGGCGTCGAAGGTAGACGGCTTGTTGCTCTCCGTTGCCATGATATCAATATAAGCGGCGATATCCTTGCTGACATAAGGCTTGAATGCCTTGAAGCCCTCATAATGCATGACCGGATAATACATGCCTTCGCTGGTCTCCAGCTTGTAACCTTTATCCCAGATTTCCTCCATCAGCTTGCGGACCGCAGGCGCTTTAACCCGCTTCAGGATCTCCGTATAGGTCATATCGTTGTTAATTTGGGCATCCCACAGCGCCTTTTGTACAGAATCACTATACAGCTTCTCGGAGAACCGTTCTAAGCCGGCCTTTTGGACATTCTCAAGTTGAAGGATCATTACTGTGCCGTACCAGGAGCCAGCTTTGGAGATATGATTCATAAGATATTTGCGTGCCTGGGCCTGGCTTGCGGGATTGCTGACATATTTGCGGAACTGGTTATAGACCGCCTGAGCATCCGCTGTGGATGCCGCAGCCACTGGCTGTGCACCTGCAAACACTGTGCCGCCTGCCAGAGTCAGCGATGTACCGAGCAGCACCGCTCTTGCTGTTTTTGCTAAGGAATCTGGTAATGTTCTCATTATGTACCTCCCACGGGATATGAAATCTGGTGACAACAGCGGCCGGAAGTCCAAATGTTCACCGCAGTGACGACCAAGCTTCGAGTTCAAACCTAAAGTGTATCTTATCTATCCTATCTATTTGGACAAATCTGGGCTCGATGAATCTGGCGGCCTTTCCGGAAATAACGCTTGACTTGGAACGCATTTCATAACCTATAGTTCAGTGGAAGACTAGACCAAGGGGAGAAGAGGACATGAATCAGACCAGCAGCAAGATTATTTTCATCGATATTGACGGAACGCTTCTCATGGAGAATGGAATGGTCCCGGAATCGGCAGTGCAGGCGTGCAAGCAGGCAAGGGAGAATGGACATTTGCTGTACCTGTGCACCGGACGCTCCAAGGCTGAAATCTATGATTATATCTGGGAGATCGGGTTCGACGGGTTGATTGGAGCGGCCGGCGGATATGTGGAGAGCGGTGGTGAAATGCTTTATCATAAAAAAGTGACCCCGGAGGATGCGAAGCATTTGATCGATTATTTTAACGCGAACGGGGTCGATTTCATTCTGGAATCCAATACGGCGCTTCACGGCAGCCGCCATTTACAGCCGCATCTGGAACGCAGAATCTATGGCGACTTGCTGAATGACCCTGAGGCGCAGGAGAGAAAACGGCAGTCGCCCCACCCTTATATCGCAACGCTTACTTATGGGGACGAGGAATTATATCTGGATGACGTTAATAAGGTATGCTTCTTGGAGAGCAGCTTGCCCTTTGATCAGATTCAGGAGGAATTACAGGACCGGTTCACGGCGATTCAGTGCTCCATCCCGATCTTCGGGGAGAACAGCGGGGAGCTGATGATGCCTGGCGTTCATAAGGCTGCGGCTATTGCTGATGTCCTGCATCATTTGAATATCCCGCTTGAGGACAGTATGGCGATTGGCGATGGACTTAACGATCTGGAGATGCTGGAATATGTCCAGGTGGGGGTTGCTATGGGCAATGCCCGCGAGCCGCTCAAAGCAATTGCTGACGATATCACCGATTCGATTGAGAACGATGGACTATATAATTGCTTCCTGAAGTACGGACTGATCTGATTAACGGGTTGATCTCCGGGAAGACTCGTGTTAGAATGCACTTAATTAAGCGATTGGAGTTGAAGAGTATCGTGCGGACAATTCTTGCGTAATGTAACCAATAAACAAGCGTTATTTGTGGCGCGCAATTTATGGTTTATATGCAGGAAGGGTCTGCCTCTTTTCACTCTGGTCCAAATATCCTTATTCAAGTCTGCCTGGAGGTAAGTGTCCGGGGAACAGATTTGCTGTGTTTATTTGAGCTGCGGGAGGAGAACCTTCTTGCAGCTTTTATTTTTGTGAATACAGGAGGATATGTGTATGTCTTTGATTAATGTGAGCAAGCTGACTTTTGCCTATGAGGGCACTTACGATAATATTTTTGAGAATGTGAGCTTTCAGCTGGATACAGATTGGAAATTGGGGTTCACCGGACGCAACGGCCGCGGCAAAACAACCTTCCTGAACCTGCTGCTCGGCAAATATGAATACAGCGGGACGATATCCGCACAGGTGGGCTTCGAGTATTTCCCGTTTGCGGTGGCTGACCCTGCGGCTCTGACCGTGGATGTGATGCAGGAGATCGACCCGGAGATGGAGCAATGGAAGCTGATGCGCGAGCTGTCGCTGCTGCGGGTGTCCGAGGATACGCTGTACCGGCCGTTTGAATCGCTATCGAACGGGGAGCAGACGAAGGTGCTGCTGGCCGCTCTGTTCGTGCGCGAGAACCAGTTCCTGCTCATTGACGAGCCGACGAACCATCTGGATGCGAAGGGCCGGAAGCTGGTCAGTGACTATCTGCGTACGAAGAGCGGGTATATTCTGGTGTCGCATGACCGTGCTTTTCTCGATAACTGTGTGGACCATATCTTGTCGATTAACAAGACCAATATTGAGATCCAGAAGGGCAACTTCAGCAGCTGGTGGGAGAACAAGTCCAGACAGGATCAATTCGAGCTGGCACAGGACGAGAAACTGCGGAAGGACATCAAACGTTTGTCAGATTCGGCGAAACGGACCAGCGGCTGGGGACATGAAGTCGAGAAATCCAAGAACGGCAGCCTGAATTCCGGATTAAAAGTGGATAAGGGCTATGTCGGCCACAAGGCCGCCAAGATGATGAAGCGTTCCAAGTCGATTCAGCAACGTCAGGAATCCGCCATCGCCGAGAAGTCGAAGCTGCTGCGGAATCTGGAGAGCGCGGACAGCCTGAAGATTGCACAGCTTCCCTATCATAAGCAGCAATTGGTGGAGCTGGAGGAGCTGTCGATCCGCTATGACGACAAAACGGTATGCTCCGGCGTTAGCTTCGCTCTGGAACAGGGGGACCGGATCTCCCTCTCCGGCAGCAACGGCTCAGGCAAATCAAGCATTCTGAAGCTGATCTGCGGCGAGGACATAAGCTATACCGGCCACTTCGCGCGGGACAGCCAGTTGTCTATCTCTTATGTATCCCAGGATACTTCGCAGCTCAAGGGAGACTTAAGTGAATATGCGCGAGAGCAGGGGATCGACGAGAGCCTGTTCAAGTCGATTCTGCGGAAGCTCGATTTCTCACGGCTGCAATTCGAGAAGGATATGTCCACGTACAGCGGCGGGCAGAAGAAAAAGGTGCTGATTGCCGCCAGCCTCAGCGAGCAGGTGCATCTGCACATCTGGGATGAACCGCTCAACTTCATCGATGTCATCTCCCGGATGCAGATCGAGGAGCTGCTGCTGGAATATACACCGACGATCCTGTTCGTGGAGCATGACCGCGAATTCTGCGCGAATATCGCGACTAAGCAGGTTGTACTCGACTAAGCAGGTTATCAAATCTGTACCGGAAGCTCAAATTTCTCCTTCAACCGCTTGATGTCGGCCCGCGGGGGAGCGCCGAACATACGGGAATATTCCCGGCTGAACTGTGAGGCGCTCTCGTAGCCCACCCGGAAGGCAACATCGGCTGCATCTGCAGACTCGGCTAATAACAGCCGGCGAGCCTCCTGCAGGCGCAGCTGCTTCTGGAACTGGATTGGGCTCATGGCCGTAACTTCCTTGAAGTTGCGGTGGAATGCGGAGACGCTCATATTGGCGATATCGGCCAGCTCGTCAATCCGCAGGGCCTGTTCACTATGGATGACAATCTGTTCAATTGCTTTCCTGATCCGGTAAGTGCTGCTGCCTTCCATGGCAATCTGGGCGAGCGTTACTCCATAAGGGCCCTGCAGCAGTTTATACAGAATTTCCTTAGTATATAGAGGGGCAAGAAACGGGATGTCTTTGGGAGTATCGAGCAACCGCGTCACACGGAGGAGCGCATTCAGCAGGTCCGTGTCGATGTGCCCGACGAATAAGGCACGCCGGGCATTCTCCCTGGGCAGAATCTGCAGTTGTGATTCATGGAGGACCTCCAGAATCTGGCTTTGCGTGAATTCCATTTTGAAGCTTAGATAGGGAACGTCCGGGGACGCCTTAATCACTTGTCCCACTACCGGCAGGTTCATGGAAGCCACCAGGAAATCAGAAGAGGTATATACAAAATGCTCCTGGGCCAGCATAATCTCCTTCACGCCTTGAGTAATGAAGCAAAAACACGGGTTATACACTCGGTAAGCAGGCTCACTCGCCTGGGAGTAACGGATGAATTGCAGTGCAGGCACGGCCGTTTCATGAGCGCCGTCCCGGCCTGTATGCCGCTCAATCAGCCGGCACAGCTCAAGCTTTTGCATTACGATTGCTTCAGTCACTTGAGAGCCTCCTAGTTTCATATGGTTTCATTATAGGGCATATCCGGCGGGAGTGTTAATGAGAACGGTAGGATTAGGCAATCATTCGCGACTATTGTGATAACGCCAATCCGTTATCTGTTGCACAATAAGAGAGACTGTAATATACACTATTCTCAGGAAAGCAGGGAACAAGCGAATGGAATATACAAAAATGGGCAATACCGGCCTTGATGTCTCCAGACTGTGCCTGGGCTGTATGAGCTTTGGCGATGCCAAGCGCTGGGTGCACCCTTGGGTGCTGGATGAAGAGCAGAGCCGGACGATGATTCGTACCGCACTGGACCTGGGTATTAATTTCTTCGATACGGCCAATGTCTATTCGGATGGCACGAGTGAAGAAATGCTCGGACGGGCTTTGAAGGACATGACTACTAGGGATGAGGTGGTGATTGCCACCAAAGTATTCTTCCCTATGCGAACCGGACCGAACGGCGGAGGATTGTCCCGCAAAGCGATTATGAGCGAGATCGACCACAGCCTAAAGCGGCTGGGAACTGATTACGTTGATCTGTACCAGATTCACCGCTGGGATTATACTACGCCGATTGAAGAAACGATGGAAGCCCTGCATGATGTGGTGAAGGCGGGAAAAGCCCGCTACATTGGCGCTTCCGCCATGTATG
The DNA here is from genome assembly GCF_037963835.1 of Paenibacillus sp. FSL H8-0332. NCBI lineage: Bacteria > Bacillati > Bacillota > Bacilli > Caryophanales > Paenibacillaceae > Paenibacillus > Paenibacillus sp. FSL H8-0332. The sequence goes on from NZ_CP150145.1 coordinate 3,227,955, forward strand.
CCTGGCAGTTCCAGAAGGCGCTGCATGTTGCTGATATGAACGGCTGGACCCGGTTCGTCTCCATGCAGAACCATCTGAATCTCATCTATCGTGAAGAGGAACGTGAGATGCTGCCGCTCTGCAAGGAAGAGGGCATCGCGGTCATCCCCTACAGTCCGCTGGCCTCCGGCCGGTTGACCCGGGACTGGACGGAATCTACGCTGCGCTCGGAAACGGATCAGGTACAGAGATCCAAATATGACGCTACAGCCGATAAGGACCGCCTGATTGTTGAGCAGGTGGCTGCCATTGCGACGGAGCGCGGAGTTCCACGCATCCATGTTGCACTGGCCTGGCTGCTGCAGAAACAGCCGGTAACTGCGCCGATTATCGGGGCGACGAAGCTGTCGCATATTACCGATGCGGTGGGAGCGTTATCCCTTCAGCTGACAGCTGAAGAGATTACCCGGCTGGAAGAGCATTACGTCCCGCATGCCATCGTTGGAGCGCTTTAAAAGTTTCTATTCAGCAGACAACGGAATCAGTTTCATCCATTGAGCGCGTGCCGGTATCCTTCCGGCATGCGCTTTTTGCTGGAGCAGGAAACAGCCCTGCTTAGGGAGAAACTAACAGGGAGCCGGGAAGTGCTGGCGGAGCGTTTGATTAAGGATTAGACCGGAGGCTGGATGCGCAGTGATGAACTGCTGGATTCATGCTGGCATCTGGCCGCAAGAGTATAGAGATTACCATGATTAGGAGTGATAATTGTGCTGTCAAAGATCAGTCTTGAAGGCGAGTGGAAGCTGCAGCTGGAAGAGAAGGGGAAGGGACTGGTATTACCTTTTACCGATGCAATCATGCTGCCGGGAACTACCTCCTTCGCCCGTAAAGGGCCGAAGAATGAGGAGATTCTGGTAGGCGCTCTGACGGATGAATACCGTTATGAAGGACCGGTCTGGTACTCCAGAGAGGTTGTGATTCCGGAAGAGCTGGCGGGTAAGCGCTGCTGCTTATATCTGGAACGTACAAGGCTTACCACCCTCTGGCTGGACGGTCACGAGATCGGCAGCCGCGACAGCTTGAATACTCCGCATGTATATGAGCTGCCGCAGCTGCAGCGCGGGAGTCATACGCTTACTATCCGGGTGGACAACACCGGCTATCCGACCAAAGGCGGACATATGACCTCGCCGGATACTCAGACCAACTGGAACGGGATTACCGGCCGGATTGAGCTACAGTTCTATGGGGAAGCCCGGATTAGCGGCATCCGGCTGAATTCTGATCTGCCTGCCCGTACAGTCCGTATTACCGCAACTTTGGACAGCAAGCAAGGTGCTACACTCGCGGTATCTGCCAATAGCTTCAATAGTGAGGCAACACATTCCGTAGAGGAAGAGGAATATGTCATCGCACCGGGTCCGTTCACTATAGACTATGTACTTGGTCCCGAGGCGCTGCTGTGGAGTGAATTCGCTCCCAATCTGTATACCGTCACCCTTGTTCTCAAGGGCAGCGATGGAATTCCCGTTGACCGGCAGGAGGTGATCTTTGGACTCAAGTCATTCCGGGCTGAGGGGGACAAGTTCAGCATCAACGGGGAAAAGACTTTTCTGCGCGGCAAGCATGACGGCCTGATCTTCCCGCTCACAGGCTATGCTCCGACCGATGTGGAGGAATGGGTACGAATTCTGGGGATCTCCAAGTCTTATGGGATCAATCATTACCGCTTCCACACCTGCTGCCCGCCGGAAGCTGCGTTCACCGCTGCCGATCTGCTCGGAATCTACATGCAGCCGGAGCTGCCGTTCTGGGGAACCATTACAGTAGAGACGGACGAAGGGCATAACCAGGCGGAGCAGGATTATCTGATCAGCGAAGGATATGCCATCCTGCGGGAGTTCGGCAATCATCCATCCTTCGTGATGATGTCGCTGGGCAACGAGCTGTGGGGCAGCAAGGAGCGGATTGATTCATTCCTGAAGGACTACAAAGCCTTCGATGACCGGCCGTTATACACCCAAGGCTCCAATAACCATCAGTGGGTGCCGGAGGTGCTGGAGCATGACGATTTCTTCAGCGGCGTGCGCTTCACCCGGGACAGATTGTTCAGAGGCTCCTATGCGATGTGCGACGCTCCGCTCGGCCATGTCCAGACTTCGTTGCCAAGTACAATGAAGGATTACGACGACCAGATTATTCCGCCGGGCTTCGGGAGCGGTGAAGGAGTATCCGCTGAGGCAGGCGGCGAGATCCTGATCCAGTACGGTACCGAAGCCAAGGCCGTACAATCCGGCAGCGAATCCGGTGAATGGATACCGCAGGTTCCGGTAATCTCGCATGAGATTGGCCAGTATGCTACGTTTCCGGATTTCGAGGAAATCGGGAAGTACACAGGCCCGCTGAAGGCCGGGAACTTCGCCATTTTCCGCGAACGGCTGGAGAGTAAGGGGCTTGGCCATCTGGCCGATGCATACTTTAAAAGCTCAGGCCAGCTCGCTGTCGCTTGCTACAAGGAAGAACTAGAGGCTGCCTTCCGTTCCCGCCGGCTAGCGGGGTTCCAGCTTCTGGATCTTCAGGACTTCAGCGGCCAGGGTACAGCATTGGTAGGTGTTCTGGATGCCTTCATGGATTCCAAGGGGCTGATTAGCCCGGAAGAGTGGCGGACCTTCTGTAATGATGCCGTGCTGCTGGCAAGATTCCCTAAATATAACTACGGCGCCGGGGAGACCTTCGAGGCCCATGTGGAGCTGAGCTGCTTCCGCAGCGGTATGCCGGATGCCATCGAGCTTCACTGGGAGCTTGCGGTTGAAGGGGGAGTTCGGACAACGGGCTCAGCCGGAGCCTTTATTCCTGCCGGAACCCACTACATTGACATTTGTGATCTGGCGATTGAGCTTCCGGCGGTTGAGCATATGAGCCGGGCGGAGCTGACGCTCCGGGTCCAAGGAACTGATATCCGCAAGAGCTACGACTTGTGGATATATCCTGAGCAGAGTGATAACCCGCTTGAAGCTGAGGGCATCCATGTGTTCACAGAACTGTCTGAGGAGGCAGTCTCCCTGCTGGAGCAAGGCGGTAACGTGCTGCTGATGCCGGAGCCGGAATCGGTTCAGAACGGAATCGAAGGCTATTATTGCACGGATTTCTGGTGCTACCCGATGTTCCGCTCCATCTCGGAGAGCATGAACCGACCGGTTCCAATTGGTACCATGGGCCTGTTGATCGATAACGGGCATCCGGTACTGCGCGATTTCCCGAGTGAAGCGCATTCCACCTACCCGTGGTGGACCATCGCCCAGCATTCCAAATCGCTTATCATGGATGAGGCGGACCGCAGCTGGAATCCTATTGTACAGACCATCGATAATTTCGAGCGTAATCACAAGCTAAGTTTCCTCACAGAGTGCCGTGTAGGTAACGGTAACCTGCTGCTGTGTGCACTGGATGCCGCTAAGGTTAGCGGAACCCCTGAAGGCAGACAATTCTTGACCAGCATAGCAGGTTATATGAATTCTGCTGATTTCAAGCCGCAGTACCAGGCAACCATTGAAGAGATTCAGACATTGATTCGTTAAAAAGACTTGATAGAGCTGTCCCAAAGCCGTGAAGCGGCTAGTGAGACAGCTCTTTATTTGAATATTGCGCCAGAATTTATATGCTTCACGCTATAAACTAAATAGATTGTTAAGCTTCAATATGGTATTATTATTTTCGAGTTTTTGAGATCGAGCAATCTTGTTATACCGGAGGGAAACATGGATATTATTGAATTTCAGCAATGGGTTAAGGAATATTATAAGAATCGCAACTGGTCAGACTTAGATATCTTTGTCCGTATTGGATTTCTTGCTGAGGAAACCGGGGAGGTAGCTCGTGCAATTCGTGCATTAGAGATTGGTAGGGATCGTCCAGATGAGGTTACAGGTACATATCAAGAGAAAAAGTCTGAATTAACAGAAGAACTTGGAGATGTTTTAGGAAATCTCATTGTGATCGCAAATAAATATGATATTTCGCTTGAAGATATCCTAATATCACATAAACAAAAGCTTCAGGCACGTTACGCAGAAAATTAAAACAAACGATGGTAGATGGCTGAATTGGCAGATGGATTTATTGCTCTTCCTGGTAGTCGTGTGGTTCGCTAAATCTCTTTATCGAGCACAAGCTGCGATTTTTTAATTGTAAAACCAATTCGATTATAGAATTGGACGGCATCTGATCTAGTTTGATTGGTGCGCACTCTAATTTTTGTGAATCCGGATTGTGCTGCCCATTGTTCACATGCTTGTACTAATTGTTTGCCAATCCCATTTCCTCGGTAGGCACTGTCGACGACAAGTCCAGCTATTTCAACAAACGGTGGCGATTCGATTAAAAAACGTACATTAGCATGAATCCATCCGAACAAAACGTGGTTTGATTCCATCACATAAACAATATGGTCGTTGTGGTTAGAGATACATTTGAGTCTCTCTTCAAGTTGGGAGACATCCACTGGATAGCCCAATTGGCTTGAAAGCCTTGCGATCTCTGGGCAATCTCTCAGAAACGCTTTTCTAATCAAAATAATAACACCCTTTCGATGCAAGATATCAAATAATGGTTTAAGGTATTACTCAAAAAATTAAATCGGATACTTCACTACTCTGCCGAATATACTCCATGAATCTTCTGGAGGCGGGGGACAGGTAATGGTCCCGGCGCCATTGCAGGCCCACCTCCCATTCCCAGCCCGGTTCCTGAATGGGAATCCAGACCAGACCGTCAAGCATCAGTCCGAGCGTCTGTGGAAGCACGGAGACGCCGAGCCCGGCTTTGATGAAGCCGGCCACAGTAATCAGATCCTCCGCATAATAGGTAGAGGCCAGCTCGAAATTAGTATTTTGGAAGAGGGAGGTGATTGTGTTCTTGAGTCCGCAATTCGTCTTCAGTCCTACAAACGGCTCGCCCGACAGCTCGAACAGACTCAGCGAGGAACGCGAGGCGAACCGGTGGGAACTGGAGACCACAATATAAATCGGCAATCTGCGAATCACCATCCATTCCTTATTCTCCGCCGTAGTCTCTCTGGACGTAATCAGCATATCCGAGGTCCCGTTATCCAGCGCTTCGTCGATATCCCCGTGATTCCCCTGATACAGATCAAACCGTACCTTCGGATGGTCAGCCTGATAGTCTCTGATAAGTGATGGGATCAGGTCCACGCCAAGAATATTCAGATAAGACAGATGAACGGTTCCACTCTCCGCATTGGACGACTCCTCAATCTCCCGCACCCCATTCCCGATATTGCGCAGCGCTTCTTCGACCCGCGAACTGAACATAACCCCATAGCGGTTCAACTGGACATTGCGGCCCTTACGCTCGAATAAAGGAACCCCCAGCTCACTTTCCAGTTTGGAAATCGCATGGCTCAAGGCAGGCTGCGTAATTCGCAGCGCTTTGGAAGCAGAGGTCATATGCTCAAGCCGGGCTACGGTCAGAAAATACTCCAGTTGTGTAAGCTCCATACAGACAGCCACCTTTATATATTAATATTATTAATGAATTTAATGAAAATAATAAATTAGACGCTCATATTAATCAAGTCTAAGATATACATATAAACCTTAGACGGCTGGACTTCCAGCCTAACCTGAGGAATCCCTAATGAAATGAGGCTGTAACGATGGCTATAACTTATGCTAACCCGCTGACAGAATACGAAGGTAAAAGAATCCTGGTAACAGGCGGTACCAAGGGGATGGGACAGGCTATCGCACACAGATTCACTGCGGCAGGCGCTGAAGTTATGACTACCGCCCGGACACTTCCGACGGAAGGGCCTCAATCGGATTTGTTCGTCCAGGCCGATCTGTCCAAGCAAGAAGGAGTGGACCGGGTAATTGCTGCGGTTAAGGAGCGTTTCGGCCGCATTGATATCTTGGTGAATAACATTGGAGGAAGCTCGACACCTGCCGGAGGATTCCTTGCGACGAGCGATGAACACTGGATGGATGCGCTGAATCTGAACCTGCTGGCAGCTGTGCGGCTGGACCGGGGGCTGATCCCGCTCATGCTGGAGCAGGGCAAGGGAGTCATCATCCACATCTCTTCCATTCAAAGAGTGCTGCCGCTGATCGAATCGACCATCCCCTATGCAGCCGCCAAAGCTGCGTTGAGCAATTACAGCAAAAGCCTATCCAAGGAATTCTCTCCGCAGGGCATCCGGGTGAACCGGGTCGCACCGGGCTTCATTCAAACCACAGCGGCCGATGCCTTCTTGAAGAGTATCTCGGAGATGACAGGCAGTGTGGAAAGTGCGCTGCAGTCGGTAATGGACGCGCTAGGCGGCATTCCCATCGGCCGTCCCGGCTTCCCTGAAGAGGTGGGTGAGCTGGTAGCCTTCCTCGCTTCCGACCGCGCAGCATCCATTACGGGTGCCGAGTATGTGATTGATGGGGGAACCGTACCTACGGTGTAAGCTGATTCTGCATCCTCACCGGTAAAGCTGCATAAGCCAGCATATACCTCATACGACAGTCCGTTAAGCCATTCATTGGCTGTGCGGGCTGTTCTTTATGTCTGTTTCGGGCTATTATTTCTTTTTAGCAGCAAAGCTGAGCTAAATGACTGTCCAGTAAGGAAGCACTAAAGAAAAAAACAAAAAGCAAAAGAAGCGGAGGGGAAATTTGGAACTGGAGGAGCGGTAGCGACCGCCTTTGACTCCGGATTTCAACCGCGCACAGCGGTCCAATAGAAGAAATCTGGAGTCAACAGCGGCCGGAAGTCCAAATGTTCACCGCAGTGACGACCAAGCTTCGAGTTGTAATGTCAGTTGTAATAATTCTTTATCTTTTCTTTAGATTTGGTTTAGACTGGATTAAGAATGGCAGGCTATAGTTACAAAGAGCGCGGCTTGCATGACAAGATAGAGGGGGATTCACCATGTATACCATTCTCATAGCCGATGATGAATCGGAGATTGTTGAGCTTCTGCAGCTGTATCTGGAGAAGGAATATAATATTTTGACAGCAGAGAACGGAATTGAAGCCTTGAAGCTCATGCAGAATAACAAGATTGACCTGGCGCTTCTGGATATTATGATGCCGGGGATGGACGGGCTGCAGCTGCTGAAGCGGATTCGGGAGCACGAGCATTTCCCGGTACTATTCCTGTCTGCCAAGAGCCAGTATCATGACAAAATCCTGGGGCTGGAGCTTGGAGCGGACGACTATATCGCTAAGCCTTTTAATCCGCTGGAGATTGTGGCGCGTGCCGGGGCCATGCTGCGGCGGGTGCATCAGTTCGATGCCAAGGCAGCGGAGGAGGAGAAGCCGAATGAGCAGATCGTGCTCGGCAGGCTGACACTGGACCGGAGCACCTGTCAGGTTGAGGTGGCCGGGGAGGCTGTCGCTCTGACTTCTACCGAATACAAAATCCTGGAGCTGCTGATGCAGCAGCCGGGCCGTGTGTTTACACGCAAGAAAATATATGAGACCGTCTGGGAAGATTTCTACGTCTACGAGGACAACAGCATCATGGTGCACATCAGCAATATCCGCGACAAGATCGAACGAGATTCCAAGAGACCGGAATACCTGAAGACGATCAGGGGATTGGGGTACAAAATTGAAGCACCCGTGGAAAAGTAGAGATAACCGCCCGCTTCAGACGTCGCTGACCATCGACTTTCTGCTGTTCAACTGTATGCTGCTCATGCTGGTGTTAGTGGTCTATCTGTTCGTACAAAAGGATATCGCCCAAGTCATCCGGGAGCGGATGACGCCTGACCCCAATTTGTCTGTGGAAGCCGGGACGTACCGGGAGGAGCTGGGCCAAGGGCCGGAGAGTGACCGTCTGCTGAAGAGCGGGGGCTGGCTGGAGCTGCTCGATTCCGGCAAGCGGGTGATTCAGGTGATTGGTGAGAAGCAGGATGAGGTTCAGCTTTATGACGAGGACAGCCTGTATATGGGACTGGAGAACCGCAGCGACCAGCCCTTTTATTATTCTATTACGAGCGTAACGGAGCAGGATACCGGGGCAGCCTGGATGTTGCTTAAGATTCCCCGCGATGTAATCAATATCTCCATTAACAACGAGTTTCTGGTCTCCTATCTGAATCATTCGGTGTTCTTTTATGTATTCCTGGTGAGCGGGTTGATTCTGCTGCTGATTTTTGTGTACAGCTATTGGGTCTCCAGACGGATCAAGAAGCCGCTGCGGGTGCTGAATCTAGGCTTGAACCGTATGATGGAAGGGCATTATAACACGCGGATCGCTCTGTATGCAGAGACCGAGTTCCTGCGGATCGGCCACAGCTTCAACTACATGGCTGATGTGATTGAGAAGACCACTGAGGAGAAGCGCCTGGCCGAGAAAAGCAAGCAGCGGCTGATGGTCGATCTGTCGCATGACCTGAAGACCCCGATTACCAGCATCCAGGGGTATGCGCAGGCGCTTATCGAAGGACGCGTTACCGACCCGGAGCGGCAGACGAAATATTTGAATTACATCTACACCAAGTCCGTTCAGGTCACGAAGCTCATTCAGCATATGCTGGATCTGCTTAAGCTCGACTCACCGGATTTCATCCTGCGGATAGAGCGCCTTGAGCTGGGCGACCATCTGCGGGAGATCATTGCCGACACCTACGGCGAGATTGAGCAAAAAGACTTCGAGCTTCACCTTCAGGTGCCCGAAGAAGAGGTCTATGCCCGTTATGATCCCGAGCTGTTCGCCAGTGTCATTAATAATCTGATCTCTAATGCTCTGGCCTATAATCCCGAAGGGACGCGCATCCGGGTATCTGTGATTCCCGAGGACACGCAGATCAGGATCGAGATTGCGGACAATGGAGTGGGCATTCCGAAGGAGCTGTGGTCTACGATCTTTGATCCGTTTGTTCGCGGTGATGAAGCGCGGACAACGGCCAGCGGAGGAACCGGACTGGGCTTGTCCATTGCCAAGAAGAATGTGGAGAAGATGGAGGGCACGCTGCTGCTGGAGAGCAGGGAAGGGGAACCGACGGTATTTGTGATTCACATTCCGAAGTAAGTATTTTTATGAGGAGGTGCTAAAATGATCGTTTGGATAAATGGAGCCTACGGCTCCGGCAAATCGACTTGTACCTATGAATTAAACAAAAGACTGCCTAATTCATTTGTATATGATCCTGAGAACATAGGCTATTTTATCCGTAAAAATATACCTCCCGACTTACATGAACCCAATTTTCAAGATCATACCCAGTGGCGTATATTTAATTATGAGATGTTGAAATATTTGTCTTCAGCCTACCAGGGTACTATTCTTGTACCTATGACATTGATCAAGCGTCAATATTATGATGAAATAATTGGTCGCCTAATTATGGACGGAATACAGGTAAATCATTTTATTCTCTATGCTGAAAAGGAAACTATTGAGAGACGGCTCAAAAAACGGTTTGAACGGGGGACCTGGGCAAAGTCACAGATTGAACAATGCATATATGCTTTTAATCATATTATTACAGAAGAAAAAATAACAACTGATGATAAGGGCATTGATCAACTGGTTGAGGAAATAGCATATCGAAGTAATCTAGACTTAATTAAGGATAGCAGAGGTGCTTTTAAGAAAATAATGGATAGATATACAACAACCTTAAAGCAAATAAAATTCTAAGACATTCTCTGCCACTTAGTCTGTGTAATGGAGGAAATAATTAACTTCTTGTCGAATGTACTGATCTGGAAGATTCCGGCACCTTGCCGGGACACCTAACTTACATCGGGGGAAGGAATTAGAACATCTATGAAAAAACTTGCATTACTGCTCACCACTCTGCTGCTCGCGCTCGGATTGGTCTATCCGGGAGGCGCCGGACGTGCAGCGGCCGCATCCGCACCAGCGTATACAGAGATTGCTACGTTTGTCGAAGGCAACCTGCTTATTTCGCCAGCCAAATCTGTACTAGTGAATGGCTCTGCCTATGTACCGGTTAAGCTTGCCGGGCAGATTCCTGGCTTCACTGTAGCGGCGGATGCTACTGGCGTAACGCTCACAGGCAGCAAAGGAAGCACCAAGCTGAAGAAGGATAACTCCATCTTGTATAAGAACACCAACTATGTAGCCTTCAAAACCCTGCTGAAGCTTGGAGCGATCGACGGCAAATATGCCTCCAGCGCCATAGCGTTGTTCGTCTGGAGCACAGAGGATGGCAAGAATAAGAGCAATAGTATGCTCTACGCCATCAGCAAGCTGCCAGGAACCATGGGCATTGTATTAGGCAAAAAGGTCTATTTATATGGGCATCCGGGAAGCCATTGGGTGAAAAGTGTACAGTATGTTGATGACAACAACCAGAACTTTGTGATGCAAAATGAAGCCGGAACCGAGTGGGTTCTGGACTTGAACGATTTTGTGGACAATACTATGTACACCATGGAGAATATTGATTATTTGAAGTATTACTATAATGGACTAACGGTGTGGACCCGGAACGCCATGATTACCGATAGTCCGTTCAAGAACTTTGAGAAAGCAACCATCGCCAATTTCCGCCCGAACCCAGCCAATGGTAATTTAGAAATGATCATCCGCCGGGCCAACGGGCAGGAGGTTCCGCTCAAGATTGAACCTCGTGATGACCCTAGTGAGTATGTCGAAGAGGTACTGTTTTTCAAGAATCCGCAAACGAACTTCAAGATCAGCGATAAAATGTGGTCAGCCATCCGTGAAGAGCGGGCGGTCAGCGGCATGACGATCACAGAGCTTCTGCTCTCCTGGGGAGACCCGGACGAAGTTTATGACGGGTATGTAGTGTACGGCGACCAATACGTCTATTTCATCAATGATAAGGTCTTCTCTATAGTTAATCTTTAATTCTTAGCATCTCCAGGCTTGTTTAAGGACTTCATGGAGTTCCTTGGGCAGGCTCTTTTTTTCATGTATAATGAATGCACTGGAACCAGCTATTCTTGTACACTATAGGAGGACATTATGCAGCTCATTCAACCCGAGGCCATTCAGACTCGAATCGACAATTTCGTCTCTGAGGATCTATATATCCATCTTGAACTTACAAACGGAGCATATGCCAGCCATTTCGACAGCTCCCGTGCTCCGGGCTCGGTGTTCATCAGCAATGCCGAGATCCGTTACACCCACGGCTCTATCTCAGGTGCGGGACCCTACCGGGTGGGCCTGAAGACAGAGAAGGGCTGGATCTACGCAGAAGGCCTGACCCATGTGGATGAGCAGGATACCGAGCGGCTGATTCTGGCCGGTCATGACAGTCAGGGCAAGCTGATTGTGGCGTTGCAGCTTAGCCGCAGCCCTTTTTAACGATACTGGAGGATTAAGCAGCCATGAATAACAGATCTATGAAGAATAAAAGAATCCTGGTGATACTTCCCCATCCCGATGATGAAGCGTACTTCGTATCCGGGACACTGGCGATGTATATCGCAGCAGGTGCAGAGGTGACCTATGCCTGTCTGACACTGGGAGAGATGGGCCGGAATATGGGCGTTCCGCTGATTGCGAACCGTATCTCCCTGCCGGCCATCCGCCAAGCGGAGCTCGAAGCTTCCTGTAAGGCCATTGGAATTCAAGACCTGAGGATGCTGGGCTTCCATGACAAAATGATAGAGTTCGAAGATCCGGCGCTTCTTGATCAGCGGATTGAATCGCTCGTGAAGGAGCTTACCCCGTCGCTGGTTATTACGTTCTACCCTGGCTACAGTGTACACCCGGATCATGATGCTACTGGTGCTGCGGTGATTCGTACCATTGCCCGGCTGCCCGCTGCGGAACGTCCGGTTGTTCATAGTGTCGCCTTCTCGAACGGCCATCAGCAGCGGATTGGAGCAGCCGATGTAGTCATCGATGTAACGTCTTTTATCACTGTCAAAATCAACTCCATCCTCGCGCATCGCACCCAGTTCCAGCCGGAGAAAGTGCTTGGCGGCCTTGAGCCAACAGATGCAGCGATCTGCGGCAAATACGGAACCGAACGCTTCTGGACCTACCGGTTCACAGAATGCAAGGAACAGCCGGAGGAAGCGGCATTGTGCAATTAAGAATGGAGGCGTAGAGATGACAGAACAACGGGTATACATCCGGTTCCCCGAGGCGGGAGATGCTGCGGAGCTGATGGGGATGTACTTGCGTAACCGTGAATTTTTTGAAGAGCATTCGCCGGAGATCAGCGAGGATTTCTATACGGAAGAATATCAGCGCGAGCGGATTGCGCAGTATGAAGAGGAGCGGGCAGCGGACGAGAGATACGACTTTCTGGTCATTCACAAGGCTGACCGCCGGATCATCGGCAGTGTCAGTCTGTCTTTTGTGGTGCGGGGACCGCTGCAGAGCTGTATGATCGGGTACAGTCTGGACAAGGATTATAACGGTAAAGGCTATATGACAGAGGCGGTGAAGCAGGTCGTGCGCTATGCCTTCGAGGAGCTGAAGTTCCACCGGATTTCAGGGGAAGCCTCACCGGATAATCCCGGTTCTATCCGTGTGCTGGAGAATGCAGGCTTCCACAAGGAAGGCATTGCCCGGCTGAATGTGAAGATCCGCGGGGTGTGGAAAGACCATCAGATTCTCGCGATTATCAACCCGGCCGATATTAGTTAATGGAGTTAACACGAACGGATTATTAGCTTAACTATTAACCTTGTGGAGGATCATCAATGAGCCAGCGTTTACGAATTACCCGTTCCATGCAGGAAGAGAATGCAGAGCAGGCGCTAACCTTAGAAGAATGCAAGCAATACTTTGCCGCTAAATCCGGCTTCAATTATTCACAGGTCTACACCGTTCAAGGTGCGGAGAGTGCGATGTCGATCGAGGGGGATTTTTTCATGTGGAGTCATGAGGGGGCAGAGTATCCGTTCCGGCTGTACATGGGCGATCTGTACGTGGCCTTGTCCCTGGAGGCGATTGTGCCTGTGATTCTTGAGATTGCCGCGGACCTGCGGGCCGATGTGGTTGAGGGGTAGGCTGAGTAAAGTTCGGATTAAGCTGTTTTTTACACATTCTGTACGCTCCCCGGACAGTGAAGCCGTTGCAGGCAAGCTGCAGCAGCTTCTGGACGAAGCTTAGATTTTCCAGCGGGGTCAGAACCGTCTTCCAAGCGCTCCCTAGCGGTCATCAAGACTGTGAAGGGAGTCTTTGGGTTTGTGGGAACGCCGCCGGGACATGAACACCAGACACAGGGCAATCACGGCGAGGATGATCCCCAGCACCCGGAAGCCGCTGAAGCTGAACTGATTGCCCATAATGATTCCGATCAGCAGGGAGGACAGGATTGTCCCGAAATATCTGGATGTGCTGAATAAGCCGGAGGATACCCCGATGATCTCTTTCGGTGAGTTATTGAACAAGGCTGCTTGCATGGCGACATTGTTCAGTCCGTTGCTGATTCCGAAGGCAGCCAGGGCCAGAATGATACTGATTACAGGCGATGCCGGACTCAGCATCACAATCCACACCGACCCGATGGTCATGAGGATTGCCGATACTGCCTGCGCTGGCCGGGGCCCTGAGGCATTGATCCATCTTCCGGCGAGTGGAGAAACGGCGAGCGAGCATAGACCCAGGCTTAACATCAGCAGTCCGGTGTGGAATTCACTGACCTGACGGACGAGCTGCAAATAAGAAGGAAGACCGAAGAAGACGGAATAGAATAACAGATTAACCAGCATGAATTCGGCATTGACACGGATCAGCCCGGGATATCTGGCGAAGGTACGCAGAGGAATGAAGGGCATCGCTGTTCTTAACTCATGCCTTACGAAGACCGCAAGCAGGACCAGCCCGGACAGGCCGATGATTACATTGAATGGGGAGACATGACCGGAGGACTTGGCGGACAGCATCTGTCCAAGCACAGCCACCAGCCCTGTGGTGAACAGCAGAATTCCAGGCGCGTCTATCCGGTTCATCCATTGCCTTAGGGACGGCTTGGTTACTATATCTGCTGACGGCTTGTCTTGCGGGATGGTTCTCCAAGCTAACAGGAAGCTGGCCGTTACAAATGGAAGGTTGATATAGAAGATGGAAGACCAGCCCCACACATGGATCAACACCCCGCCGATAAAAGGTCCTACTGCAGCTGCTCCCGATGTGAACATGGACAGCACCGACAGCGCGGACGCTTGCTTGTCTGTAATATTCACCCGGATGATCGCCATGCCGACCGCGACCACCATACTAGTTCCAATGGATTGGACAACCCGCAGAACGATGAGTCCCCCGAAGCCCGGAGACAAAGGCGTGAGCAGGGAGGCAGCGAAGACGATCACCAGTCCTGCCAGGAAAATTCTCCGGCGGCCGAAGATATCGCTCGCTCTGCCCATGACAGGCTGGGCAATGGCGCTGCCAATATAGAATGAAAAAATAATCCAAGAAACCACGGTGAATTCAAGCTTGAACGCTTGCTGCAGCCTCGGGATCGCCACAGCCACCATCGAAGAGTTAAGCGGGTTAAGCATCATCCCCAGCCCAACGGATATCATTAACCACCAATTCCGTGCATTCATTGTTATTCCCCCTCAAGTGCTGTACAGTTATCGTACAGGATAAGAGTTATTTACTCCAACGCATTTTATGTTATGATTTCATAGACTTGAGGGAATGAATGGAGGCGGGATATGGAACTTCTTCAATTGCAGTATTTCATCGCGGTTGCCCGTCTGGAGCATATGACCGAGGCTGCACACAGGCTGCATGTTACCCAATCCTCCCTGAGTAAGACTATTCAACGGCTGGAGGAGGATCTCGGAGTTCCATTGTTCGACCGTAGCGGGAGGAAGCTGCGGTTGAACGAGCCGGGACGCAGATTTCTTGAGCGTGCAGAGAAGGCGCTGTTTGAATTGGAGCAGGGGAAGCAGGAGCTTAAGGACCTGTCCAGCCTGGAGTCCGGCACCCTTGAATTAGCGGTAACCACCGCAAGCACATTGCCCGGGATTCTCCGGGCGTTTCGCCTTAAGCAGCCGGACATCCATTTTCACGTACAAATGTTGCCCATGCAGGAGATGATTACTCTTCTCCAGCGGGGAGAAGTTGATTTCTGCTTGTCCTCCCCTCCGGTCAGAGGGGAAGATTTGGAATGTCAGGTGGTCTGTAACGATCACATTTACCTTGCCGTTCCAGCCGGGCACCACCTGGCCGACCATAAGAGCCTCGCCTTGATAGAGCTTAAGGATGAGTGGTTTGTGGGTGTCAAACAAGGCTACGGGATTCGTGATCTGGTGGATTCCGTCTGCCAGGCTTCAGGATTCCTGCCACGCTATGTGTATGAAGGAGACGAACCGGCCCGCTTGATTGACCTGGTGGAAGCCGGAATCGGCCTGGCCTTCATACCGGGTACGGCGAGGAATACGCAGGATCGTATCCGTCTGATTCCGCTGGAGGACCAGGGACTGGTCAGGGAAATAGCCTTGTTATGGCATAAGAATCGCTATATTTCACAGGCGGGCCTGATTTTCCGCGAGGTTGTTATCGAGTATTTCGCTAAGCTATAATGTCACCGGGAGGAATGAACCTATGAACGATACACAGACTACAGAACACAAGCGCATACTGGTGGTGTTCCCGCATCCTGACGATGAGGCTTTTGGAGCGGCTGGCACTATTGCGAAGTATATTGAGCAAGGTGCAGAAGTGACCTATGCCTGCCTGACGCTGGGGGAAATGGGGCGCAATATGGGGATTCCGCCGTTTGCCAATCGGGTGACGCTGCCAGAGATCCGCAAGGAAGAACTGCGAGCGTCCTGCCGGGCCATCGGCATACAAGACTTAAGAATGCTGGGCTTCCACGATAAAATGATTGAGTTCGACGACCCGCGCCTGCTGGAGGATACGATGCTGTCTTTACTCCGGGAGCTGACTCCGTCCCTCGTGATTACGTTCTATCCCGGCTACAGCGTGCATCCTGATCACGATGCTACCGGAGCAGCGGTTATCCGGGCGGTTCACCGCCTGCCTGCCGCTGACCGGCCGGTGGTTCACTGCTTGGCATTCGCCATTGGCCATGAGGAGCACATTGGCCTCCCGGATGTGCATGTCGATGTCACCGCATTCCTGGACAAGAAGATGGCCTCTATCCAGGCACACCGTTCGCAATTTCAGGCGGCGGAGCTGGTCGGCAATCAGGTGCTGACGGCCGAGGAGATTCAGCTCCGCTTCGGACAGGAAGCCTTCTGGACCTACCCCATGAACACACAACACTAAGCGAAGGCAGGAATACCTTATGAATCTTATGAATCAGAAAGACAGAATGCTCGCAGGATTACCTTATAAAGCATGGCTGGACGGATTAACCGAAGAACGGACAGCCGCCAGGCTGCTGGTTCACCAGCTCAATTCACTCTCTCCGGACGCACACGAGGAGAGAGATGAGCTAATCCGCAAGCTTTTGGGCAAGACAGGGGAGCTTGTGCATATTGAGACTCCCTTCCGCTGTGATTATGGATCGAATATCACCGTAGGGAATAATTTCTATGCCAATTTCAACTGTACGATTCTTGATGTAGGCAAGGTGGTTATCGGCGAGAATGTCATGTTCGCTCCGAATGTATCGCTCTATACAGCAGGCCATCCCGTCCATCCCGATTCCCGGAATTCAGGCTATGAATACGGGATTGCCATCACCATCGGCAACAATGTGTGGATCGGCGGCAATGTCATTGTGAATCCGGGCGTAACCATCGGGAACAACGTCGTTATCGGGGCAGGCAGCGTAGTGACTAAGGATATCCCTGATAATGTGATCGCCGTAGGCAGCCCGTGCAGAGTTGTCCGTGAGATCACGGAGGAAGACCGGAAATATTACTACAAGGATCGGGAATTTGACGTTACGGATTACAAGTAGGCTATAACGCTATCCCGTAATCAGCACATAGGTGGCTCTCAGCGGCCCGTGTACCCCGACCACCAGCTTCATTTCAATATCCGCAGAATTGGAGGGACCGGAGATGAAATTAATCGATGAACCCACCGGTTCTCCCGCCTGAATTCTACGGTTAAACGCTGCGGCGGCATCCGTGGAGCGAAGCACCAGCTTCTCACGTTCAATCACCGCAATATAATGAGCGGGCAGGAAATGGAGCGACCGGCCCTGATCGGGGCGGCTCTCCACCACGACCGTTCCAGATTCCGCAAGTGCACAGTCGGCGAAGACTATTGCTGTATTCGCCGATTCAGCACGCCTGATATTCTCCGCCCGTCCCGCCGCTTCTTCCCATACGGCAGCATCCGGGAAGGCCAGCCCGTATTCCCTGAACCGGGGATCACCCGAAGTCATCACGGTCCCGCCGCCATTTGCCTCTAACAGATCATCTAACGTTCTCTGCAAAAGCTCCCGCGTCGTTTCAATCACCTGAGTGTGGATGAAGAAGCATTGCTCCTTAAGCATCTCTACAAGATCATCCTGGGTAAGCGGGCCGTAGCTGTTCGGTATTAACTCCCGGATTGCAGGACGCTGAACCTCAATCCTCCGTTCCCGGCCCAGCTTGGAGGCAATCGTATTCAGAAAAGCCTCCTTATTCGTGTTTCTGTTCGCGCTCGTGTTCGTGGTTGCTGTCATTGCTCCGAGCCTCCTTTGCGCTTCTCCAGCCATGCCCGGAAGCTGTCCTTCTGCCTGACGGGCTGCTTCAGATCGCGTGAATGAATCCACCCCTGAATAATAGCCGGCCCCCGCACAATATGCCCGTGCTTGCTCATGATCCGGCTGGCAGAATGGGCGAGTCTGAGGGTTTTGCCGAACAGGGCAGGGGAAGAGAGCAGCTTGGCGGCGGCCTTCATCTGGATTCGGTCGGCAACGCCGGTTCTCTTCTGCTTCACAATGTTCTGGCGGTGCATAATGAGCTGCTCATGCAGCGGGATGCGCACCGGACAGACATCTGTACACGCCCCGCAGAGGCTGGAGGCATACGGCAGCTCCTTATAATCGTCATAACCGCCAAGCAGCGGCGTAATGACCGCTCCAATCGGACCCGGATAGATGGAACCGTAAGCATGCCCGCCGATATGGCGGTAGACCGGACAGACATTCAGGCAGGCACCGCAGCGGATACATTGCAGAGCTTCGTTGAATTCACTCCCCAGAATATCGGAGCGGCCGTTATCGACGACCACCAGATGGAATTCCTCCGGTCCGTCGGTCTCCCCCGCCGCTGAGGGACCCATGACCGTGATATAGCTGGTCAGCTTCTGGCCGACAGCACTGCGGCAGAGCAGATTATCCAGGATCTCCATTTCCTCAATCGTCGGTACAATCCGCTCCATACCCATGACTGCGATATGCGTCTTGGGAATAGCGGCGGTGAGGTCGCCATTCCCTTCATTCGTGACGAGATTAATTGCGCCCAGGTTAGCGATGGCGAAATTACAGCCCGTAATCCCGACCTCCGCATCCAGGAACTTCTGGCGCAGTACGGTGCGGGCGAACCCGGCCAGCTTCTCCGGCGTCTCATCGCCGGTATATCCGAGCTTCTCTGCGAAGACGCGCCTGATCTGCTCCCGGTCTTTATGCAGGGCGGGGGCTACGATATGGGAGGGAGGGTCCCAGTCATCCATCTGCAGGATATACTCTCCCAGATCCGTCTCAATCAGCTCACAGCCTGCTTCGAGCAGTACACGGTTCAGTTCAATCTCCTCAGTAACCATGGACTTGGATTTGACGACCCGGGTCGCCTGCTTGCGTTCAATGACATCCCGTATATAACTGCTGGCCTCTTCCTTGGTCGCGGCAAAATAGATCTGTCCACCCTGCCTCTCAACATTATCCGCAAGCTGCTCCAGATAAAAGTCCAGATTCGCCAGCGTATGCTGACGGATAAGCTGGCCGGCCGACCGCCACTGCTCCCAATCGCCCAGCGCGGTAGCGGCCGTCAGCCGCCTAGTCTTAAGGCTGTCCTGTGCCGACCCCACGGCACTGCGCATAAAGGAATCCCCCAGGCCCTCCGAGGTCCGTTCGCTGAAGTTGCGTGAATCCGTTTGCAGGCTCAAGTCCGGCTTCCCCCTTTGCTGACTACAGGCTGATGTTGATTCAGCACCTCTGCAATGTGCATGATCCTTACAGGCTCGCCTTTGCGGGACAGGCGTCCCCCGATATTCAGCAGGCAGCCCATGTCTGCACTGATCAGGATATCCGCTCCTGTATCCAGCACACAGCCGCATTTCTCATTGGCCATCTGCTCCGAGATTTCAGGCATTTTCACTGCAAAAGTTCCGCCGAACCCGCAGCAGTTGTCGCTGTTCTTAAGCGGCTCAAGCTTCAATCCCTTAACCTGCTCCAGCAGCTGGAAGGGCGTTTCCTTCTCGCCCAGCAGCCTCGTCATATGGCAGGAGCGGTGGTAGGTAGCCGTTCCTTCGAGCGTGGCACCGACATCGGTGACACCCAGCACTTTTACAATGAACTGGGTGAGTTCATAGGATTTTTCTTTTAGAGCAACCGCTTTCAATTCCCAGTCCGGGTCACCGCTGAAGATCTTCGGATATTCATGAAACATAGCGATGCAGGAGCCGGAGGGACCTACGACATAATCCGAAGCCTCGAAAGCAAGCATCATGTTCTGCATAGCAAGCTTGGATTCCTGCAGATAACCGCTGTTGTAAGTTGGCTGGCCGCAGCAGACCTGTGAAGCGGGGTAATCAATCTCGCAGCCGAGCCGCTCCAGGACCTCCACCATGGCAATGCCGGCCTTCGGAGCCATAAGATCTACCAGACAAGTGGAAAAAATACTGACTCGCACTCTCATCCCTCCCATCAATGAAAATCTATATTCACAGCTTAACTCAACAAGTCAATGAAAAACAACACAAAAACAAATAAAAAATGTTAAACTTATTGACAATAAATAATGATAGCGTTTACACTGTGGGTGGGATAATGGAATAATCTACCTTGAGGGGGAGAAACAGTGACCAAGCATTTGATGTATATCAACGGCCAATTTACGGAATCCGAAGGCAAAGAGTGGATGGATGTTACCAATCCGGCAACCGATGAAGTAATTTCACAGGTTCCCAAGGCTACAAGGAATGATGTCATACGCGCCATTGATGCAGCAGAGCAGGCCCAAGGGGAGTGGGAGGAGACTCCGGCGGTAGAGCGCGGCAAGTATTTGCATGCGATTGCTGACGGCATTCGGGCAGAGGCGGACAGCATCGCCAGGCTGATCTCGGAGGAAGTCGGCAAGACCCTGGAATTGTCCACCGTCGAGGTTCATTTCACTGCGGATTATTTGGATTATATGGCGGAGTGGGCACGGCGTTATGAGGGAGAGATCGTGCAGAGCGACCGTGATAATGAGCATATTTTTGTATTCAAAAGAGCGATTGGCGTCACCACAGGGATTCTGCCCTGGAACTTCCCGTTCTTCCTGATTGCCAGAAAAATGGCCCCGGCGCTCATCACCGGCAATACGATTGTCGTGAAGCCCAGCGCCGAATCTCCGAACAATGCAGCGGCGTTCAGCCGGATCGTGGATCAGGCCGGATTGCCTAAGGGGGTATTCAACCTCATTACAGGCAGAGGGGCGGAAGTGGGGAATGAACTGGCCAGCAACGCGAAGGTTGGCATGGTTAGTCTTACCGGCAGCGTACCGGCGGGGCAGAAGGTTATGGAGGCGGCCGCTGAGAACATCATCAAGGTCAGCTTGGAGCTGGGCGGCAAAGCACCTGCCATCGTAATGAAGGATGCCGATCTGGCGCTGGCTGTTCAGGCGATTGTGGCTTCCCGGGTCATTAATACAGGCCAGGTCTGTAACTGTGCGGAGCGTGTCTATGTCCATGAAGATATCAAGGAGGAGTTCACCACTCGGCTGGTTGAAGCGATGAAGGCCGTGAAGTACGGAGACCCGCTCAAGGACACCGGTATCCAAATGGGACCGCTCATCAACAAGGCCGCGCAGGAATCGGTACAGCAGAAGGTGGACCGGGCCGTTCAGGAAGGGGCTAAGATTGCCCTGGGCGGTAAAAAAGTAGAAGGAAGAGGCAGCTTCTTCGAGCCGACAGTGATCACAGACGCTACGAATAAGATGGAGATTGTGCAGGATGAAATTTTCGGTCCGGTCATCCCCGTCATTACGTTCTCAACCCTGGATGAGGCGATTGCCCTCGCAAATGACAGTGAATTCGGCTTAACCTCATCGCTATATACGCAGAATCTGAATGTCGCCATGAAAGTGATCAAACGGCTGAAGTACGGAGAGACCTACATTAACCGCGAGAATTTCGAAGCGATGCAAGGCTTCCATGCAGGCTGGAGAAAATCGGGCATCGGCGGCGCTGACGGCAAGCATGGCTTGAATGAATACCTCCAGACGCATATAGTCTACCTGCAATATGACAAGTCGGTTAACTGAATACGCAGCGATTTTTTGCTGCTTGCTGATAACGGCCCTTGTTTTTTGGGCCGTTTTTTGTTGTTTTCTGGAGGTTTCCGTTGCTCTGGGAGGGGAGCTACAGTGTGAAATTTAAGGCCCGTGACTTGGGCCGTACCTGCTGCCAGAAAGTGGCATCCCCTCAGGCAGGATATACATTTGACTAACCACTACATTATGTAGTAGATTATAACTACTACGTAGTGTAGTAATAATGTTATGGACGCATAACAGATCTAAGAGGTGTTCACAGTGAACAAGATTCAGAAGCTATCGGATACAGAATTAGAGTTAATGGAAGCCATTTGGGCGAGTATGCCGCCAGTTACTTCAACGGAGCTGCTGAACCAGTTCATGCAGAAGGGAAGGGATTGGAAGGCGCAGACGATCTCTACCTTTTTGTCACGGTTAGTAGATAAGGGGTTTCTGACCGCTACCCGGCATGGGCGGCTGAACAAATATGTGCCCGGCATTTCGCCTGAAGACTATAAGCTGGTCGAGACTCAGCATGTCCTGGACGGGCTGTATCAGGGTTCGGTTAAGAATCTGATCTCCGCCATGTATGACGGCGACAAGCTGTCGGACCAGGATATTGACGAGCTGAAGCAATGGTTCTCGGAAAAGTAGGTGATGACGATGAAGATCTTACTCGATATTCTAATCCCGCTAACCGTTGCCGGAAGTGTAGTGACACTCAGCATACAGGCGCTGGGGAGGTTATCCACCGGACATTTCCCGGCCAAATGGCGTTATGGGCTCATTAAGCTGGCCTTAATCTTTTATTTGTTTCCTATAGCTCTGATCCTGCCGTGGTTATCCCATCACCTAAGCGCGCCGCGCGTAGCCACAAGTGTACAGAATTACCAGAGCGGGAGGCTGACCGGGTATGTAGCGGAATCTCTGCAGCCTGCTCTAGCCCTTACCGCAAGTACCGCATATATCCTGTTAGGGATCTGGGTAGCGGGAGCCATCACTTTTGCCGCCTGGCAAGGGTATGCGTACCGCAGGTTTACCAGAGTACTTAAGCGAAACCGTATCATGGTACCGGAGAATAGTGAGACAGCCATGCTGCTGAGCAGCATCAAGGAGGAGCTTGGCCTTACATGTAGCGTGAAGCTCGCTTACAGTCCTGTCGCACGCAGTCCTTTTCTGGCCGGTCTATGGAGACCCTCGATCTATCTGCCTATAGAGAGTCAAAGCAATCTGGATATGGAGATGGTGCTGCGCCATGAATTGGTTCATCTGAAGCGCAAGGATCTGTGGATCAAGGCTGCATTGCTATTCGTCCGTACCTTGCACTGGTATAATCCGCTGGTTCATACGGTCCGTCATGAGCTTCATACCTGGAGCGAGCTGACCTGTGACCAGGAGGTGGTGCAAGAGATGTCTCATGCCGACCGCAAACGTTACGGCGGGACCATTCTGAATGTCATGGCAGGCCCAACCAGTCAACCCGGAGCGTTCTACGCCTCATTATCCGGTGACGGCAAACAATTACAAAGGAGATTAACCCATATGCTTAACGTCAAAAAACTAAACAGACAGACCCTCTTCCTATCGGTTACCGCAGCCCTGTTAATTGCCGGAATCGGCACCTCCACTGCAGCATTAGCCTCTAAGATGACACCGCAAGTAGTCGCCGACTCGGAGTATACTTCTTCTGATAATGCCGCTTCCGAGATTGCAGCTTCTAAAGTGCCCGAAGGTAAAATAACCGAGCCTGTCAAAGCGTCTGGCACCAAGTCTGCCGAGAGCAGCACCATCCCCGCCCAGGAATATAATGCAGGAGAACTCGTTGCAGGGCCAGCCGAATCTGCTGATTCTGCAACGGTTCCCGCAGAAGTGGCTCCTGGGGCTGCTCAAGCAGAGCCGCTGCCTAATAAGCTTGTAGCAGCTCCTGCTGAAAGTGCTCACGTAACCGTGCCGAAAGCAAGCGCTGCCCAATCGGACTCCGGGCTTGCTCCTGCACCAGCCCCTGCCCAGGAAGGGGCTGTCACAGAGGCGCTTCCCGAGCTAGTTCCAGCTCCAGCTCCTGCTGAGAATCTTCTAGCACCGGCAAAGTAACATAAATATTAATAATTACAGGAGCGGCTTCCTTGTGGGGCTGCTCTTGTTCTATACGTTGTGATTTGATACTGACTATATTTATAGAGATATGTTACAATTCTCTCGGCTGCGATCCTTGGAATCTTCTCGGGCGGAGCATTTGAAGTTTGGGGGCGAACGAATGGACAGGTTAGCCAGAATCAGATCCGAAGAGAAGATATATCATGATCAATGTTACGATAGCAGCAAGCTATTTGAGCCAGGCTCCTGGCTGCACAAACCTGTTACTACAGTCATTAATCTTATCAATAAGTATAAGGATCAAGAATACATAAGCATACTGGATCTGGGAGCTGGGGTTGGCCGGAACAGCATTCCGGTCGCCGAATCGATTAGGCCAAGGAATGGAAAAGTGGTATGTGTAGACCTGCTGGAATCAGCCATAGCGAAACTGGAGAGTTACAGTCAGCAGTTTGGTGTAGAGCCTTACATTGTACCCATTCTATCTGATATTGAACACTTCTCTATTGAACCAAATGAATATGATATTATCGTAGCCGTATCTTCATTGGAACATGTGAGCTCGGCACAGGTACTGGAGCAGAAACTGAGTGAAATGAATACCGGGACAAGAGCGGGCGGGGCGATTTGTATTATCATCGCGTCCAATATACAGGAAATGCTTTTAGAGAATAGGCAAGAGCTGGACCCCATGTTTGAAGTGAATCTGTCTACGGAAAGAATGTTGGAATTATTGGATGAGAAGTATGATGGATGGTCATATCCCGCTTAAACAGCGGAGAGGACGGAACGATTGTGTAAAAGCGGCAGCGGTCGCCTTGGTCTCCGGATTTTCACTGCTAAGGGGAATGAAAAAAATCTGGAGAACACAGCGATTGGAACAACGGGCCGTTCACGCAGCGTCCACCCAAGTGCTTAAGTCGATCCTGCTCAAAAACAAAGGGCTGTCCTACTTGCATCTAACAAATACGATAAAGAATTATTCTTCTCCCACTGTGACCGCACGCACCCCTCCTTTTGTTCAATCGGCTACATTAAGAGTATAGCAAATGAAAGATTTCACTAACTTCTGAAATTTGATTTGAATCCTCCTTTTTAAACGGCAGCCATACTAGAATGAAGGTGCTGATAAGGATTATCAATCAAATATTGGAGGCTAACACTAATGAGTACACAAACCAGACAAATCGCTGAAGACATCCACTGGGTAGGCAAAATAGACAACCGTCAAGTCCCGTTCCACCGCCTGATTCTGGCCAAAGGAACCACCTATAATTCGTATCTACTCAAAACAGGCAAGCCGACTGTAATTGATACGGTGGATATGGAGTTCGGCCGCGAATATGCCGAGTGCCTCGGCGGAATGATCGACCTGATGGATATTCATTACATCGTCATTAACCATACGGAGCCTGATCACTCCGGCGGACTTGCGGCTCTGGCTGCGCAGGCGCTGAATGCTACTATCGTATGTACCGAAATTGCTGTACCGGAGCTACAGGAAATGTACAAGCTGCACAGCCGCAACTTCCTGGTTGTCAAAGACGGGGATACGCTGGATATCGGAGGAAAAACACTGCTGTTCAAAGAAACGCCGTACCTCCATACCGCTGAAACGATGATTACCTATTGTATCGAGGATCAGATCCTGTTCCCTTGCGATATATTCAGCACACATGTGGCGGTTGACAATCTGTTCAGTGATGAAGCAGAGTTCGATATCACCGAAGATTACAAAGGCTATTATGCAGCCATTATCCATCCGCACAGAAGATATGTAAGAACACTGCTGGAAGCGGTGAAAGACCTGGAGATCCGCATGATTGCACCTTCCCACGGGTTCCTGATCCGCGAGGACATTCCTAAGTTCATTGGGCTATACGCCACCATGAGCCGTGAGACCACCCAGGGCAAGAAGGCTGTTATTGTCTATACCACCATCAAGAACAGTACGAAGAAGATGGCCGCGATCATTGAGAATTGCCTGAAGGAGAACAGTATCGAGACAGAAGTCTGGAATGCGGATAAAAGCAGCACCGCGGACATCCTGCGCAGCATCGAATCCGCAGACGCAGTCTTCATCGGCAGCTCTACGAAATATGCAGATATGATCGGCAACCTGGAGGAAGTACTGAAAGGGATGCAGGATATGAATCTGGAAGGCAAGCTTGCAACCGCCTTTGGCTCTTACGGCTGGAGCGGAGAAGCCATTGAAGTCATTCAGGACTACCTGAACGGAACGAATATGACCGTACAAAGCACCTCAGAAGTCATTAAAACCACCGGCATGACCCATGTGGAATTCCCGGTAAGAGTCAGATTCTCGCCTAAAGAGCCGGAGAAGGTGCAGAAGATTAAGAATGCGACTGAATTTGTCTCGGATCTGCTGCTCAGTTCAATTTAGGGAGGAGGAAGTTAACATGACGAAGCATTATGTAATTGTCGGAGGCGGCGTATCCGCCGTCCATGCGGCCAAAGCGATCCGCGATCAGGACGCGGAATCCGAAATATCGATTCTTGGAGAGGAAAGCGGGCTTCCCTACAACCGGATTAAGCTGACCAAAGGCCTGTTCACCGATCTGCACAGCGAGAAGGTACTGATCAAGAAGGAGAAATGGTACCGCGATAACCGCATAACGGTTAAGACCTCAACCCGTATCCAATCCATTCACCCGGAGCGGCAAACGGTAGAGACAGAGGATGGCCAGTGTGTGGAATATCATAAGCTGCTGCTCTGCATGGGAGCGAAGAACCGCGCATTATCCATCGAAGGTGCCGGACTTGCCAACGTCCACACGATCCGGGGCCTCTCCGATGCAGACCGGCTGAAAGACAGCCTGAAGGACGGCAGCCGCGTAACCGTGATCGGCGGTGGAGTGCAGGGCATTGAGACGGCCTGGGCGCTTCACGAAGCGGGATATACAGTGACTGTGGTCGAAGCAGCCCCTTCCCTGATGGGCAGACAACTGGACAGTTACTCTTCGGACAGACTGAAGCAGACGCTTGAGCAATCCGGAGTGAAGGTGCTGCTGCAAGCAGGTGTGTCTTCTATAGAAGGATCTGATTCTGTTACTGGTGTCACACTGAAGGACGGCTCCAGCTTCCCCTGTGATCATGTGGTCTACTCCATCGGTATTGTCCCAAATACGGACCTTGTTAACGGCTCGAATATTGAGGTCGGCCAGGGCATTATTGTCAATGAACATCTGCAGACTAGTGTTCCGAACATTTATGCAGCCGGTGACGTTGCCGAGTATGGCGGGCTGGTGGAAGGACTGTGGGGCGGAGCGATTGAACAGGGAAAAATTGCCGGAAGCAATATGGCAGACACTCTGACGGTATACCGCAGAGCCGTTCCGGTTACTTTGTTTAACGCGTTCGGGAGTTCTTTGTTCGCCATTGGCGGCACAGATGAGCGGTTCTGCGACCGGACAGTATGCGGAGAAGAGAACAGTGCCTATACACGTATCTTTGTGACAGACAGCATTATTACCGGTGCCATCTCCTGGCAGGGAGCAGCTGCGTCCTTGACCTACAAGGCTGCTATTGAGCAGGGAACCTCTCTGTCGGGGATTCAGCTTGACGGCCGGAGTATTACAGATATTATGGCCGAAGTCCAGTTCAGATTGAACTAAATATAACCTATTAGGAGCTGATAACGATGAAAAAATACATCTGTACCCCTTGCGGCTACATCTATAATCCGGCAGTAGGCGATCCCGATGAGGATGTCGCAGCCGGCACAGCCTTTGAAGATTTGCCTGAAGACTGGGTCTGCCCGGTCTGCGGGGAGGACACCAGCCACTTCGTTCCGGTTGAAGAGAAGAACACAATTGCCCACTAGAGGATTAAGGATGAGGTTCCACATTTCACATTACAGGGGGAACGGTATGAAAGAGCATTCCTGCCAGCACGCCGCAGAACCTTGTACACGCAAGGTACCGATTTTTGCCGCGCTGACCGATGAGGATCTTACCCGGATCAGCGCGATGATTAAGCACCGCAAATTCACCAAGGGGCAGCCGTTAATTCTCGAAGGAGCGCCGTCCGATACGCTGTACATTATTCAACAGGGGCATGTGAAGTTATCCAAGATCACCCCCGAAGGGAAGGAACAGATTTTACACATCCTGACGAACGGAGATTTCTTCGGGGAACTCAGTATTTTTAACAGTGATGAGCTTAGCAACTTCAGTGCGTATGCGCTGAAAGAAACCAATATCTGTATGCTGACCCGCAGCGATATGGAGCAGTTAATGACAGAGAATCCCGATATTTCACTGCGGCTGCTGAAAAGTCTAACCAAAAGACTCGCCCATACAGAAAATCTGGCGCAGAGTCTGGCGACCAAAGACCCCGAGATCCGGATTGCCTACATGATCATGGAACTCAGCGACAAATATGGCAAACCGCGCGGCGGACGTATTCATATTGACCTTCCGCTATCCCGTGAAGAGCTGGCGAGTTATGTCGGGGTTACCCGGGAGACCATCAGCAGGAAGTTCTCCAGGTTCGAAGACAGTGGTCTGATCAAGCTGATCGGCAACAAGCAGATGGTGGTCATGGACCCTGCGGGTGTGGAGCGGTTCATGGGAATATAAGGGGAGTAAATTAGACTAAGCGGCATTTCTACCATCGGGTGATGGGGAATGCCGCTTTTTGGCATAGACAGCCGATTGATATGATAAATCTTAAGGCAATGTTAAGGTTACCCGTGTTTAACTGAAAGGTAGGGCCAACATAATGAACTTACGGCCCGGAGGAATGAGCGGGAGGAGAGGTGAAATCATGAACCAAACAATTCTGATTGTGGATGATGAGCAGGAGATCCGGGAGCTCCTGCGCCTGTATGTAGAAAAGGACGGCTATACCGTGATCCAGGCCGGCAATGGACGGGAAGCACTGAAGCAGGCAGCGGCTGCGCGGATTGATCTGGCTGTTATCGACATTATGATGCCAGAGCTTGATGGCTATCAGCTGATTAAGGGCTTGAGAGAGCACAGCAATCTGCCCATTATCGTTGTCAGTGCCAAGACAGAGAATCACGAGAAAATTCTGGGGCTTGACCTTGGTGCGGATGATTATGTGACTAAGCCGTTTGACCCGCTTGAGGTGCTTGCACGAATCAAAGCCCAATTACGCCGCTATAGCGGTGGTGCAGCGGATTCCGCAGCGGCGGTGCTGACGGCTGGGGAACTGTGTATGGATATTTCTGTATGCAGTCTCCGCTTCGGCAGCGCCGCAATCCATCTTACCGCTACAGAATACAACATGATGAAGCTGTTCATGCAAAGTCCAGGACGCGTCTACACCAAACAGCAGCTGTATGAGGCGGCATGGCAGGAGACAGCTATCGTGGATGATAATACGGTGATGGTGGCCATCAGTAAGCTGCGCGCCAAGCTTCCCGGCGGCAGCGGGGTGTCCATTGGAACCGTGCGGGGATTGGGGTATCGGCTGGAGGTGCATCCATGAAGAACAAGCGCAGCTTCAGAAGAGTCATCATGCGCAGATTCATAGGCTACACCTTCGGCATTGCGCTGACGCTCCTGGTTCTGGAGCTATTGTACGGTCTGTTGACATGGAAGAACGGGATGAACTTCGCGGAGCTGGCCTCTTCCCCGCTGGCCAAGGGAACGGAATCGCTTCAGATCACGCTGTCCGTGATCTGGATTCTTATCACTGCGGCCATCTATTTCATTGGGATTGTCCTGTTCGGACGCGGGGTTAACAGGAAGCTAATGGAGCCTGTAAGGAAGATGGAAGAAGGGTTCAGGGAGGTAACGTCCGGACATTTAGAGACTAGGCTGGATTTTGAGACAGAAACGGAATTTGGAGAAATGAGGGACGCGTTCAACTTCATGGCGCGGAAGCTTAAGGAAGCCGAAGACCAGCGGATGAGCAGGGAGAAGGAACGGATGCAGCTGTTCTCGCATATTGCCCATGATCTGAGAACCCCAATGACAACGATATCGGGATATGCCGGGGCCTTGGTAAGCGGTATGGTGGAGGAGCCGGGCAAGCAGCGGGAATATCATCTGGCGATTCAAGCGAAATCGGCGCAGATGAACCAATTGATTGACCAACTGCTGGCCTACTCTAAGCTGGGTGCGCCTGAATACAAGTTGAATCTGGCGAAGGTTGATCTTGTGGAACTGCTTCGCGTATCTTGCGCTGCTTTGTTTGGTGAAATCGAAAGCAAACAGATGAGCTTAGAACTGCAATTACCGGACCAGCCCGTATTTTATATAGCAGACCCGCTGGAAATTAGCCGGGCTATCGGCAATCTGCTGACTAATGCAATCCGCCATAACCCGTCAGGCAGCCTGTTATTCGTAGGACTGACGGATGAGCCCAGCCGGATTACAATCCATATTGCCGATAATGGAGCAGCGATCCCGGAGGCCATCACCGGAAATCTCTTCGAGCCATTTGTCTCCGGCGATGCTTCAAGAACCACCAGCAGTGGAACTGGGCTAGGACTGGCTATTGTGCACAAGGTGATGGAACAGCATTCCGGGGGAGTTAGTGTAACAGACGCAGTCTCACCCTATACCAAGGAGTTCGTCCTCATTTTCCCCAAAGGTTAAACCTGTAAGGTCACAAATAGACGGAGGAGTGACATGTATCTAAAATTAATTAAAAACGGTCTGCGCAAAAGTAAGCTGATTACCGGCACGATTATGGCGTTCATCCTCGTTGCCGCCATGCTGACTTCGCTCGCCGCATCGCTTACAGTGAATCTGTCCGGCGCGATTGATAACATGCTTCTGTCGGCGAAGGCACTCCATTTCATGCAAATGCATACAGGCAGCGTAGACTTGGACCAGTTGCGGAGCTTCGCAGACACGAATGGAAGTGTTGAGGAATATCAGGTGCTGGAGTTCCTCAATATCGAGGGTGCAGAGATTGTGATCGGGAACGATTCGCTTGCTGGAAGCATTCAGGACAACGGTCTTTCCGTACAAGGCAAGAAATTCGACTACCTGCTGGACTTACACGGTGAAGTTATTCATCCGGCAGACGGTGAAATCTATGTCCCGGTCTACTACAGGCAGGAAGGTTATGCAGTACTTGGAGATACAGTGACGATCCACGGTATTTCCTTCCACGTTGCGGGGTTTTTGCGGGATTCAACCATGAACGCGGCGCTGGTAAGCTCCAAGCGTTTCCTTGTGAGCCCGGCGGATTTCGAGCAGGTTCGTGAGTTTGGACAATTGGAGCATCTGATTGAATTCCGGCTGTCCGAGGGGGTTAACTATACGGCATTTGAGGCAGCGTATTTGGATGCGGGACTCCCGGCCAACGGTCCGCCTGCTATCACATACAATCAGGTGAAGATGATTAACGGCATTACGGACGGCATTATGATTGCTGTGCTGGTGTTAATCGGCATGCTGGTCATCATCGTGGCCTTCTTATGTATCCGCTTTACGCTACTGGCAACGATCGAAGAGGATTACAAGGAAATAGGCGTACTGAAGGCCATCGGGATGCGGGTATCACAGATCAAGAAGCTGTACCTTGCGAAATACGGTGCGATCACGGGTGTAGCCTGCGTGCTGGGCTTTCTGGCTTCTCTGCCGCTCCAGATCCCTTTTATGCACAATATTCGTCTGTATATGGGTGATAGCGGGAGCCGGTTTCCCGGCTTGCTCAGCGGACTTGCGGGAGCGGTGCTCATCTTCGCGGTGGTCATGCTATATGTGAATGGTGTGCTGCGGCGCTTCCGTAACATCTCCCCGGCGCAGGCGGTGAGGTTCGGCGCATCGCGGGAATCCTCGAAACCGGGCAGAAGCTTCCGGCTGAGTCACAACAGGCTGTTCACCCGGAATATCTTTCTAGGCATCAAGGATGTGCTGTCCCGTAAGAAGCTGTATGTCACCATGACGATGGTGCTGGTCATCTCCTCATTCATTATGATTGTGCCGTATAATATCAGCAATACTATCTCTGCACCCGGCTTCATCACCAATATGGGTATGGGCATCAGTGACCTTAATATCGGAGTGCTGCGGACACAGGTGGAGGACGTCCAGGGGAAGGCGGCGGAGGTTACAGCTCGGCTGGAGGAGGATAAGAACGTTGAGAAATATGCACTCTTCACCAGCCGGATGCTAGAGAGAAGAGCGGATGACGGAACGCTAGAGAAGCTGCGGGTGACCTTCGGGGACTATTCCACCTTTCCGGTTACGTATTCCAAAGGCCGTGCGCCACAAGCTGAAGCGGAGATTGCCCTCTCGGTACTTAATGCGGAAGACCTTGAACAGAACGTTGGAGATGAACTCGTTGTTATCGCTGACGGCACGGAAAAGCACCTGAAGGTGTGCGGAATTTACTCCGATGTTACGAACGGCGGACGTACGGCCCAGGCGATTTTCAATATGAATCACGGGGAGATTCTAAGCGCCTCAATTGCAGTTACGTTCCGTGACCGTCAGAGCGTTCAGGCGGCAATAGCACAGTACCGGGAACAATTCCCCTCTGCCAAAATTACCGGGATCGACGAGACCATCGGGCAGATGCTTGGTCCTATGCGCAAGGCTATACAAAAGGCATCCATTGTTGCTACCGTGGCAACTGCTCTGCTCACACTGCTGGTAACAACGTTGTTTATGAGGATGCTGGTGACAAAAGACGGTTACCCCATTGCCATAATGAAATCTATCGGCTTCACTGGCAGGGATATTCGCAGGCAGTATCTTACACGCTCTGTTATCGTGCTGGGGATCGGTGTCATCACCGGTACGCTTTTGGCAAATACGCTGGGTGAGCTTGTGGGTGTGGCAATCGTGTCTTCCTTCGGCGCAGCAGCCTTCCATTTCGCGGTAAACCCGTGGTTTGTCTATTTCATTTCGCCTCTGCTGATTGCAGGCTGTGTCGTTGCTGCCACACGGCTGGGCATTTCCGCCATCCAGACCTTACAAATTTCCGAATATATTAAGGAGGTTTAGCAGAATGAGCAGCATCATTACAGGTACCCGTATCGTAAAAACCTACGGCAAGGGTACAGAACAGGCCACAGTGTTGAATGGAGTAGACGTAGTTATAACAAAAGGTGAGTTTGTTTCCGTAATGGGACCTTCAGGCTCAGGCAAAACCACGCTGCTGTTCGCGCTCAGCGGCATGGATGGGATTACAGGCGGATCAGTCAAATTTGGTGATACGGAATTATCCGGGCTCCGGGAAAATGTGCTTGCGGATCTTCGCCGGACCCGGATGGGGTTTATTTTTCAGCAGCCTACGATGCTGAGGAACCTGAATCTGCTGGATAATATCATGCTTCCCGCTGTGCAGGATGGTAAGAGAAACACAGCGGAACTCGCGCAAAAAGCGAGACACCTGATGAAGCAAACGGGCATTTCCGGGCTTGAATACAGGGATACCATGGAGGTATCAGGCGGCCAGCTCCAGCGGGCCGGAATCTGCCGCGCGCTGATCAATATGCCGGAGATTCTGTTTGCCGATGAGCCAACCGGTTCGCTTAACTCCAAAACGGCTGAGGAGATCATGGAGCTGCTGGTAGCCATTAATCAAGCGGGCACAGCCATCATGCTTGTGACTCATGATGCGAGAGTCGCCGCCCGCGCAGACAGGGTACTTTTCACGAGGGACGGGCATATCGTTTCCAGTCTGACACTGCCCAGGTTCAGCGGCGGGGATCTGGAAGCGAGAGGGGAGAAGGTGCTGGCCGGGATGGCAGCTGTTGGCATTTAGTTTAGCGTTTTCACGTGGACTGGACGTAATTCCCCCGCTTCCGGAACCTTACAAATACCTGACGCATATTGTATGGTTATAAGCCTGCCAGGCGACAACGGGAAAGGAAGTGGATGTATGGCTGCGCGGATTTTAAGATATTTTGCAGACGGTAATACGGCTCTTGGCTTCTATAGTTTGTTCGAATCGAATCTTCAGGGACTGCGGCGGATCTTCATCTTGAAAGGCGGTCCCGGTACCGGAAAATCCTCCCTGATGAATGCAATCGGCACGGAATGGGCGGAGCGGGGTTATGATATTGAGCTGATCCATTGTTCATCCGATAAGGATTCCATTGACGGGGTCATTATTCCGGCGCTTGGCGTGGGCATTGTTGACGGGACTGCGCCCCATGTGATCGAGCCCAAGGCTCCCGGAGCGGCCCGGGAATACGTGAACCTGGGAGAAGCGTGGGACTCGGCAGCGCTGATCAGCCAAAGGGAGATCATTGAGGAGCTTAACCGGAAGGCTGCGGATGCCTATGCGGCAGCGTACAGCAGGTTTGCAGAGGCCCTGAACATTCATGACGAATGGGAAAAGATTTACTTCGAGCATATGGACTTCGGCAAGGCGGATCAATTAACGGCCCTGATGCTGGAACAGCTGTTTGGCGAAGCGCATCTTCAGAGGAGTGCTGACGTCAAGCACCGGTTTCTGGGCGCAGCAACGCCGGCAGGATCGGTCGACTTTGTACCTAATTTGACCGAAGGGCTGTGGAGACGCTTCTTCCTCAAAGGCCGGGCCGGAACAGGCAAATCAACCATACTCCGCACAATCGCCTCCGAGGCGGAGAAGCGGGGCTTTGATACGGAAATCTATCATTGCGGCTTCGATCCCCACAGTCTGGATATGGTCATTGTGCGTGAGCTTGATTTTGCGGTCTTTGACAGCACCAGCCCGCATGAATATTACCCGGAGCGGGAGGGAGACGTAATCATCGATACGTATGAAGCTGTTGTAGCACCGGGAACGGATGAGCGCCTCGCCGGGCCGCTAGAGGAAGTAAGCACACAATATAAGGCCACAATGAAAACGGCGATAGCCGCATTGGCAGAGGCCAAGGTGCACCGGGACGAATTAAAGAAAATTTATACCGCAGCAATGGATTTTAGCGTGGCGGATGCGGCCAGGAACCGGATTTCCGCTGAACTGGCAAGGATATTGGCCTAACGGTTAATAGGCTCTGAACCAGGCTTGCCATTCACAGGGTAAGCCTCTTTCGGCTTAACTGGTTTCTTCAATGAACGGACATGGCTGCGGGCCAGAGTGGCGCGCCCCGCCGGTTGACGCGTTCTTCAACAAGGTATAAACTTATAAACCTCAATATGTAGTTCAGAGAGGATTAAAAGCGTTTACATTTCAGAGGGGAGAAAACAGTGATGACTACTTACGAAGTGGCTTCCTTTAATATCCGCGTTGACATTCCGGTGGACGGAGAGAACAGCTGGGCGTTCCGCAAAGAGCATTTGCTGCGCCTGATCCGCTATTACCGCTGGGACATCTTCGGACTTCAGGAAGCAAAGGGCAATCAGCTGAGGTATCTGGCTGCACTTGATGATTATGAGGTGGAAGGGATCAGCCGTGATCAAGATCCGGATGACGAACACTGTCCGGTCTTTTATAATAAGTCGGTATTCACCAAGGAAGACGGAGGCACGTTCTGGCTGACGGAGACGCCGGAGGTTCCCTCCAAGTCCTGGGGCTCTGATTACAACCGGATCTGCACCTGGGTAAGGCTGAAGGACACGAGAAACGGGAATAGGATTCACTTTCTCAACACTCATCTGGACCATATCAGCGAGGAAGCCCGATACCGCGGCGCTCTGATGATTCTGGACTGGATCCGTGATCAAGACGGGGACCTTCCGGTTATACTGACAGGGGATTTCAATGCTCTTCCGGACGAAAGATGTTACCGGGAGATTACAGGGCAGCTGACGGATACCCGCAGAGCGGCTGATGATGCACATTATGGCCCCTGGGGTACATTTACCGGTTTCCGCTATGATATTCCATGGAATGAGCTTATGGAAATCGATTATATTTTTACGGACAAGCAGGCGAGAGTACGGAAGACCCGGACGGTAACCGACAGCTATGACCGGAAATACCCTTCGGATCATTATCCAGTTACAGCAACTCTGGAATGGTAACATGGCACTCATAGATATAGAGACAATGGATTGTTTACGCGACATATGTCTGATACAGATACGCTAATCATATGAAAATGGGGACAGCTGCATGATGAGGATATTCAGACATAAGGGTTATTTTATCGGTGTGCATATAATGATGGTGATCTTCCTGTTCTCCACACTGTACGCTTATTCTCCGGCGATCCGGGTGAAGGTGAAAGAGATCATCGAGCCTGCGGACAAGGTCTATACGATTGCCCACCGCGGGGCGTCAGGTTATGCGCCTGAGAATACGCTTCCCGCCTTCCAGCTGGCCGCCCAGATGAAGGCCGATTCCATTGAGCTGGATGTTCATTTAACCAAGGATCTAATTCCCGTTGTCATTCATGATGAGACCGTGAACCGGACCACGGACGGCAAGGGCTATGTGAAGAACATGACCCTGGAGCAGCTCAGGCAGCTTGATGCCGGTTCATGGTTCAATCAGGACTACCCGATGTTCGCCAGGGATCTCTATATTGGTGTTACCATCCCGACCCTGGATGAAGTGTTCGACAAATTGGGCAGTGACATCAACTACGTCATTGAAATTAAGGACCCTCCTCCGAAGTATAATATAGAAGAAATTCTGAACGAAACCATTAAGAATCATCACCTGGAAAAGCTGGTAGCCATCCACTCCTTCAGCGCCGCCAGCCTAAAGAGGTTCCATGCCATTAACCCGGACATTCCCTTATATCAGCTTGTCTGGAATGATTATGCGGCTTCGAGGGTGACTCAGTCCTATCTGGATACCGTGAAGACCTATGCCGTAGGCATCAGCCCGAATTTCCAGGGAATCAGCGCAGCTTATGTAGCTCAGGTGAAGAGGGCCGGACTCAAGATCATCCCGTACACGGTGAACTACCAGCTCAACATGGATAAAGCCTATTCCTGGGGAGTCGACGGTGTGCATACGAATTATCCCGACCGCTTCCTTGAGGTGATTGCCGCCAACAGGGCAAATGCCAAATGGTAGGAGTGGACTCTCCGTAGTATATTAAGTGCCCTTTTTCCAACTGTTCCCTGGAGAGGGCTGTTCTGTTCAGGAGCAAGTGGAGAAAATCCACCTGTTTCTGGAAGCACCTAATTCCAGCTTCTCAAATTTAGTGAATCCATACAGCTTCGTCGCTTAAAATGCACTCAACACGATATTCCGCAGCTTGCGTGTAATCGGCATGGTACCGGAATCCTTCTTCTGGATCATGAACAAGATGGTCAGACGTTCTAGCGGACAATTGGCAAAATAAGCTCCCAGCCAGCCGTCCCAGCCGTATTCTCCCAGGCTGCCAAGTCCGCCCGCCTGGGCAGGATCGGTCAGGACACGCATCTGATTGCCGTAGCTGTAGCCTTGCAGCGAATGCCAAGGATTGAAGCCTTGCTGCTGCGAGTGGGTCAAGCTGGCCGAGGTCATAAACTGAACGGTGCGGGGCTTCAGCAGCTGCACCCCGTTCAAGCTGCCCTGATTCATCAGCATGGTGGTGAATTTGGCAGCATCCTCAATGGTTGAGACCAGCCCGGCTCCGCCTGCTTCGTAGGCCGGCTCCCGGTCCATATGATGGCTGACACCCAGGTGACTCGCCGAATACCGGGTCAAGCCGCCTTCGCCGTCATCCTGGTAGACGCAAGCCAGCCGGTCTCTCTTGTCTTCGGGCAGCCAAAAGCCGGTATCGTTCATTTGCAGCGGACCGAAGATCTCCTGCTGCAGGAATTCGCCGTACCGCATACCGCTGACGACTTCAACTAATGCACCTAGAACATCCGCAGAGGTTCCATACTGCCAGGAGGTTCCCGGGTCGAAAGACAGCGGGCCTTCGCCCAGCCGATTGGCGAATTCCTGTGTGCTCATCGGGTTCGTGCCAAGCAGGCGGCTGTTCAGTTCCTGGTACAGCGCCTCCGTATACTGACCCGCCAGGTCTTCTCCGCCGTAGACCAGGCCGGAGGTCATGTTCAGCAGGTCATTAATATCAACCTCCCGGCTAACGGGCACAAGCTCGCCGTTCTTTCCCACCTTCTGATTTTTAAATCCGGGTATGTACTGGCTAACCGGATCGAACAGGTCGATCTCCCCGCGCTCCAGAAGCAGCATAACGGCTGCGGCCGTAACCGGCTTCGTCATCGAGTATAAACGGAAGATTGAATCTCTGGACATTTTGCATCCAGCTTCAATGTCGGCAAAGCCGTCTTCGTGATACCAGCTTTCTTGTCCGTCCTGAATCACCATGAAGTTCGCACCGGCGATTTCCTTATTGGCAATGCTTGCGCTCAGCGCTTTGGTGATTAGACGGGTAGTGTTTGAATCGAGCATCTCTAGGTCTCCTTTGGTATGATCCGTTATCTATATTCCAGGGTGAATAGCATTTCACATAGAGAACATTATACGTCTTTCAGAGTGAAATGTAAGCGCATTTCAGTAAAAGAATTGAATAAGTATGGGTTTTCGTTGCTTCGCCTAATTCAATGTTACCTTCCTGGTCATTTATACTAACGGAGAGACTATTACAGGGAGGTAATATTTTGAAACTGAGAACAAGATGGCTTGCGGCAGTTCTTACTTTTACAATGCTAATCATGTCGCTGACTGGACTTGGATTACCGGCACAAGCCGGAGCGGTTCCTATTCCGCAATCCTTCGCCAAAGGCGCAGATGTCAGCTGGCTGCCGCAAATGGAAGCTGAGGGCCATAAATTCTATAACGATCAGGGAGTCGAAGAGGACCTGCTCCAGATTCTGAAGGATCACGGGATTGATTCCATCCGCATCCGGGCTTTTGTCAATCCGTCAGATGATCCGATTAACGGGCATAACAGTACAGAAGAGATGGTTCTGCTGGCATCCCGTGTAAGCGCTCTCGGATTCAGGGTGATGGTTGATCTGCACTACAGTGATTCCTGGGCCGATCCCGGGAAGCAGGTTACACCGGCAGCATGGGAGAGCGATAACCTGGAGCAGCTGAAGGCGCATGTCTCGGAGTACACCACAGAGGTGATGCAGGCGCTGAAGGACGCGGGAGTAACCCCCGAATGGGTGCAGATTGGCAATGAGATTAATAACGGGATGATGCACCCGCTGGGCAGCTATAGCAATACAGCGAATCTGGTGCAATTGATTCAGGCGGGGTCACATGCGGCCAAGGCTGTTTTTCCTGAGACCAAAATCATTATTCACAGAGCCAACGGAGCAGATAGCGGTGTAGATCCTTTCTATGCCGGTCTGGTCGAAGCAGGGCTTAAGGACAGCGATTATGACATCATCGGGTTATCCTATTACCCGGATTCTATCTATACTTCTTCCATTAATGAACTATCCTCCAACATGAATCTTCTGGCTGCAAAATACGGCAAAGAGGTCATGGTCGTCGAGGTTGGCGGCGATGTGAGCAAGAATGTGGATAATGTATACAACATGCTGGTTGCTGTTCAGAATGGCGTGAAGGCTGTGCCTGGCGGCCAGGGAACAGGTGTGTTTTATTGGGCACCAGAGGGAGTCTATTTCGGATATGGGCTGTCTGCCTGGAACCCGGACGGAACGCCTTCCTTCGCGATGGATGCTTTTATGGATGGTGCTTCTGCAATCAACCGGGTCCCGGTTCAGTCGGTAAAAGTGGAAAAGCAGGCCGCTATCCTAGAAGTAGGAGGAACCGGCAGCGTGAAGGCAACGATCAGCCCTGGGAATGCAACCTACAAGGGGCTGACCTTCACCAGCTCTGATGAAGCCATCGTCAAGGTAGACAAGTATAAAGGAACGATCTCCGGGCTTGCTGCCGGGACCTCTACAGTAACAGCGGTTACGTATGACGGCGGATTTACAGATTCAACTGAGATCACAGTCTCGCCAAGCACAAGCTTCATTCAGAATCCAGGCTTCGAGGACGGGCTGAATGGCTGGACTGTAAGCGGCGACAGCACGGCGGTCAATGTGGAGTCGGATGCCCATTCCGGTTCGGCTGCACTGCACTACTGGAGCTCAGGGGCTGCGGAATTCCAAATCTCCCAGACGGTCACAGGACTAGAGAATGGAACCTATCAGCTATCCGCATGGGTCTCGGGTAACGGCGGGGAAGAGACCGCTGAGATTTTTGCGGGCAATCAGAAGCAGCAGTTCGTCAACACAGGCTGGCAGCAATGGAGTAATCCAACCATCGATACCATTGAGGTTACAGATGGAACACTGAGTATTGGCGCTAATCTGAAATACCCGGGAGACAAGTGGGGAAATATTGATGATTTCAAGCTGGTCAAAAAAGCCGGAGCCGTCAGCACCGATCATCTAACGGTCAACGGCGCTAAGTCCGACTGGTATCTGAGCGGCACCAAGCCCGCTACCTTCGGGGACAGCAAAGCTTCAGGCGGCTTCGATTACGGGGATGACAAGCCGATTAACTTCAACCTTACTCATGAAATGACCGGACTGGAGCCCGGAACCTATACCCTCCAGGCCAAAATCTTCGGGGATAAGGGTGATCCTTCCCCAGGTTCGGTGATGTATGTGGTCTCCGAGGGACAGACGTATTCGGTGCCTGTTACCTATTCAGGCAGCGCCTGGCTGAAGCCCCGGACTCTGACGCTAAAGCATGTGCACATAGGGGAAGACGGCAGCGCATCGCTGGGCTTCAAGGTCATCACGGACTCGGATAATCATTACGGCTATCTGCAAGAGGTGACCTTCGTGCGTAATAGCACAACTACACCTGAGGTTCCAAGTGAACCGAGTGAACCAAGTGAACCTGTAACACCTCCGGTAACAGATCCGGTGACACCTCCAGTAACGGAACCGGGAACAAGCCCGGAAGAGAATCCTGTACCAAGTCCGGCAGCCAGTCCTGTGCCAAGCCCGACTACGGCACCAGGAACGGACTCCGGTTCAGGCTGGACAGCACCGCAGGCAACAGCTCAAGCATCAGCTACACCGCCAGCCACGCCGCAGCCGGAGATTCTGACTGTAACTGAGCCGAAGGTGAATGCACAGAATAAGATTGTGATTCCACTGGCTGAGGGTCAGAGTGAAGTAAGAATTCCCGCTGACGCCGCGGCCCTTAAGGGAATAGCCGGCCTGAAGATGGAAGGCAAGACGGTGGCTGTAGAGATTCCAGGCCAGGTTGTTCAGCAGCTTCAAGGCTTAGCCGGGCAGCAGCAGAAGGGCTCGATGATCTCTGTCGTGCTTGAGCCATGGTCCCTAGAGCAGAAGACGGCCTGGACACTTCGGGCCAATACCAAGAGTGAGGCTGAACTGAGAACAGCCGGAGAAATGTTCAATCTCAGTCTGTCTCTGCTGAATCAGCAGGGAGTTAAGACTCCGCCGACCTCCTTCGCGGAACCTGTTACGCTTCGCTTGAAGGTTCAGGAGAACGGGAACCCGATGCTTGCAGGTGTCTATGCGGCCGCAGACGATGGAACGCTTGAATATGCAGGCGGAACCTGGGAACAGTCCGTATTGACTGCACAGGTACGGCAATCCGGCAATTATGCTGTACTGGAGTATGACAAGAGCTTTGCAGATGTGAGTCCGGCGGATTGGGCCTACTCAGTGATTAAAGAGATGGCTGCCAAGCATATTATCGCGGGCGACCGGGAAGGACGCTTCGCACCGAAGAGAGAAGTGACCCGGGCCGAATTCGTTACGATGCTTGTCCGTGCCCTTGGGCTGAAGGCGGAAGGCCTGAGTTCGTTCGCTGACGTAGACAGCAGCAAGTGGTATTCGGGCGATGTAGCCGCCGCTTTTGCAGTCGGAATCGTTAAAGGGGACTCTACCGGCAAGTTCGCCCCCGAGTCGCGTATTACGCGGCAAGAGATGGCAACGCTGCTTGTGAGAGCCTACGAGCTGCGCTCTGGAAGCAAGGCTCCGGCAGGTTCCTTGCCAGCTTTTGCCGATGCCGGGAAGATTGACAGCTGGGCCAAGGAGGCCGTGACTGCCGCCGGTTCACTGGGCTTCATTACGGGAACTCCGGACGGATTCTTCATGCCCCAGACCAATGCGACGCGCGCAGAGTGTGCGAAGGTATTGAGTTTGCTGCTTAATCTGTGAGCAAGAGAATAAGAGTGTAAGTAGAAGTAGAGCAGCGATTCTCCTGGTTAGGGAGCGCTGCTCTTTTTACTGGCATGGGATAGTGTGCTGGAAGGCGAAGGGGCCGAGCCGGATGTAGACGGAAAACCGATCACATTGGGCGCGCGTTTCCTAATGATGATACAGGTATACCCTCGCTTGCAGCTCCGCTCGTACTTCATCTGGCACTTCCTTCATCGTAAGGTCATCGCCCAGGAACAACAGCCAATTCGTGACTTCTTTCAGCTCCTCCGTGCGGTTCACCTCGACCTCCATTTTCAGAATAGCGGTAGTTTGGTAGGGGTTAGTATAGGACAGCGCCACCCTGAACGGGTGATATTTGCGGTATTGGGCAATGGCCCGGGGACCGAGCTCCAGGACAAGGTTGTTCTTCACCTGCTGCTTGCTCAGCTTCTCCTGAATTTTTTTCCCGCTTGGCCTGTTGGAGCCCGGGTAGGGGATGACATCAGTTAGCTGATCAACCGGGATGATCCGTTTCCTGGAGGCGTCCAGGTCGAAGCACTCGATGAGCCACAGGCTTTTCTCCTGGTAGAGACGTAAAAGATACACAGCATAAGAGATATCCTTCTGGTCTTCCCGGCAGGTAATTAGCAGATATCGGTCCACCAATAGGAGCCGGATCAGCTTGTCCAGCATAGGGTGGGGGAGATCGGACAAGTCCAGCAGATCGGGATTGCCCGGGTGGGTGCCCTCGAACAGCAGGATCTGATTAAGTAGAACAAGCTCCTCCTGCTGATTCTCCGAGATGAGCGCCAGCAATTTCTCCGTCAGCGACTGGCGGCTCCTGAGATAAGGAAGCTGGCCGTTTCTTGTCGCCATGAAGGCAATGAACAGCGCTTTGACCTCGTTATCCGTGAACCGGACCACCGGAAGGATAGAGTTACGCATAACGGAATACCCGCCATCCCGGCCCACCTCAGCGACCAGCGGCATCCCGAGCGCCTCGATCTCACGGATATCCCGCTGGGCAGTCGAACGCGAAATATTGAATTCCCGCATGATTTCCGTCAGGGTAAAATGGGCACGATTGTTAATGTACCGCATGATGATGTTGATCCGTTCTACTTTTTTCATGGCGGCTCCTAAACAGGTTCATTTTTTGACATGATTCAAGGTTATCATATACATAGCAGGTGAGGAACATAAATATGAATAAAGGCGGGATATGACAATGGCAGGGTATACTATTGCAGAGAAAGACAGCTTTACGGTGATTGGTCTGGGCGTTGATCTTAAGAGTGATTACACGGATTATGCCGGGATATATAAGGAGAAGGCGGATTTTTGGCAGGCGGTCAGTGAAGATGGCAGGCTCGATTTGTTAAAAGGGATTGCGGCGAATAACTATGTGTTTGTGGTGAACGAAGCGGTAAACGGCAAGATGATGCATTATGCCGGGGTAATGGCAGGTGCAGCCGCACAGATTCCGCAGGAAGCCCGGGTGATTCAATTCCCGAAGGGGGAATACCTCGTAGTGGCAGGCGAAGGAGCGACAACGGAGGAATTAAGCAACACCTTGACGGGCCTGGCCTTCGGACAAGCTTTGCCGCAAGCAGAAGGATACGCCTACGTAGGAGGACCGAATGCGGCTGTGGAGATGGGCAGCCGGGACGGCTCGCTGTATGGTGAAATGTGGATTCCTGTCATAAGAAATTAAGTAACGTAATGGAGGATAACTAACTATGGCATACACAGTTGATTTCAAAGAGGTGTCTTTGCAAGGCCTGGAGTCGTCTCCGGTTGCTGAGGCGCTGGCGGGATTACGTGCGAATGAGGCGCGCTATTTCATGAACAAATATAAGCATGAATTCACAGTCGTTCCGGCCAGTGAAAGCCAGGAGACGCTGGATTACGTGAACGGGATTCTGAGCAAGGAGCGGGGTCTTGAATTTGCTGCCAAGCCACTGGAAACCTCGCAGTTCCAGGTCGAGAACATCCGGTTCGCCTACGTTTTCTATGAGGATGGTCTTGCGCTTAATGTGATGTACACAGTGGATGACCCCAAGAAGCGGGCGGTCGGCTTCAAGCTCTCGGAGGGAATGGAGATTCCGAAGGAGCTGGCGGATAAGTTCAAGTTCGCGCGGCAGAAGTCGAAGCTGGCCGGAACAATCCGGGGATCGTTTTTTGTGATTAAGGGAGAGTACTAATAAAAATCCCCACAAAGTGAAGTTTAAGCTTCGGAGTCTATTCAGATACTTTGCGGGGGCCTCAAAACATAAAGGTTCTTAAAAAGGGGCTGCCAATCTGGCAGCCCCTTGTATCGTTCAAATCTACTCCGCTGTATACGTCTTCTGGGTGCGGAGAACCGGGAAGAACCGGTACATCCAGAGCACGGTAATAATCAGGGTGCCCACTCCGCCGATGACGGTTGCAGGCACGGCTCCGACCAGCCCGGCCATCGTGCCGGACTCGAATTCTCCAAGCTGGTTCGAGGTACCGATGAATAACGAATTCACTGCGTTTACC
Source organism: Paenibacillus sp. FSL H8-0332 (assembly GCF_037963835.1). Lineage (NCBI taxonomy): Bacteria > Bacillati > Bacillota > Bacilli > Caryophanales > Paenibacillaceae > Paenibacillus > Paenibacillus sp. FSL H8-0332. The sequence goes on from NZ_CP150145.1 coordinate 3,271,832, forward strand.
CGGCCCTGCATCTCCTGCGGCGTGTTGACCTGCACCAGTGTCGAGCGGATAACGACACTCACAACATCCGAGCCGCCGATCAGAACAAGCGCAAACAGGGACAGCCAGAAGCTGTGGGAGATGCCGAACAGCATCGTGGCCAGGGCGAAGACGACCAGCGAGGCGAACAGCATCCGGCCGATGGCCCGCTCCACCGAATAGCGGGTCAGGATGAGCGAGACGATGATCGCGCCCACCGCCGGGGCAGAGCGCAGCAGGCCCAAACCGAGCGAGCCGGTCTTCAGAATATCCTCGGCGAAGATTGGCAGCAGTGCCGTGGCCCCGCCAAGCAATACAGCGAACAAGTCCAGCGAGATCGTACCCAGGATAATCTTGCGGGCGAAGACAAACCGCAGGCCGCTGAGGAAGGTGTCCATGCTGACTGCGTCCAGCTTTTTGACGAAGTGAACAGTCTTGACGAAGAAGATCAGCACTGTAGATACCAGCAACGCGGCAAGCGAGGCGATATAAGCGGCAGCTGTACCCCAGACCACGAGGACGCCCCCGAGGGACGGGCCGACGATCATCGCCGTCTGCATTGCAGACGCGGACCAGGCCGCTGCCTTCGGGAGCTGATCCCGATCCACAATGTCCGGCACCAGCGCTGCCGAGGCCGGACTCTCGAAGGTACGGCACGCGCCAAGCACTGCTGCGGCTGCCAGCAGGTGGACCGCGCCGAGCCAGCCTTCGATGCTGCCGAAGACGAGCAGCAGCACGATGAGGCACTCTGTAAGCTGGCACAGGAACACAATGGTTCGGCGGTCATAGCGGTCTGCCGTCTGTCCGGCAGGCAATGTCAGCAGCAGCATGGGCAGGAATTGGGCCAGCCCGACCAGTCCAAGCTGATAGGCGCTGCTGGTCAGCGCATACATCTGCCAGCCAATCGCCACCGACAGCATCTGGAAGGCGCTGGTGGAGAAGATCCGCGCGATCCATAGGCGCAGGAACGAACGGTTATGCAGTACAGACGAGCGTGGAGTATTCATATCTGGTGTATTCAATGTATTCAACGGGTGTCTTCCTCCAAGCGATAGGGATGGGGTTCAGTTGCGGGGGCCAGCTTCCGCCCGCGCATCTCAGGGTGTTCCTGGAATATTAAGGAGTAATTCTTGCCGTAACGCGCCTCCAGCTCCGTGGCGAAATCCTGCTCTATACGCATCATCACGACATCGTGATAATAAGACGTCTGTAGGACATCCAGCACAGCCGGATGGTTGCTCTCCAGCGCCGAAGCCTGCGAATGGCGGGTGAAGCTGCCCAGAAGCGAGGTCTCCTTATCCAGCAGGAGCGAGAAGTTCCGGGCGGCCTTCGGCCCGCCTGCAGGTACGCTATGCACAATGACACGCGACAGCGCTGTAGGTATGTCACCTATCACCATCAGGTGGACGGTAATTCCCCGCTCTTCGGCAGCAAGAAGTGTGTCTTCTATCTGGTGCAAATCCTCCGCCCAAATATCTACCAGAATCTCCGTGCTGGCATTGGCAGCAAGCCGCCTTACCGCCAGATCCACCTGCGCGTCTCCCTTCCAGTTGCTGAAGAAGGGCGGTGCGGCAGGCAGGTGGGTCAGCTCGTTCTCCAGTAGGCGGGCGGTGCGCTCAAATTCCGCCTGAAGCAGCTTAACGACCTGCCTTACCGGAATTGCAGCGAAGGTAACCGGCTCGCCTTCGATTGTCCGGCAGACTCCTTTATCTACCAGACTGCGCAGCGCGGCATATACATTGGACCGGGACACGGACACCTGCTTGGCGACCTCATAGCCCGAGGAGGGCGGCTGGCCGTGCAGCGCGAGATAGCAGCGGGCTTCCAGATCGGATAAGCCGAGCTTGCGTAATGCTTCAATCATGGGTGAACCGCCTTTCTGTGAGTGTGTAATGCTTCGTTGTAGTTTGTTACAAGTAGGAGTATTTCAAAATACTACTCCGATCATAAAGTGCTGTCAAGCAGCAATATCCGGCCTGCGGCAGCACCGGGCGTCTCACAAAAATGATTACAGTCGGGTGAAATCAGGTAATAACTCTCAAGACGGCTTTAAAAGCCGATATGCAAGAGAGTCTCGACTATAAACCAATGACAGGATGAGGACTTATGCGAAAAGCAATTCTGACAACCATGCTCATCTCCAGTCTGCTAATGGCTGGCTGCGGCAATAACGAGGCGGCGAATGGCGGTACGGCGGCTACTCCAGAGACCGGACAGGCAGCGACGGCAAGCCCGGAGGTCACACCAGAGATCACGCCGGAACCGGCAGCTGAGGCTACCGCAGAGCCTGCACCGGAAGCTACGGCACAGGCACCAGCGCAGACGACCGCACCGGAAGCCACGCCGAAGGCCAGTGCGGCGGCGGGGGATTCGCAGCGGCAGACTTATTTTGACAAGCTGGATAAGATTGAAGCGGGCCTTGGCGATCTGAAGGCTCTGTCGGACAGCGGCGTAACGGCAGATATGAAGGAAGCGGCCTCCAAGGAGCATGAGCGCTGGGACAAGGCGCTGAATGAAATCTACCAGGAGCTTAAAGCGCAGCTTCCCGAAGCCGATATGGCGAAACTGAAAGAGGAGCAGCTAAGCTGGATCAAAGAACGCGATAAGGCGGCAGAGGAAGCCGCTGCCAAATATAAGGGCGGAACAATGGAGGGACTGGAGTACGCGGCGACCTTGGCTTCAGTGACGAAGGAACGTTGTTATAAGCTGGTGGAGTTGTATATGAAATAATCAAATAACGCAGCAGCTCTCTCGTAAGGGGCCGCTGCGCTATTTTTTTGACCATTTGTATGGCTGATCAATTATTAATATTAACTTAATCCCTTCCTGACCTTATTGCGCTCTTGCTCCACTTCCAGTTCAATAACGGACCTAAGAATTACCTCATCCAGCGCGCTTTCATCACAGCTAATAATGGCAGCATCTTCCCATAGACGCAGCATTTGATTTTCCTCCGCCAGCCTCAGCCAATCTGCTTCGTATTCCTTTCTCTGATTAGATTCAAGGGGGAGGCCTTGACTATATTTTTTGACGATAAGCAAGTAACTCTCCTGATCGATGGCGCCGCTATAAAAGGGTACGACACCATCAGTGCTTTGAATCCCGGCTGATTGATATTGTTCTGTGACATTAACCATATGCACTGGCTGTATACGATCCCGCAACAAATGCAATACGAAACGCAGCCCGGTCTGGTCATGCGCATTATCCGCCACCCAAATGACAATTATGGCATGGTGCGGGATGCTCTTCACGGTCTGTGCCATGCGGACAAGCTGATTCTCTTGGTTGTAATGCTGGCTGATGCTGTAATCCTCATCACGTTCCATCATCCATAGATGCCTGTTCTGCATTCCGGGTATTGTATCCAAGCCTGATAAGGGCCCAATTGAGAACAATTCATTAAAAGACAGTACTTGGCTTGTCTCACGTATGCCGAGGGCGCTGAGCGTTACTTTTAAGGAACCCGCATCCGACATGCCGAAAAGAATATGTACATATTCTTGATCAATTCGTTCATTCATATCTCCCTGTGCCTTTTCCATAAACACCCTCCCAACCAATCATATCAAACTATAATACCACATATTGGAACTTAACTTACCCGTTATAAAAGTCGATTCTAGGCTGAAAGTGCTTTTTTTTGAGCAGAATGGATTCCCATTATTTGATACACTTGTGCATATTTAGTGGTGTGGTGTAAGGCCGCTGAATGGAAATCTAGAATCATAGGAGGAGTTAAGTCCATGGGTAGAAAAAAGAGGTCTCTTAAGAAATCATTGCTCACATTCTTATTATCCTGTCTGCTGGTCTTACCGCTTGCTCTCCCGCCCGCTCCGGCACATGCAGCTTCTACCGGAAATCTTCCCGCCAGGCAGGCAGAATATCTGGACCGCGGGTTGGTGGCGGTTCTGACGGATGGCGGCGTCTTTTTGAGCTGGAGGTACATGAATACGGATTCAGATGAAATCGCTTACAATGTCTATAAAAACGGGATTAAGGTCAACCCGGATCCGATCGTAGACTCTACCAACTATGTGGATGCGACGGGGGCGGACAGCTCGCAATATCAGATTTCTGCGATTGTTGCGGGGAAGGAGGAAATGCAGCCCGGGCGGGCAGCGGTGTGGCATAACGACTATCTGCCGATTCCGCTGGATAAGCCTGCTGATGGCCGGACCAAAGACGGGGGGACGTATTCCTATTACGCCGGAGATGCCTCTGTTGGGGATCTGGACGGGGACGGGGAATATGAGATCGTTTTCTTGTGGAGTCCCAGCAATTCGAAGGATAATTCACAAGCCGGCTATACCGGGAACGTCTACATCGATGCGGTCAAAATGGACGGCACCAAGCTCTGGCGCATTGACCTTGGCGTGAACATCCGGGCCGGGGCGCACTATTCGCAGCTGATGGTGTATGACCTGGACGGCAACGGCAAAGCCGAGGTCGTGGTCAAGACAGCGGACGGCACCAAAGACGGCCAAGGTACAGTCATCGGTGACGGCACCAAGGATTACCGCAATGACGGAGGTTATATTCTCAGCGGGCCGGAATATCTGACACTGTTCGACGGCCAGACGGGTGCTGCTGTATCCACGGTGGACTATGATCCGCCAAGAGGCAATGTAAGCGCGTGGGGAGACGGATATGGCAACCGCGTCGACCGGTTCCTGGCCGGGATTGCTTACTTGGACGGCGTGAAGCCAAGCGTTGTTATGGCCCGTGGCTATTATACAAGAACAACGCTTACCGCATATGACTACACGAATGGCGCGTTGGTGAAGCGTTGGAACTTCGACACGAATGAAGCTGGCGCACAATATGAAGCACAGGGTAATCACAACCTGAGTGTGCTGGATGCAGACGGTGACGGCCGGGATGAGATCATGTACGGTGCGCTGGCGATAGACGATGACGGCACGCTGCTCTATAGCACCGGACTTGGACATGGAGATGCGATGCACGCCGGGAAGCTTGATCCGAACCGGGAAGGGTATCAGGTCGTCAGTGTGCATGAGCATAAGGATGCTGCTTACGGGCTGGAGATGCGCGACGCTGCAACAGGCGAGATCCTCTGGGGCCAATTTACCGGAAAAGATACCGGGCGGGGCATGTCGGCGGATATCGATCCGGAGCATCCTGGTTATGAGTCCTGGGCGTCCACGATTGTGAACGGGCAGATGGACCCGTTATCCCGCGGCTATGCAGCGGACGGTGAGGTGATCTATGAGCAGAATGAAGTCCCGCGAAGCGCAAATTTTGCAATCTGGTGGGATGGTGATCTTCAGCGGGAGCTGTTCGACCACGACTGGAATAACACTACAGCACAAGGCGTTCCGCTCATTTACAAGTGGGATTACCGGAATAAGCAGCTGAAGGAGATTTTCCGGGCGGCGGGTGCGCTAACCAATAATCATACCAAAGGCAATCCGGCACTTCAGGCGGACCTTCTGGGCGATTGGCGCGAAGAGCTGCTGCTGCGCAGCGAAGACAGTAAGGAGTACAGACTCTATACCACTACGATTCCTACAACCTACAGAATTCCAACACTAATGCAAGATCCTGTGTACCGGCTGGGGATTGCCTGGCAGAATGTAGCGTACAACCAGCCGCCGCATACCGGCTTCTATCTCGGGACGGAGGCAACGGCATTTCCCAAAGCCAATCTGACACTGACCGGCGCACCGCAACAGCTGGAGCAGGTCCACCACTTCGGGTTCGGTACGCAGCCGCCAGCCGGAACAACTTCTGTGCAGGCTACGCCTTACACGGAGGGAACGGGATATGGTTTCGAGAGCATAAGCGGAATCACGCTGGGCGAGAGCCATGCTTCCCTGCCTGAGAACACCAAGTTTGCGGTGGACCTGCCGGATGCCAATTACAAGGTGACGCTCAAGCTGGGCAGCGGAGACAGAGACTCGAACGTTGGGGTCAAATCTGAATTTGTGCAAAAGCTTGCGCTCACCCAGGTCCGTGCCGGCACACCACTGCTCTATTCCTATGACATTGCAGTGGTGGATGGCCAGTTAGAGTTTATTTTCTCCGGCACGGCTGCCGATGTGCAGGAGATTAAGATCGAGAAATACCCGCAGAAGGTCCCGGGAAGCGGAACAACCATCTATATGGCTGGTGACTCGACGATGCAGTCCTACAGCGGAATGCAGGCTCCGCAGGAAGGCTGGGGCCAGCAATTCAGTAAATACTTCAGCAGCGGAGTAACGATCCAGAATGATGCCATCGGCGGCAGAAGCAGCAAGTCGTTCATGGTGGATGGCCGTCTGGATAGTATCCTGCAGCGGATCAGGCCGGGTGATTACTTCTTCATCTCCTTCGGTCATAACGATGCCAGCGCGGGTATTCCTGACCGTTATGCCTCTCCGGCAGATTATGCAGCGTACTTGACCCGCTATGTGAACGGAGCGAAGCAGCGCGGGGCCACTCCGGTTCTGTTAACGCCGGTAGGACGCAGGGACTTCAATACGATCACTCAGGAATTCAACGTAAGCTTCCCTGAATATGTGAAGGCGGCTAAGGAAACAGCAGCCGGGCTGAACGTTCCGCTGATCGATCTGAGCCAGTTGAGTATTGCAGATTATAACCGGATCGGCCTGGCCGCTACGGAGAAGATTTTCCTCTATGCCAATCCGGGAGAATATCCGAAGTACCCGAACGGGGTCAGCGATAATACCCATTTCAGCACCTACGGCGCGCAGGTCATAGCCGGTCTGGTGGCTGGCGCAGTGAAGGAGATGGACCTCAGTATATCCCCCTTTGTGATCGATCCCGGGATCACGGAACCGGAGCCAGAGCCGGAGGTACAACGTTACGAGGAGAACTTCGAGGGCGATCCGGCCGCTGCACAATACTCGATGGTGAATGCTACGGGCACTGCCGGAACGATGGCGGGGACGGTTACAGAAGAGAACGGGAACAAGGTATTATCTGTGACGGGTTCCGGCTCCGGCAACCGCGCCAAGGTATTCCGCCTGTTCGATGCGGTGAACGGTGACATTGTGAATGTCGATTTCAACTGGCATTCCGGCAATGTGGGCGCTGTCCCGTCGGAGGGGCATCTGAGTCTGCAGGATGCGAATGAGAATCTGATCTTCACCCTGTTCACCAAGACTGGAGCGGCAAGTCCGAATACGAACATTCATTATTTTACTGGCCCGTACACACCGGACTATGGTACCGGCATCACTGCCATTCCAGGGGGCGGGACCGCTACGACTATTCCCAAGAATCAGTGGGTAAATGTTAAGCTGAAGATTGATTTTGCCGGAAAAACCCTTGATCTCACCTTAACCAGTCTCGCTAACCCAAGTGTCACCCAGACGATCCGTGATATTCCGCTGAGTCCTGGCGTCTATGCGAATAACGTTAGGGGCTTACGGTTCCTGGGTACGCGAAAAGGAGGAGGAGGTACGCTGAACTGGACCACCCGGATCGACAACGTGAAAATGGAGGGCACCAAGTTGCCGGTGGCAGCAGGCGATATGGCGGCGTTGATTGCGCTGCATCAGGAAGTGAAGGCTATCGATCTCACATCCTACACGGAAGCCTCTGTAGCTGTGGTGCATAGAGCCTTGAGCGCTGCCGAGGCGCTGATCGGAACAACAGCCTCGCAGGCGCAGATCAATCATACGGTGAATATGCTGACCGTTGCACGCGACTCACTGACCCGTGAGCCTGCTGGGGATATTAGCGCGTATTCCTTTGATTTTGGCTCCGGCAGCGCAGCAGACGGCTATACGAAGGTGGATGCCAAACGGGCCTACGTGGAAGGGAACGGCTACGGGTTCGCCGACACCGCGCTGGTCCAGGACGAGAACCGGGGAACCGGCAACCCGCTGACAGAGGACTTCACCCGTGTGAACGGGACCTCTTTCGTAGTGGAGATGAAGCCGGCGAATTACCGTGTGACGATGACCATCGGGGATGCGCAAGAAGTGACCCAGACGGGTGTTACGGCCGAGCAAATGAACAAACTGCCGGTCACCACCATCCCCTCAGGCCAATTCAAGGAAGTGACGTATGATATCGCCCTGATCGATGGCATATTTAACTTCAGCTTCTCCGGCAGTACGCCGAAGATCAACGCACTGAAGATCGAGCGCCTGCCGGAGCAGGGGGCGGCCGATAAGCCAACTCTCTATCTGGCGAGCGATTCCACAGTGGCCAATTATGCGGAGAGCTACCGTCCGCAGGCGGGTTGGGGCGAGACGCTGGGCCGTTATTTTGACACAGAGAAGATCGGCATTGATAACCGGGCAGTCGGCGGACTAAGCAGCAAAACCTTCCTGAACGGCGGATATCTCAATAATATTCTGCTCGGTATACATGAAGGAGACTATCTGTTCATGCAGTGGTCACATAACGACTCCACGCCTTCCCGGCCGGAACGTTATCTTACCCCGGAACAGTTCAAGTTGTATCTGAAGGATTACATTAACGGTGCTGTGCAGAGAGGTGCGATTCCAGTCCTGGTTACACCAGTGAACCGGAGGGATTTCAGTGGTGAAGTGCTGAACAAAAGCTTCCCGGCATACGTGCAGGCGATGAAGGAAACGGCGCAGGAGACGGGGACGCTGCTGGTTGATTTGAATCAAGCGAGCTGGGAGTATTTTCAGGAGCTGGGCACAGAAGGCACCAAGTCGATCTTCATGTGGACGGGAACCACGGAGGACAACACCCATCTGCAGATGAACGGTGCGATTAAGGTCTCGGAGCTGGTAGCGGGGCTGGTGAAGGAGCTGAATATTCCGTTGTCCGCCTTAGTTACTCTGGGAGGAGAACAAGCGGACCAGACCCCGCCGCATACGGCTGCGGCAGTGAAGGGAGCAGAGCAGAACGGCTGGTACACATCTGCGGCAGAAGTGACGTTCACCGCGAGCGATGAGCAGTCCGGGGTTGACCAGACATATTTCAAGGTGAACGGCGGGGAGCTTCAGGCCGGCAGCAAGCTGACGATAAGTGAGGAGGGCAAGTACACCCTGACCTATTGGAGTGTGGATAAAGCTGGCAACAAAGAGGCTGAGCAGACGCTGGATGTGGCGGTTGACCTCTCGCCTCCGGCGGTCGTCATTCAGGGAGAGGCACAGTATACGATTGACCAGCAGGTCGAGCTTAGCTATACGGCTTCCGATACGGTGTCCGGTGTAGCAGATCTAAGCGGCGGGTTGCTGAATGCACCTGCGTATACACTTGAACCGGGTCTGCATAAAATAACGGCCAACGTCAGCGACCTTGCTGGCCGTGAGACTAGTGTAGACTTCAGCTACAGTATTTACGCTACGTTTGCGAGCCTGGCTGAATTGACCCGGGCCTTCGCGGGTGAATCTGCAGACCCGGATGCAGCGGCGCTTGCAGAGCAGCTCGTCAGTAAGTTAATGCTGGCGGAGCAAGCGGCGGGAGCGCGTGAAGGGGCGAAGGCCCGCTCGCTGCTTGCAGCATACAGCCAGGAGGTCAGCTCTGGGGCCGCTGCGGCTTTTCCGGTGGAACAAGGGAATGTGCTAACGAGATGGGCCGCATGGCTCAGTCAGGGAATACCGCTCGCGGACAGCGCTCCAGGTATGCCGGTGCTGTCAGATAATAACGGGCATGATACAGGGCTGCGGGACGGCGATTATACGGTTACAATGAATCTCTGGTGGGGCAATAATGGCACCCGCTTCAAGCTCTATGAGAATGGCGAAAAGATTGAAGAAGGCGCACTGACAGACCAGTCACCGTCCACCCAGTCCGTGCAGATCGATATTGCCGGCAGACCGAACGGGACTTACGTCTATACGCTGGAGCTGAGCAACACGCACGGATCAGTAACAAGCGCACCCTTGACGGTGACGGTCACCGATGCCTCCCCAGGGCAAGCAGTATTATCGGGTGATAACTGGGACGGGGATGGCAGCTATGCGGTTACGATGAATCTGTGGTGGGGAACGAATGCGACTGAATACCGGCTGTATGAAAATGGCGTATTGGTTGATACCCAGACTCTACAGGCGCATAACCCGGATGCCCAGTCCGCAGTCACGGCAATCTCCGGCAAAACCCCCGGAACCTATGAATACGAAGCCGTCCTGCTCAACGCGGCAGGCGAGTCCAGATCTGCGAAGATGACAGTAACGGTGCGGAAGTGAGTGGCTGGCTGAAGAGTGAATGATGCGCGTGGTGGTGTGAATGTGTGATCGTGTGAAATCTTCTAGAAAAGCCCGGGAAACCGGGCTTTTTGTGCTTTAAGAGATGCATTTCGTAGCTTGGGTTGAGTGTGGATGGAGGAGAAGCGGGAGGGCAGATGGGAAGGATGTATGTGAAAAACCGAATTGGGTGGCCAATTGTATGCGGAAAACTGGATGTAATCGGTTGAACCCGAAGGTTAGTGGGCAAAGTCTTGTTGAGGGAGAGCCATGAGGAGCATTAGTGCCCCTGAATTAAGCGAATGTAGGCGGCAATCGTAAATGAGGAGCACAAGTGCTCCTGAATTCAGTGAATGCGGGCCAGTCGGGCAAATATAGTGCACTAGTGCACCCGAATTTACCGGATACGGGCAAAACGAGCAAATAAGGAGCACTAGTGCTGTTAGTGTTAACCGTGGACACCCGTTAAGAGAATAGAGATAATAAGTTTAACGAGGAGGTGTCCCCATGAGTGGAACACGGAGAAGCTACAATGAAGAATACAAAAGACAGACCGTCAAGTACATCCAGGAGCAGACGAAAACGGTGGCGGAACTGGCCCTGGAACTGGATGTCCCCGCCAAAACGTTGCATAAATGGCTAGGACAGTACCGGCAGTTTGAGAATGAGCCCATCGTTACTCCAGACAAATACAGAGAGCTGGAACGTCAACTGAAGGAGCGGGAGCAACAACTCGCAGAGCTGACAGAGGAGATGGCAATCCTAAAAAAAGCCGTGCACATCTTCAGCAATCCAAAGAACTGAGATTTCAGTTTATTGAAGATCATCGCTCCGAGTTCCGCGTGGAGAAGATGTGCAATGTCTTTCAGGTGTCCCGGAGCGGGTACTACAAATGGAGAACAGCAAAGCCCAGCCCTCAAGCCAGCCGCAAAGCCTTGTTGCTGAAGCGGATTGCCTATCATTTTCATGACTCTAAGGGTCGCTATGGCAGCCCCAAAATCAAGGTTCTCCTAGAGCGTGAAGGGCACCAGGTCAGTGAACGCACTGTAGGCAAGTATATGAAAGAACTGGGTCTGCGCTCTTGTGTCGCAAAGAGATTTCGCGTATGCACCACCGACTCCAACCATCCGTTACCCATTGCCCCCAACCTGTTAAACCAGCAATTTCACACGGAAAAGCCGAACCAGACGTGGGTGGCGGATATCACCTACATTCCCTGCCGGGAAGGACGAATGTACTTGGCGAGTGTGCTGGACCTGTGTACCCGGGAGATTGTCGGCTGGCGGCTTAGCGACCGGATGACCACTGACCTCGTACAAGGCGCTCTGGACGCTGCCTACAAGGCCAAACGCCCCGGGAAGGGCTTAATTCACCATTCGGATCGAGGCTCCCAGTACGCCTCTGAAGACTACCGGGAACGCCTAAAGACGTACCAGATGACCGCAAGCATGAGCCGCAAAGGGAACTGTTATGATAACGCCTGTATCGAATCTTTTCACAGCCTCTTAAAAAAAGAGTTGGTGTACTGGAATCGATTTAAAACGAAGCAACAGGCGTATGATGCCATTTTCCAGTACATTGAATTTTTCTACAACCGCAAACGAATCCATGGGGCGCTCGGTTACGTTTCTCCGGTTCAGTTTGCAGCCACATTTAAGCGAAAAACGATGTAGTTGCTGTCTACTTTCTTGACAGGAGTCCATAGTGCACCTCCCTACGCCGGATGCCGCTAAAATTAAGCGAAGAGTAAAAGAGAGTGGGCATTCATGCAGCTTGGTGCAGCTATTACGATACAAGCCCCTTGTTACAGCAATCTTGCAATAGTACAGTAACAATCCTTTAAGCAGCATGCTATTCTTGGGCCAGTAACACTAGCAACTAGCGTACAGTAGCACATGTCACATTAGGACTAAGCTCGCGAATACCAGGATATTTGCTAGTACAGGGAGGCGGGGCCGGAGAAATCCGTATGCGTTTACATTGCTACACAGTATCTATTTATGTACGGAAGGCGAAGAGATGAAGGAGGTGTAATCGTTGAAGCAGATCAAACACTGGATACTTGCTCTAATTATGACGATGCTGCTGACTATACTACCTGCGGGGGCGGGGAGCGCGGCGGCTGTGCTGGAGGAGGTGCCTTTTCCGATGGATTCCAGCAATCAGGCGGGATGGTGGTCTCCTATTGCCACTTACGGGCTTGGCTATGAGTATGCCTATATGGCCTATAACGCCCCGGGGTCGATTCCCGGTAAGCATACGGTAGCTATTGCAAGAAGAGACAACGATGGGCTATGGAGCAAGCTTCCGCTCATGGATGGGACAACCCCTGCGGAATATCTGGACGATCTCGGGCATAACCAGCCTTCTATGGCGAGGGACGGGAGCGGGCGGTTCCACGTTTTTGCTTCCATGCACAGCAATGCCTGGCGCTATTACCGCTCAGATACTGTAGGCGGGATTCCGCAGAACCACTCGGCCGAGCTGCCCGCAGGCATGATGATAACCTATCCGGTAGTGACGACAGCTCCGAATGGAGATCTGTATTTACTGGTACGCGCTGACAAAGACCCGGCCGGCAAAAGAGAGGCCGTTCTGCTGCGCTGGAACAATGCCGATTCCGTATGGACTCAGGTCAAAATCATTGCAGCGCACCTGAACCGTTCTGTCTATCCGGATGACCTGGTCTTTGATGCGAACGGCGATCTGCATATCTTGTTCGAGTGGGCGTACTTCGCCGCCAGCCCGCTGCGCCATCAATTGTCTTACCTGAAGTACAACCCGTCCACGGGTGTGTTCAGCAAAGCAGACGGTACTCCGGTTGCAGCTCCGGTCTCCCTGACTACGGCGGATATTGTGCAGCCTATGGCTCCAAGCGAAGCCTATGTGCAGAGCGGCAGTGACCCCGGCGGTCCGGGCGTACAGAGCGCCAAGATGACGCTTGATTCAGCGGGCCGTCCGGTGATCGCTTACCGTTATCGTGAGGAGGGCAGCACAAGCTTTGCTGTGAAGCAGGCCACTTACGGTACAGGAGGCTGGAACTTGCAGACCGTCTATAACGCTGCTCCTACCAACGCGGCGATCGATGTGACCTGGACCGATACAGCCGCCAGAATCTATTATGTCCGAAGCAGTGGAGAGGCCCGGGCGTTCATGGCAGTGAATACCGGCGGAGGCTGGACAGAGAGCCCGCTTGCACCGGGTATCCCGGTTGAACGGCTGGCGGTAGACCGCAGTCCGAAGGGCATTGACACCTTATACCTGGTAGATGTAACGAACCTGAAGCTCTACTACGGACGAAATAACTAGGCTCTGCAAGGGGAGTTCCACAACATAGCTATCTGCAAGTGTAAACGGCATTGCTGTCCTTTTGAAGGACGGTACCGTTTCGGCGAGAAATAGAAGGATAATGTATAGCGTGAAACAAATACATTCTTATATTTTCAAAAAAGAACCCGGACATTCGCGCCCGGGTTCTTTCTTATTGAATCTATATGTGCACGATGATATAATAAACTGCGACTATTTTTTGATTGAGAACATAAATAAGACATCGTATATTACAATCATAACATGCAACCATGAGGGTGTCAATTTATTTTTCCGCCGAGTTTATTTACGGTTTACGGGTTCTACTTCACAAGTTAGGGGAGATTGGAATGGGATCACTGATTCTGGAGCTTAAGGAATTGGACAATGCACCGCTGCGGCTGGTGGGCGGGAAGGGGCTGAATCTGGGCAGACTGTCCCAAATGGAGGGCATTCATGTGCCAGACGGATTCTGTGTGACTACCGAGGGGTATCAGGAAGCTACCCTGCATAATGAAGCGTATCATGCTTTGCTGGAGCGGTTAACGGAGATGCAAGCCGAAGACCAAGATATGGCGCAACTCATGGACCTCAGCAGAGCGATCCGTCAGACGATTGAAGAATCCGGGATTCCGCCCGAAGTTGCAGTAGCAGTGAAGCAGCAGTTATCCCGGCATGGAGACGATCAGGCGTATGCCGTGCGCTCCAGTGCAACGGCAGAGGATCTGCCGCAGGCCTCTTTTGCCGGTCAACAGGATACATTCTTAAATATTGTGGGCCTGGACGCCATTCTGGAGCATATCCGCAAATGCTGGGCGTCGCTGTTCACAGATCGTGCGGTAATCTACCGGAAGCAGCAAGGCTATGATCACAGACAGGTGTATCTGTCTGTCATTGTGCAGCAGATGGTCTTCCCGCAGGCCTCAGGCATTCTGTTCACCGCCGATCCCGTCACGAACAACCGCAAGCTGCTGTCGATCGACGCCGGGTATGGTTTGGGTGAAGCGCTCGTCTCGGGCATCGTATCTGCAGATGTCTATAAGGTGCGGGATGAGAATATCGTGGAGCAGCGGATTTCCTCCAAAAAGCTCGCAGTCTACGCGTTACCCGGAGGCGGTACAGAAATCCGGCAACTTAACCCCGTACAGCAGGAAGCACAGACGCTTACGGAACCGCAGATTGTGCAGCTCGCCCGGATTGGGAGGCACATTGAAGCGAGCTTCGGGGCCCCGCAGGATATCGAATGGTGCATGGCCGATAACACCTTCTATATCGTCCAGAGCCGGCCAATTACTACATTATACCCGATCCCTGATTCCGGGGACTCGGAGAACCGCGCGTATATTTCTGTGGGCCATGGGCAAATGATGACAGACGCGATGAAGCCGCTGGGCTTGTCTTTTCATCTGATGGTTACTCCTGCCCCTATGCGTGTGGCCGGTGCAAGACTGTTCGTTGATGTGACCGCATATTTGGCTTCACCCGCCAGACAGACGATTATTGATACGCTTGGGAAGTCTGATCCCTTAGTCAAAGACGCGCTGCTGACGATCCTTGAGCGGGAGGATTTCATCCAAATGCAGTCAGCGCCTACTCCCGTACCTGGTCCCGCTGCAAACAAGCCAGGCAAGCCGGTCCCAGAGGATCAGGACCCCCTCAGTTCCGATCCGGCCATTGTTACTGAGCTGATTAAGAATAACGAAGCCTCCGTAGAAGAACTGAAGCAGGTCATCCAGGGGAAATCCGGCGCAGCACTGTTGGATTTTATCCGGGAGGATATTAAGGAACTTAAGCGGCTGTTGTTCGATCCGCGCAGTACGGCGGTGTTCATGGCTGCCATGGCTGCTTCAGCCTGGCTGAATGAGCACTTGAAGGAATGGCTCGGCGAAATCAACGCAGCAGATACCTTATCGCAATCGGTGGACAACAATATTACCTCGGCCATGGGTCTTGCGCTGCTTGATGTGGCTGATGTGATCCGTCTTTGTCCGCAGGTAATCGATTATTTGCAGCAGCACGCACATGACGGGGATTTCCTGACCGGACTCCTTCCAATAGAAGGCGGGCAAGCTGCCTATGCTGCGCTGATAGAGTATCTCGGTAAATACGGAATGCGCTGTACGGGGGAGATCGATATCACCCGAACCCGCTGGAGTGAGAATCCGGCGATTCTGATTCCTATGATTCTCAGCAATATCAGGCAGTTTGCGCCGGGGGCCGGCAGACAGAAGTTCCGGCAGGGGCTTAAGGAAGCACGGGAGAAGGAGAAGGGGATTATCGAACGCTTGCGGTTGTTGCCGGATGGCGAAGACAAGGTGCGGGAAACCAGACAACGGATCGAGCTGCTCCGTAATTATATCGGGTATCGTGAATATCCGAAATACGGGATGGTCAGCCGCTACCTGGTCTACAAACAGGCGATGATGAAGGAAGCGGAGCGGCTCGTGCAAGCAGGCAGTATCCATGACAAGGAAGATATTTTCTATCTGCAGTTCGAGGAATTGTACGAGGCCGACCGCACTGCTGTATTCGATGATGAGCTGATCAAGAAGCGCAAGGACGAATTCAAATTAGCCGAAAAGCTTACGCCGCCGCGTGTCATCACATCAGAGGGTGAAATCCTGTCCGGCCGGTACAGACGGGAGGATCTCCCGCCCAACGCTCTGGCCGGTCTGCCTGTATCTACAGGAGTGATTGAGGGCCGGGCGCGGGTCATCCTTAACATGGAGGAGGCAGACCTGGAGGAAGGAGATATTCTGGTTACCTCGTATACAGACCCCAGTTGGACACCGTTGTTCGTCTCCATTAAAGGGCTGGTTACCGAGGTCGGCGGGCTGATGACGCACGGGGCAGTGATCGCACGCGAATACGGCTTGCCCGCAGTGGTGGGTGTTGAACATGCCACCCGGCGGATTCAGGACGGGCAACGCATTCGGGTAGATGGAAGCGCAGGATATGTTGAGCTGCTATAATATTTCATTGAAGACTATTGCGAGGCAAGGGGGAACACTGGAATATGATTATATCGCTTGAACGGGTATCATGGCGGCGTGAGCAGACAATGATTCTGCATGATATGAATTGGCAGGTACATGAGGGACAGCACTGGTGCATTGTTGGTCTGAACGGATCAGGCAAGACAACCATGCTGAACGTCGTGAACGGCTACATCTGGCCGACCCAGGGACAGGTGGAGGTGCTGGGCCATCGCTTCGGCGATGTGGACCTGAGGGAGCTGCGCAAGCGGATCGGCTGGGTCAGCACCTCATTGCAGCAGAAGCTGTACGGCCATCAGACGGCGCTGAACATCATTCTGAGCGGCAAATTCGCCACGATCGGACTGTACGACAAGACAGAAGAAGCGGACCTGAAGCAGGCAGAGGAGCTGCTGGAGTTCCTGGATTGCTCGGCCCTGGCCACACGAACTTATGATACCTTATCACAGGGACAACGCCAGAAGATTCTTATCGCACGGGCGCTCATTGCAAATCCTGATCTGCTCATCTTGGACGAGCCTTGTACGGGACTGGATATTTTTGCGCGGGAGCAGTTGCTGCAGATGATCGAGAAGATCACCAAGCAGGAAGACGGCCCCACCTTGCTCTATGTGACCCATCATATCGAGGAGATTACTCCCTGTTTCACCCATACCCTGCTGGTTAAGAATGGGGAAATCTATAAAGCTGACGAGACGACGGAGTGCCTGAAGTCAGAGGTGCTCAGCGATTTCTTCGATACCCCGGTTGAGGTGCAGGAGCATCATAACCGGAGATGGCTTACGTTGGGTTGAACAAGAGGCATTCCAGGCATCCATGACAAATAATATTTTGTACCCGGGAGACATGCCGTGTCCATTCCATCAAGTCCGCAATATTGTGTAGGGTAGGACCATAAAAACCACAATATTAGGAGGAATGGCTTATGGCAGATGAAGGATGCAATCAGAATGCTTCCGGATCTTGCTCACATGCAGAGGGGAACTCCACTACCGCTAGCGGGTTTGCTTCCCATGCTGAGGGGTACCAGACCACAGCCAGCGCTTCTGCGGCTCATGCTGAAGGCTACCAGACCATTGCAGCATTGGACACGGCCCATGCCGAAGGGAATGGGGCCCTTGCATCAGGACCGGCCTCACATGCGGAAGGTTACAGGACCTTTGCAATCAACGATGCTGCCCACGCTGAGGGAGGTTTAACTGTTGCTTCAGGGACTCAATCTCACGCTGAGGGTGCTCAGACGACTGCTTCGGGTGTAGCTTCTCATGCGGAAGGCAATCAGAGTACTGCAAGTGGTGAATACTCCCACTCAGAAGGCTTCCTGACAGTAGCTGCTGGCCCTGCTGCCCATGCAGAAGGCTTCTCAACTCAGGCAAATGGGCTTAGTTCTCATGCTGAAGGTTCCTTCACTGAGGCGAATGGAAACTTTTCCCACGCAGAAGGTTTGTCTACAATTGCAGGTGCTCAGAACTCTCATGCTGAAGGGAACAGCACGGTTGTTCTTCCAGAACACACTGAAGCTCACATTATGGGTGCTTTTGGTGAAACACTGTATCCTGCTTCTTGGCATTTAGCCAATGGTACTCCATCCACCCCTGACCTGGCTGCTGTGCTTCAGGGGTCTACCGGAAATTTATACCTTAAAGGCACGGTAATGAATTTTGGGGCAGACTATGCCGAAATGTTTGAGACGGTGGATGGATTGCCGATCGAACCGGGCTATTTTGTGACCACGGATGGGGAGCGGGTAAGAAAAGCAACGCCAGCAGACAAATATATCTTGGGGGTAGTGAGTGCTACCCCCTCTGTCCTTGGAGATGCAAGCCCCTTGAACTGGAAAGGCAAATACGAAAGGGATGAATGGGGCAGGGTTAGATATGAAGACCGGGAAGTTGAGGCGGTGAGAGACAGCGAGGATAATGTTCTGGCGCCTGCATATTCTGTGAGCGCGGCCGTTCTCAATCCTCAATACAAGCCGTCTCAAGCCTATGTGCCACGGATCGATCGCCCGGAATGGGTGGCTGTAGGAACCATGGGCAAGCTCCTTGTCCGGGATGATGGAACCTGTCAGGTGAATGGATATTGTCTTCCAGGTGCGAGTGGAGTGGCGACCGCCTCTACAGAAGGGTACCGTGTTCTTGCCAGAACAGCACCTGATCAAATCCGAATTTATGTGAAATAGAGACGATTCAGCAAGCGGGCGCGGTTCAAAAATATAAGGCAGCAATTCTCCTGTTATGGAGGATTGCTGCCTTTGTTATTGAAGATTTATTGATACTTCGGCAGCCAGTCACCATGAGCTGCGATCAGATCGTCGCACATGCTGACAATGTCGTCCATTGACAGCTCCGCGGCGGTGTGCGGGTCCAGCATGGCGGCGTGGTAGATATGGTCCTTCTTGCGCGTCATGGCGGCTTCGATAGTCAGGAGCTGGGTGTTGATGTTGGTCCGGTTGAGCGCTGCGCACTGCGGCGGCAGATCACCTACGAAGGTTGGCGTTACGCCGCTTCTGTCCACCAGACAAGGCACCTCGACACAGGCTTCTCTCGGCAGATTGGTAATCAGCCCCGTGTTCATCACATTGCCGCCGATTTTGAACGGCACATCCGTCTCCATGGCTTCCAGGATGTATGAGGCATATTCATGGGAACGCTCATGCTTCAGCTCCTGATTGTTCACCAGTTCCCCGCGCATCTGCTCCCACTGCTTAATCTGTTCCACGCAGCGGCGCGGATATTCGTCCAGCGGAATCTGGAAGCGTTCGATCAGCTCGGGATAGTTTCTTTTGATGAAGTACGGATGGTATTCGGCATTATGCTCGGAGGATTCCGTAATATAGTAGCCGAATTTCAGCATCATCTCGTAGCGGACCATGTCGTAGTGAGACTCCAGCTGCTTCTCGGACGCACGCCGTTTGATCTCCGGGTACAGGTCCTCGCCGTCTTTGGTGACTTCAAGCAGCCAGGCCATGTGGTTGATGCCGGCGATTTTGGCTTGAACCCCTGTCTTGTCAATGCCGAGGTGGTCGAATAAGCCAGGAATACACTGCTGCACGCTGTGGCAGAGTCCAATGGTATTCACCCCGCCGTAAGTGTTCATGACGTTCGTCAGAACAGCCATCGGGTTCGTATAGTTCAGGAACAGCGCATCCGGGCAGACCTCACGGATATCCGCCGCGAAATCCAGCATTACCGGAATGGTCCGCAGGTTGCGGAAGATGCCGCCAATACCTACAGTGTCAGCGATCGTCTGGCGCAAGCCATATTTCTTGGGGATCTCAAAATCAGTAATCGTACAAGGATCGTACCCGCCGACCTGAATGGCGTTCACCACATATTTGGCCCCGCGCAGCGCTTCCTTGCGGTCAGTATAGGTATTGACGGTACAAGTGCTGCCGCTGCTTTTCTTCAGATTCTGGAGCATGCTGGCAGAGTCATTCAGACGCTGCAGATCGATATCATATAGGGCAAGCTCGAAGCCTTGCAAAGCGGGTGTAGCCATGATATCTCCGAGTACGTTTTTGGCGAATACTGTACTTCCGGCACCGATAAATGTAACTTTAGACATAAGAGTCTGGCCTCCTGTGGGTTGTGGAATATAAGATTTCAGAAGCTTTTTTCGCTTGTTTCTTCTATAATCACTATAGAATAGAACCGAAGGACCGCCTATGGAGAAAGACAAGATAGATATGGAGGAATGTTGCATGAATCCGGATCATTACGAGTTCACTCTGGCCATTAACCTCATACCGGAGGAGCAGGATTTGTCAGTGCTGTTCAGCGGCGAGGGGAGACCGCTTCCCGGACACACCATAGGACCGTCCGTACATGATTTCTACTTAATACATACCGTTCTGGAGGGCGGCGGCCTGTTCGAGTGCGGGACGTTCACGGCGGAGTGCCGGGCGGGAGATACCTTCGTGATTATCCCCGGCTCATTATTCAGCTATAAGGCCGACCTCGATAATCCCTGGCATTATGCATGGGTTGCCTTGCAGGGCATTGGGGTACTGGATCTCCTTAGAGCGGTCGGGATTACGAAGGACCAGCCCTTTATCCGTTCCGGCGGCGGTAACGCCGCTGAGCTGCATAGCTTATATGAACATATCAGGCTTGCGTTCAAGCAATCCGCTTATCCGCGGCTGGAGAGTCTGGAAGCATCGGGCTGGGCACGGCTGCTGCTGCACCAATTCGGACGCGATAATCTAAGCGCCTTGCCGCCGAATCCGTCCGGGATGCCGGAGATGATCGACCGGCAGATCGACCAGGCGATCCGCTGGATTACACTGCAATACCATCAGCAGATCAGCATCGATCACCTCGCATCCTCACTCGGCTATCACCGGGTTCATTTATCCAAGGCATTCAAGCAGCGGACCGGCCTGTCGCCCAAGCAGTTCCTGCTTAGAATCAGAATGGACAAGGCCAGAGAGCTGCTAGGCAGCACGCTGACGATTGAACAAGTGGCCTCTTCCGTCGGCTTCAATGACGCCTTGTATTTCTCCAAGCAATTCCGCAAAGCTACAGGCATGCCGCCGAGCGAATTCCGGGCAGTACTCAGGAACGGGAATGAAAAAGATACAGGAGGATCAAACATATGAAACCGCAAGTCCAGCGAATCCGTGATCTGACCATAGTACGAAGAGAGGGAGGGCGCTTGCTGGTCGTCGGCTGCGATTCCAGTGCCAGCATCGGCAACAAGCCGATGGATGTGGTGCAGACACCCCCGGCTGTTGCAGGCTATTATGCTGCCAGAGTTGCAGTGATGGAGGTCCTGTCTGTGGGAGCGGAGATTTTAACAGTCATCGATACCCTGGCGGTAGAGAAGGAGCCTACAGGGAATGAGATTATCCGGGGCATCCACAAGCTGCTTCAGGAAGCCGGACTGACTACCGCCCATGTGAACGGCAGCACCGAGGATAATTTCGTGACCTGCCAGACCGGTATCGGAATCACTGTGATCGGTGAGGCTGAGGAGGAGCAGCTGAAGCTGGGGTGTTCACAGGGCGGAGACTGTATCGTGATGCTGGGCGAACCGCTGGTCGGAAGTGCAGTGCTGGTGCAGGAAGCAAGCCAGTGTACCCTCGGGCAGCTTCAGCTTTTGGCAGCTGCGCCGGAGGTCCATGATATTCACCCGGTTGGCTCTAAGGGAGCCGGGTATGAAGCGGAGCTTCTCGCAGAGTTGAACGGCTGTGGCTTCCAGCCGGTGCCTGGAATAGCGGATAAGCTACAGGCATCCGGGGGGCCGGCGACAGCGGTGATTTTTGCGGCAAAGGAATGTAGGATTAGTGAGCTTCAGTCTAGAATCGGCGGCAAGATGGAGATTATCGGTTATTTACAGCCTTGTACGGCTTACGGAAGGTGAATACCAGCGCGAACAAGGCGGATTTGATTAAACCAAATCTGGCCTGCCGCCAACAAATGGATAAACCGGTTCGGCCCCCTAATTGTGGAGACATTCTGCTAAAAACTCGTGTTTTCGCAGTTTCTCGTTTACAGCGTTATTTCTATCGGTTTTAGCTTGCCCGCTTTCCATGCGGCTTGGTATTGCTTGGGGCTCAAACGCTGCAAACTGCCATGAAAACGGCGCTCGTTGTAAAATTCAATATAGGCTGCGACTGCTTCATAGGCTTCTTCAAACGTTTCAAAGTACCTTTTTGCATACAAATCTCTCTCCAAAATGCTATGAAATGACTCAATGTAGGCGTTCATATTCGGCGTTTTTGGAGGAATTCGTTCATGCTCCAGCGGACGCTGTGTTTCCGCACACAACTCGCCAAAGACGTCACTTAAGAATTGCGGGCCGTTATCCGAACGGATGACCGGAGAGGGGTCTCCAGGCTGCAAACGCCTGTCTAGAGCCTCTCTTAACGTGGCACAGACTTGCTTGGCTGTACAACTCGCTCCCACGTGGTAGCCAACAATGCAGCGGTCAAACACATCAATCATATCAAAGATAAAAAAGAAGCGGTCGTAGCCATGAACATATCCATATTTAATGTCAATCTGCCAGAGTTGGTTGGGGCCGGTGACCACTCGATTTCGTGCCAGGTGCCGAGGGTATTTTACGTTCTTTACCGGCTTTTTCTGAAGCAGCCCGAGTTTCTTGCACAGCCGATATGCCTTCTTGTGGTTGAGAATTAAGCCCTGCTGGACCCACAGGGCGTAGGCGAGGTTCCGGTAGCCATAGCCGTTCTCCTCTCCCTCCACCAGCTCACTCAGCCATTCCTCGATCTGTAGGTCACTCACCCGCAGACCACCAGTGGTGAGGGAATAGGAGGGGATCGGACGGCCCGACGTCGTTATTGCAGCAGGGCCGCCTAGAAGCCCCGAGAGACGTTTTTTATGGGCATAGTAGGTGGAGGGTTGAACCTCTATAATCCGTAGCACCAATGTCACCGTATACCCCCGCTTTATCGTTTCGTTGGCCAGTTCGAGTCTGTCTTGTAAGCGGGGTTGGCTTTTTTTAGGAGTTCACGCAGCAGTTCGATCTCCAAATCCTTTTCGCCCAGTAGCTTAATGGCCGTCTCCATCTTCGTCTCCAGGTCTTGGACACGCTCCGCATCTTCAATCCGTTCCTGAACGGACGGGGTAGCCTCTTCTCCAAACCGTTCCTTGTAGAACTTCACCCAATTGGAAATCGTGCTGGGTGAGACGGAGTACTTTCGGGCGAGGAAGGAAATCTTGGTTCCATGGATCGCTTCTTGGGCTACTTTGATCCGCTGTTCGTCGTACAACTTGTTGCTTCTCATCGGCTCCACTCCCTCTTCTTAGTGTACCTCTTACATGTCAAGGTCTCCACTTTGATTAGGGGGCTTAAGAGAAACGTATCTTAATTTCCCTCTTTCTGCGAAATGTCCTGAAACAAGTGGAAAAATAGCAACTGCTGCTTACGGATTGGGCCGTTTAAGGTAACGAGTGATTATTTAAGTGCCATTTTTCCAATTGTTTCCCCAGCATGGCCCATACGTTCCTCAGGAAGTGGAGAAAATCCAACTAAGTGCTCTCCCGCAAGCATACACATCCCAGTCTAATACGCTATCCAAGCGCAATGGGCACTGCCAGTCCCTTGCAGACAGGGAGTGGTATGAGCTGGAGAATGTACAATCTTTCTATCAATTTTTCAATCAGCATAAGCATCTGTTTGAATAAGGCTTAATAAGCGCCAGGAAGCGCCACAATTGACATCATTCAAATTCAAAGTTATTATAGACACGCATAGTCCTTAATAAGGGCGATGCTGATGTACATTGCAGATTGGCGATGTAGATTGGACGATGCAGATTGGTCGATGCAGTTGTGCAATACAGATTGGCGACGCAGGTGAGCGATGCAGATGCGGTGTCTATTTTTTTGTGATATTCACGGACTACAGAAATCTCTAATGTCCGCAAATCGACCTGCCGTCACCGCCACACCAGACACCAACCACTCAAACCAACCACAGGGAGGAATTACAAATGAAGAATCTGAAAAATAATGATGCCGCAAATGTAGTTAATACAGATGCAGCAAATGCAGACGCAGTAATTATCGGAGGAGGCCCCGCCGGGCTTAATGCTGCGCTGATGCTGGGCCGGGCACGCAAACGGACGATTGTTATAGATGCCGGGCGTCCGCGTAATGCGGTCACCCGGGAAGCGCATGGCTTCCTGACCCGGGACGGGATTGCTCCGTTTGAACTCCGGCGGATTGCCATAGAACAGCTTGGCGCTTATCCGTCGGTCTCACACCTTGAAGATACAGTTGTGTCCGTTACCGGAGAGGACGGGGCCTTCCTGCTGGAGACCGCTTCAGGGCTTAAGATCTCCAGCAGGAAGCTGCTATTCGCCGCAGGCATGAAGGACCGCAGGCTGGATATTCCGGGACTAAGTGAGGTCTACGGGAAGAGCGCTTTTGTCTGCCCGTATTGCGATGGCTGGGAATTAAGGGATCAGCCGCTGGCGGTCATTAGCAGAGGGGCTGCGCTCATGCATCTTGCGCCATTGTTATATGGGTGGACAAAGCAATTCGCGGTCTGCACGAATGGACCCGATGAGCTCACAGAAGCGGAACGTGAGGAATTACGTGCTCATGATATCCCGTTATTCGATACTCCGATCCGCGAGATTTCATCCAGTGAGGGTATGGTTAACCATGTGAAGCTGATGGATGGAACAGAAATTCCGTGTACCGGCATCTTCTTTAGGCCCGAGCTGGCTCCGGGAACGGATCTGCCGCATTCCCTGGGCTGCCGGATATCCGAGCAGGGAATCGTTGAAGTCGGCGAGTCCGGCCAGACCAGCGTGCCCGGGATATATGCCGCCGGGGATGCCGCCACCATGATGCATCAATCCATAGCTGCCGCCGCATCGGGCGCGCTGGCTGCTGCTGCGGTGAATGGTGAATTGAACAGGGAAGCCTGGAAGGCGGGGCTTGCATAATTATTCCCTCAATAGCAAAGGATAACATGACTATGAATATGATATTCAAAGGGTAGAGCAGGGAGGGAGTACAGATGAATACTGCAACGGAAGCAGCACCGGAGATCAATCTCACCCGTCTGCTGGCAGAGAACGAACAGGTATTGCACGGGATTTTTGCAGGCTGTGAGGATATTGTGTTCCATTCGTTCCAGACTGTTCATCGTACTTCTGCGCTCTGTGTGTACTGTACAGGATTATGTGATACGGAACGGCTGGAGCAGCAATTGCTGGCCCCGCTGGAGCAGACCGGCCTTGCAGTTGAACCGGCAGTGGAGTGGTCTGCTGAGGTTCCGGTCGCCTCGATTCACCAGATTAACACCGCCAAACAAGCCGTTACAGCGATTCTGGACGGCGAAGCTGTTCTTTTGCTGGACGGCCAGGCTTCGGGTAAAGGTTATCCGCTATACAAGGTGCCCACCCGGACCCCCGAAGAACCGGCGGCTGAATCCACTGTGCGCGGTGCCCGTGACGGGTTCACGGAAGCTCTGGCTATGAATCAGTCTCTATTGCGTATGCGGCTTAAGACGCCTGCATTGAAGCTGCACACTAAGACTATTGGAGAATACAGCCATACGAAGGTCACCCTCGCTTATGTGGAAGGGATGATTCAGCCGGGACTGGTCACTGAAGTCAACAAACGGCTAAGCCGCCTGAATATCAAAGATGTGCTGGAGAGCCAGTATATTGAGCAGGGCATCATTGACCAGCCCTTTTCGCCGTTTCCGCAGATGATTGCCACGGAGCGCCCGGATGTGGTGGTCTCCAATCTGCTGGAGGGCCGGTTTGCGCTACTGATTGACGGGACTCCCTTCAGTCTTATTGCCCCGGTCAATATGTTCTCCATGCTGCAATCCCCGGAGGACTACTACGAGAACATTTACATGAGTATTTTTGTCCGCTGGCTCAGGTATATCTTCTATGCTCTGTCACTCCTGCTCCCCTCCGCTTACGTAGCCATCACCACCTTCCATCAGGAGATGATCCCCACAGTGCTGCTGTTGAGTATCGCGCGGGCGAGAGAGGAGATTCCTTTTCCGGCCCTGGTGGAAGCCTTCATTATGGAGATTGCCTTCGAGGCGTTGCGGGAGGCCGGAGTCCGGCTGCCGAAGCAGATAGGTTCCGCCGTCAGTATCGTGGGCGCGCTAATCATAGGCCAAGCTGCTACCACTGCGGGAATTGTCTCTGCGCCAATGATTATTATCGTGGCGATTACGGGCATTGCTTCCTTCATGGTTCCGCGTTATTCAGCCAGTATCGCGACCCGTCTGCTGCGCTTCCCCATGATGATTCTGGCAGGCACGCTGGGCCTGATCGGCGTTATGCTCGGCATCATCCTGGTGGTCATTCATCTTAGCAGTCTACGTTCGTTCGGCAGGCCCTATCTGTCACCGGCAGCTCCAACGTTCAGCAAGGGCTTGAAGGATGTATTGTGGATCTCCCAGCCGCGGAGCAAATGACGGCAGCCGGACTTCACCAGAGAAGGGGATACTTATGTTGACTGACAAAGGGAAAATATCGGTTACCCAGCTGGCCTATCTGGTGTTTCCCTCCATTCTTGCGACGGCTATCCTGTCTGTCCCCGGGATCACCATGCATTATGCAGGGCATGATATGTGGTTATCGCCCATCCTGGGCTCGCTGATTGGAGTAACGGTCATGGGGATCTCACTTGGACTGAACCGCCTCTATCCCGGCAAGACCCTTATGCAGTCCAGTCTGCTGATCGCCGGATGGCTGCCGGGCAAGGTGATTGGACTGGGTTTTCTGCTCTTTTTGCCCCATTTGAACGGCCTGATTATTCTGGAATACGGTGAGTTCATTGTGAATAATGCGCTTCCCAAGACGCCGCTGCTTGTCATAATGGGGACGATGGTCGCAGTCTGCGCGATTAATGTGAGGCTGGGCATTGAGGTGGTCAGCCGGACTGCGCAGGTGTTCGTTACGCTGCTGGTGGTGATGCTCTGCCTGATCTTTGTGCTCCTGATCCGGGAGCTCCAACCCGCCCAGGTGCTTCCGTTCATGGAGAACGGGTTCGTTCCCATCGTCAAAGGCGCGGTGGCTCCGGCGGCATGGTTCAGTGAATATACTGTGCTGGCCTTCCTGCTGCCCTACGTTAACAGCAAGAAACATCTGGGCCGGACGATGCTCGCCTCGCTGGTCGCAACAACCCTGGCCATGACCGCGACCAATCTGTTCTGCCTGCTGCTGATGGGTGATTTGACGGACAGCTTTGCTTTTCCGGTGATGATTGCTGCACGTTACATTACGATTGCCGATTTCCTGCAGCATATTGAGGCGCTCATTATTGCGATCTGGATCTTCGGGATCTTTGTCAAAATCTCTGTCTTTCTCTACATCTTCGCCACCTCGGCCGCTGAATGGTTCGGGCTGGACGATTATAGACCGCTGGTGGTTCCGCTCGCCTTCGTAAGCATGGTGTTCTCTTACTGGGTAGTAACCGGCGCTGCGGGAGTGTCTGCGCTTATCAGCGCTTCGGCTAACCTATACACAATGATGTTTCTGGTGGGGCTTCCCGCCGCAATCTATGGACTGGCCCTGCTGAAGAAGGGGCTGAAGCTGCTGAGAAGTGGATGACAATAAGGAGGGAGGGCTATGCGGAGCTTCAAGGCCATTACAGCGCTATTGCTGAGCAGTCTACTGCTGGCCGGATGCTGGGACCGGACGGAGATTAATGACCTGGCGATCGTGCTGGCCACCGGCGTGGATTATAAGGACGGCCAGGCGCAGTTGACGGCACAGATCTTCATTCCGCGTAAAGGAGGCGGCGGCTCGGAGAGCGGCGGGGCAGGCGAAGGCGCGAGCGGGGTCACCATGATCCGGACTGCTGAAGGAGAGAACATTGCGGAAGCCTTGAACCGGCTGCAGCGGAAGGTCGCCCGCCATATGTTCTGGGGCCAATGTGAGGTGATTGTAATCAGTGAAGAAGCGGGGAAGCAGGGGCTGCGTGAATATGTTGATTTCTTCCTCCGTTATCCGCAGTTCCGTGAACACGCGTATATCTTCTCCAGCCAGGATTCCGCCAAGGATATTCTTGCCCTGCTGGACCCGCTGGAGCGGAGCTCCTCTGAATCCCTCCGCGAAATGGCGAATATGAACCTGGGCACGCGTGTGACCCTGCTGGAATTGTCCCAATCCATTCAGGGAGCCAGCGGTTCGGCCATCTTAACCCGTATCCTGATTGCTCCCCCGGAACAGAATGATGGCCCGAATGCGACGACTCCCTCTCTCAAAGGGTTAAGCCTGTATAAGCACGGACGTTATTCCCTCACTGTAAAAGAACCGGTAAGCCTCGGAGTACTGCTGATGATTAATGAGCTTAATAATATTATCATGCCGGTTGCTCTGGAGGGAGAGAAGGGCTCCTTCTCGATTCTGTCTAAACAAATCACCACCATGCTGACCCCGAGCATCGTCAACGGCGAATGGATGATGAAGGTCCGTATTCAGGCCAAGGGAGAGGTCGTTCTGAATACAACCGATGCCAACCTGACTGATCCGTCAAAGGTGATGGCGCTGAAGAAGGCGTGGGAGAAGCGGCTCAAGGAGGCTGCCGGGCAGGCACTCCGCATGTCTCAACAGGAGCAGAAGACCGACTTTTACAGATTCGCCGATTCCTTCCGCAAGCATTACCCGCAGCAGTGGAAGGCGAAGAAGGACCAGTGGGAGGCTATGTACCCCGAGCTGCGGGTGGAGGTCTCCGTCAAGGCAAGTATTACCGGGAACGGAAGATCAACCGGACCTCAAGGCATACCGGAGCAATCGGCCGACTGACGGAGGGGACGCCTGAATTCCAGCAACCATACAAGGATGTGGGAAGCATGAAAATGGCAATGATCCTAAGTATTCTGCTGCTGTCATGCGGGATCATTATTTTTGAATTCCGGGGCAGTAAGGACAAGAAAGCCAGAAAGGTTATCGCAGGCATTACGTTTGCGGCGGCGGGAGTTACCATTCTTCTTTTCTTTCAGCCGGGATTGCCGGGTCCTACCGAGCTGGTGAAGCTGTTGTTCGGCAGAATCGATCTGATTATGAAATGAAGCTTAAGGCAGCTCCTTCACGGGGCTGTCTTTTAAGTTATTACCAAATTCATTTAAGCGATTACATTTTCTTATCTCCCGGCGCAGCTATAATGAAGAACAAGAGAGCTCCTTAATACAGCCGGAGGGATGGGAGAAATGAAAGCGGTTTTAAACAATCAGCAAGATCAGATCGGACTAACTCGAAGACACACCTTTTGGCTCAGGATCAGGAGAGATGCCCTACTCTATACCCTTTTGCTGCTGCCTCTGCTGTACATTGCCATTTTTAAATATGCCCCGATTTACGGCTTGATTATGGCCTTTCAGGATTACAATATTTTTCAGGGGACGAGTGGAAGCGAATGGGTGGGACTGGATGTGTTCCGGTTTATTTTTCAGCAGGACAGCTTCTACCGTGCCCTCAAAAATACGCTGGTCCTGAATGTGCTGGATTTAGTGGCAGGCTTCCCGGCCCCGATTATCCTGGCGATTCTGCTTAACGAGGTCCGCATAGCCCGGTTCAAGAAAATAACGCAAACGATTCTCTATCTGCCACACTTCATGTCCTGGGTGATTATCGGCGGGATTGTCTATCTAATGTTCTCTAACAGCGGGATGGTGAATCTTTTCCTGGATAGCCTGGGCCTGTCGAAAATCGAATTCCTGTCACAGAAGACCCCTTGGCTGGTCACCTATATTACTGTGGGGGTATGGCAGAACATCGGGTGGGGGACGATTATTTATCTCGCGGCGATTACCGGCATCAACAAGGAGCTGTATGAAGCGTCCGATATGGACGGCTGCAGCAGACTCCGCAAAATGTGGCATATTACACTGCCGGGCATTAAATCTACGATTAATATCCTGCTGATTCTTCAGATTGGCCGAATGGTATCGATCGGGTTCGACCGCCCGTTTGTGATGGGGAATTCACTGGTCAGCGAATATTCCGATGTCATCAGTACCTTCGTGTACAGAGTGGGCATCAGCTCGGGAGACTTCTCCCAGGCAACGGCCGTCGGGCTGTTCCAGTCTGTGGTAGGTCTGACCCTGCTGATCGGTGCCAACTATATTGCAAAGAAATTGGGTGAGGATGGGATATGGTGAGAGCGGCAAGCACGATACGAATGGGGCGGAATGGCCGGAAAAAAAGTGTGGCAGATATTGCGATTATTGTCTTTATTGTGGCTTTGTCGTTCACCTGCATTGTCCCGTTCTTATACATGATAGCGTTATCATTAAGTTCCAACGAAGCGATTATCTCGCAAAAGGTAAGCTTATGGCCGGTAGACTTCACTTTAGAGACGTATAAGACGATTCTGAGCGATGCCGATATGCTGTATACGCTTGGATACAGTATTGTGCTTACGATTTTTTACACGGCGGTGTGTATGTTCCTGACCATCTGTGCGGCGTATCCGTTAACGAAAAAGCGGCTATGGGGGAGAAACTTCCTGCTGTCCGCGCTGGTCTTCACGATGTATTTCAGCGGTGGTCTGATTCCTTCCTATATCCTGATCAAGAACCTGGGGATGATGGATACGATATGGAGTCTGGTGCTGCCGGGCGCAATGAGTGTATTCAATCTGATTATCCTGAAAACCTTCTTCAGCTCTCTTCCCGAGAGTCTGGAGGAATCGGCGTCCATTGACGGGTGCTCGGATCTGGGAATTCTTCTCCGGATTGTGCTGCCCCTCTCGCTGCCTTCGATTGCCACCTTAAGCCTCTTCTATGCCGTAGACCGGTGGAACGGATTCCAGGATGCCTTATTCTATATTACCAAAAAAGAGCTCTATCCCATGCAGCTCAAGCTGTACCAGATCATCTCAGCCAACCAGCAGCTGGACAGCCAGCAGGGCGGCGAGGGCAGTATCGGCTCGTTCATTGTGCCGGAGTCGCTGAAGGCCGCAAGCGTCATGTTCACCACCATTCCGATTCTGCTGATCTACCCCAAGCTGCAGAAGTATTTCGTAGACGGTGTAATGACGGGCGCGATCAAGGGCTGAGGCGGGTATACTCCGCGGAAGGGGGGATGCCGGGCTGGCGGAAGTTGAAGCTGCCTGGGCAAGGAAGCTATAATCTGGATTACTATCATGCTAAGAGATGAAAGGGTGGTATACCGTGAAGACAGGCATCAAGAAAATATCGGCCGTTCTGTGCAGCACCGTGCTGCTGGCCGGCGTTGCTGCAGGCTGCGGCGAAAGTGGCAAAGAGAGCAAAGAGACAGCCGCGCCGGAGTCGTCTAATGCCGCAAAGTCCCCTTCTGATCCTCCTGCAAAGCTTACGGTGGAGGTGTTCGACAGAGGGGTGCAGGGCCAGCCGGATCTGAATAATAATTTCTGGACGAAATATGTGAATGAGCATTTCGGCAAGCCGAATAACGCTGTTGTTGAATATGTACCGGTTCCCCGGTCCCAGGAGGTTGATAAGCTGAACGTATTAATGGCTGCGGGCCAGGCTCCGGACATCTCGTTCACCTATGACGGGACGCTGGTCACCCGTTTTGCCAAAAGTGATGGTCTCTACACGCTCGACGAGCTGCTGGAGAGCCATGGCCAACAACTGAAAACTTATCTCGGGGACAATGTTCTCGATTACGGCAAATATAACGACAAGCAGGTATCGATTCCGGGCAAGCGCACCCTGCTGGCCTGGAACGGGATGTTCATCCGTAAGGATTGGCTCGACAAGCTGGGAATGCCGCTTCCGACCAATAGAGATGAGTTATACGAGACGCTGGTGGCCTTCCGCGACAAGAACCCGGGCAATGTGAACGGCGTCATTCCCTGGGCAACGGCGGCAGCCGGCATGAACTACACCTTCGGCAACCTGGTTCAATCCTTCTGGGGCCAGATGTCCGAGGAAGAATTCGTCACCACGCCGAACTGGCTGAAGCCGGGCAACAAAGATGCCTACAAATGGCTGAACAAGCTGTATAATGAGAAGCTGATCAGCCCCGATTTTGCCCTGGACAAAACCACCAAGCAAGCGGATGCCGATGTCACCAACGGCAAGGTCGGCTTCTATGCCGCCAACTGGGATTATCCAATGACCCAGAAAATCCGTGTTCCACTGAAGCAAAACTCGCCGGATGCCCACTATGTTCCGGTGGATACCTTCAAAAACACCGAAGGCAAATACCTCAAAGAGGTATATAATGAGAACGGAATATTCTCCTTCATTCCCAAAAGCAGCAAAAATGCGGAGCTGGCGGTCAAATATCTGAACTGGATGGCGGACCCGGAGGTGATGTTCTTCCTGCAGTTTGGTGAAGAAGGCGTTCACCATACGCTGAAAGACGGCATCCCGCAAGGGATTGCACAGACCGGCGAGAAAATGCAAATGAGTAATTTGAACATGGATTATACGATGATTGTTAACGGCGCTGAGCTGGGCGACACCGAAAAGAACGTCAAAACCTATGCCGCAGCCCTGGCCTCCGGGGATAAGCAGTATGAGGAACTCGCTATGGAATCATACAAAATCAACACTACAGACGGCTATTCATCCTTCTATTACGGGGTGCCGAACGAATCAAACATCAAGTACGGCAAGACGCTGGGCGATATGAACAAGCAGATGGTTGACCGGCTGGTGGTGGCCAAGGAGGCAGAATTCGACGCCTTATACGATAAGCTGGTGAAGGAATATATGGACGCTGGCGGTAAAGCGGTTCAGGATGAGAATGTGAAGCTCTACAGAGAAATTAAAGCGAAAACCAAATAAGTCTTGAAATACGGATAAACCACGAGGATGATTAGAAGTGGTTTATCCGCCTTTCGTTTGCCGGGTAAGCCCAGATGAATTCACAGGTTCAGGAGGGTATCCATGTACAAGGTCATTATTGTAGATGATGAGTCGTGGGCGATTAGAGGGATCAGCAATGCCTTTGACTGGGAGCAGTATGGCTTTGAAATCTCGGGACAGTTCACAAGTGCAACCCAGGCGTGGGAAGCCATCGCCTTGCAGGAGCCGGATCTGGTGGTCACAGATATCCGGATGCCGGAGATTTCCGGGCTCGATCTGATGAAGCGAGCCAAAGCGCAGGGCATAGACACGGAATTCGTCATTATAAGCGGGTATGCGGAATTTGAATACGCCCAGGAAGCGCTGCGCTACGGGGCCTTGGATTACTTCCTGAAGCCGCTGGATGTGGATATGACCGATACGTTCCTGGCGAAGCTCGCCCTGCACTTCTCCCGGCGAAGTGCGGCGCGCAATCATCTTCTATTGGATGCGCTTACCTCGACAGATGAAGATGAGATCAGGCGCTGCCTTCCTGCCGGCATGAGTGCAGGCTGCTGCCAGGTGCTTGCTGTCCATTATGAGGCAGACCGGCCGAAGCTCAGCGAATTGCTGAAGCTGGACGGGCAGCCGGTTCATGTGCTGGAGGTAGAGAACGGAGCAAGCACCCTGCTGGCAGTTCTGATCACAGAGCAGGAGAGTGAGCTGGAAGGAATCACCGATGAATGGCCTGCGGCCGCAGGCAGTCCAGGGCTTCCTGTGGTGGGGATCAGCAGCATCGGCAGCGGGCTTAAGCAGATCAGCAAGCTGATCAAGGAAGCCGAGCTGGCGGCCTCCCGGGTATTCGTGGATGAAGCTTCCGGCGCGGTTCACTATAATCCCAAGCTGCCTCTGGTGAAGCCCTGTATAGATGAGCTGCACTCTATAGTTCATGGCAATCAATACGACAGCATCGAGACATACATCTTGGGCTTGCAGGAATACTTCAGGCTTCATGAGCTGGGAATGATTGAGGTGGTCTACTTATGGAATCAGGCCGTCGGACTTCTGACGAGCGCTTATTCGGAAGAACTCAGAGACATGGAGCTGGAGTTCCTGAATTATGCCGAGCTGAAGGAGCGGTTCGAGGATCTGGAGTCGCTGTGCAGCTTCCTGCATGACGTTCTTACCGTGCTCCGGCAAGGGAATAGCCGTGCTTTGCAGGAAGGGGATATTCTCTCCTGCTTCAACCGGATGGTCGCCTATATCGACCGGAATTATGAGCAGAAGCTGTATCTGAAGGAGCTGTCGGTCCAATTTTTCATCAATCAGGTGTATTGCTGTCAACTGTTCAAGAAGAATCTGGGCAAAACCTTCTCTGAATACGTGGCCGAGCTGAGGATCAGGAAAGCCCGCGGGCTTTTACAGCAGACAGACCTGTCCATTGAGAGCATTGCTATCCAGTCCGGGTATGTAGATTATTATTATTTCAATAAGGTGTTCAAGAAGCACTGCGGGATGACGCCCGCCAAATTCAGAAAAAGGGAAATTGAACGGAGCAGCAGGCCATGAAGACCCGCAAGGTGAAATTGAAGCATCAGCTATGGTTGTTCATCGTGTGCTCCATCCTGATCTTCATGGTCATGGAGTTCTACTTCTTCTACAGCTTCTCGAATCTGACACAGAAGCGGGCGGTCACCTACAGCAACAAGATGATTGAGCAGACCCGCCGCAAAATTGATTCGGTGTTCAATGATATCCGGATCAGCACCGGCTTTGCGGTCAACAGCAAGCTGATTCAGGAATTCACCATAGCCGATGACGATTACAAAAGGGCGTTCGACAGCGCTCCCTATGCACTGGATCTGATGGAATATATGCGGTCCTTCAATTCGTATGTGAACGGCATCATGATTAATGATCTCCAGGGAAGACGCCTCTCCAGCGAGGATTCTGCAAGCGGTGATATTTTTTATATTAATCTGTATGAGTCCTTTATCCGCCCGTACAAGAACGATCCTGCGCTTCGGCAGAAGGGGAAGTTCACCGCCATTCTGAAGGATGACCGGACAGGAACGGAACAGTTCTTCTATATTGCTCCCATTGTGGAGTCTATCGGGGGCGTCCATTTCTCACAGATTACGGGTTACTGCATGGTGATGGTCAATATGGACAAAATGCAGGGGCTGGTGGCGAATACGGAATTAACGCGGAACTCCACCTTGTCCATTCTGAATAACCGGGACGAGGTGGTTGCATCCACCAATTCCTATGCGCGGGGCAATGTGATCAAAGATGTGCTGTCTATGGACAAGAACCATTTGCTTAACGGGGTAAAAGCAACGATTGGCGGCAAGGAGGTTCTCGTCCAGGTTAAGGGGCTGGAGCAGGCTGACGGGTGGCGTGTGGTCAGTATGATCCCGGTGCAGGAACTGACTGCCGATATGATTCCCATGCGGAAGGTCAGCATTATGGTGGGCCTTGGTATTATTGTGAGTATGATTATTACAGGCAGCTTCTTCATGAGCAATCTGATGCGCCCCCTGATGGGATTGGTCATGGATATGAAGAAGGTAGCAGGGCGGGACAGAGGCTTCCGGATTAAAGTCCGGTTCACCAACGAGGTGGGCCTGCTGGCCCAGGATATTAACCGGATGATGGACGAGATGGACGAAATGACCCTGGAGATGTTCAATACCCAGGCCAGACTATACGAATCCGAGCTGAGCCAGAAGCAGGCGGAGTTCTCTGCCCTGCAGAGCCAGATTAATCCCCACTTCCTGTATAATACGCTGAATTGTATCAGCAGCATCGGACTGGAATACGGAAGCCGGGAGATTGCGCAAATTACGTACTGCATGTCCAAGATCTTCCGCTATAGCATCAAGAAGGATGATCTTGTGCAGATCCGGGAAGAGGTGGACTGCATACAAGCTTACATGAAAATTATCCTGATCCGCTACGAGAATAAGTTCTCTCTGGCGCTTGATGTGGAGGAGGGCTTGCTGGAGCTGCAGACGCCCAAGATGATCCTCCAGCCCATCGTGGAGAATTCGGTCTATCACGGACTGGAGCGGATGGATCAGGGCGGAAGGCTTCAGATTACCGGGAGCCTGGATGCGCGCGGGGATGTATGCTTCTGTATAACGGATACCGGCAGAGGAATGGAGCCGGAGGAGCTGGCCGCCCTTCAGGCCAAGCTTGGCCTCAAGCATACGGAGCTGGCCCTGGCCGGACAATCGGCGCAGGGCATCGGGCTGCTGAATATTCATAACCGGCTCCGCCATCTGTTCGGAGAGGGCTACGGACTTACCGTTGACAGCCGGCTGGGCTATGGAACAACCGTGAACGTGAAGATTCCGAAGCTTCCGGGCAGCTAAAATAGCAAGTGAGTGTGGAACAGGGTACCTCCGTTTAGCGGGAGGTGCCCTGTTTGGCTGCAGGGGGAAGGGCAGGCTTCAGGAAGATTCAGGCGGGAAGGGAAGAATGATGATTAAGGTTGGAGGGGGAGAGTGATAATTTAGGTTGGAAGGGAAGCGTGATGATTTAGGTGGAAGTTACCTCGCAAGGTTGAGCTTACAGCTATTGAGTAATGAGGAGCATTAGTGCACCTGAATTCGGCGGAAGAAGGCTAAGTGAGCGAATGAGGTGCATTAGTGCACTTGAATTCGGCGGTTATGAGAAATTCGGGCGAATGAGGGGTATTTGTGCACCTGATTTTGCCGAAAGCAGGCAATATCCAGAAATGAGGTGCACAAGTGCACCTGAATCCGTGAGCAACAGTTGCTCTTTTTCCACTTGTTCCCCTGCAATCTTCAGAAGAGTTACAAAAACATTTTAAGATAGTCCATTTTTTAAATGCGTCCCGGAGGGTATTATGAGTACGCTAGACGGAATCATCATTCCTGCGAGAAGGAGATGAAAAAATGAAAGCGGTTAATTATGCCCGGAAAGAACAGAAGTGGTACAGAACAAGCGTCAAAGCTCTGCTGCTCAGCCTAGCGGTCCTGCTCATGCTGCCTCAGTGGGGAGGGGGAGCTGCGGCGGAAGAGTCGGGGACGTCACTACCAGAGCCGGTAGTGGCTGCACAAGGAGGAACGAATGTGACGGATTTCTACAATGTCATCATGCAGACCGGGGCCGATCCCTGGGTATACAAGCACACGGACGGCTATTATTACAACACCTTTGTTAATGCCAGTGGAGTGATGGTCCGCAGGTCGAAGACGATTACCGGTATTGAAGCAGGCGAGCGGAGTCTGGCTTGGTCGCCAGTTAAGGGAACTATGTACAGCTCCAACGTGTGGGCACCGGAGATGCATTATCTCAAAGATACGGACGGCCAGTACAAATGGTATATCTACGTTGCAGCCGATAACGGAACCAACGCTAACCACCGTATGTATGTGATGGAGAATGCCAGTGCCGATCCGATGAGCGGAAGCTGGACCTTCAAAGGCAAGATTACCGATGCCACGGACCGCTGGGCGATTGACGGCACTGTACTGACGATCGGCGACCAGCACTATTTCATCTGGTCCGGCTGGGAAGAGACGGACGGAAGCTTTCAGAATCTGTACATCGCCAGAATGAGCAATCCATGGACGATCAGCTCACAGCGCGTGCTCCTGTCCACACCGGAGTATGACTGGGAGACCTCTCCCGGACGGATTAATGAAGGACCGCAGATTACCATTAAAGGAAACAAGATCAATCTGGTATATTCCGCTAACGGAAGCTGGACAGACAGCTATAGTCTCGGCTTGATCACGGCCAGCACCAGCGCCGATCTGATGAATCCGGACTCCTGGACCAAGCGTAATCAGCCGCTCTTCTCCAGCGCGAACGGTGTCTATGGCCCGGGCCATCACAGTATCGTGACCTCACCGGACGGGACCGCGGACTGGATCATCTACCATTCCGCCCGCTGGCCTGGCTCAGGCTGGACACGCAATGTCCGAGCACAGAAGTTCACCTGGAACGCAGACAACACGCCGAACCTGGGAGAACCCGTTAATCC
Source organism: Paenibacillus sp. FSL H8-0332 (assembly GCF_037963835.1). Classification (NCBI taxonomy): domain Bacteria; kingdom Bacillati; phylum Bacillota; class Bacilli; order Caryophanales; family Paenibacillaceae; genus Paenibacillus; species Paenibacillus sp. FSL H8-0332. Next base: position 3,309,541 of record NZ_CP150145.1, read on the forward strand.
GAACAGTCCGATAGCAATCCCATCAGGCGAGCCAGCCCGGATTCGTTATCAAGCTGAAGAAGCTCTGCTTGTAAAAGATCCGGCTGGCACTTCATCCCCAGCGGTCCGGCGCGAAAGCTCCGCCTCCGGCGGGTTGAAGATCACCAATCTGGCTAACGCTTACGACTACGCCCAGTTCAACGTCAACGTGCCGGAGGCGGGCTTCTATGTGCTGTCCGTACGCAACAGCAACGGCTCAGCGAATACGGGGGAAGCCTCCCATATCCTGTCGGTCAACGGCGGGCCTGGAGCGTCGATGAATATTGTCTATTCCGGCGCAAACCGCTGGGGAGCCTCCACGGCGAAGATCTTTCTTCCGCAAGGCAGCAATGTCCTACGCTTCACCAAGGGGAGTAATCTGGCCGACATCGACAGCCTGGATCTATCCCGGCTGAATACATCGGAGCTGCTATTCGGGATTCCCGGATATACGCTTGGTCTTAACGAGACCCGCAGTCTGCCCCTCTATACAGTAACAGGCACTACCTATTCTGCTGTCACGGCAGGCGTGATCCTGACCTCGTCCGATACGAACGTAGCCGTGATTCAAGCAGGGAATCAGGTGAAGGCCGCCGGGACAGGAAGTGCAACGATTACCGCTTCCTATAACGGAAAAACTGCTACCGCTGCGATTAACGTCAAGGCTGATCCGACAACGGTACAGTCTTTAGCGCTCACCGGACCGGAGCCTGTGCTGATCAGCGGCCAGACCCCCTCACCGCTGCGGGCAACAGCACATTACAACAATTATGAAGTTCAGAATGTAACCGCGAGTGCGCAGTATACCAGCAGCAATCCAGGAGTGGCAGCCATCGACCCGGCTACCCATACGGTAAATGCCGTTCAACCGGGCATAGCGCAAATTACAGCCGTATCCGGCGGCAAGCAAGCTACCTTCCGCATAACAGTCATTGCCGCTTCCGATGCCTTTCAGGTCACTTCAACAGTGAAGACACCTTCAGGCGTGGTTCCCGTGCTTCCGGGCGTTGTAAATGCCGTCTACCACAACCAGACGGTTCAGGCCCAGGTGACCGGCAGCGAGCTGGCAGGACTGGACTTCAGCACCATTGGCACGGTGCAGATTCCTGTGACGCTCAAGATCAACAACCAGGAGTTTTCCTCCACCATTTCTGTAGAGGTTGTACCTGGTTATGGTCTGGATGAGATCGTAAGTCAGCTTCGCAGCAAGCTGGCTAATAACTCCTATCCGCTTGGAAACGGGGCAGGCAATTATAGTGCTGCCAAGTATGACGACTTCGTTGCCGCAGTGGATCAAGCGGAGACGCTGGCGGGCAATGCGGAATTGACGCTGGCGCAGTTCAATGCAGAGCTGAATGCACTCGCTGAAGCGGAAGCCGCCCTGCTGGCTTCGCTGATTACCACACAGAACGGTATAACTTATAAGGCCTACCGGGACTTCTCCGGCGATACGGCAGGCAAATATCCTTATGGCATTACAGCGCAGGATTTGACGAACGGCGCTGCCGCTGTGGTTCATGAGGAAGCCGGCAACAAATTCCTGCGGCTGACCACAACCGCAGTAGCGGGCAAAGCCAACCTGTTCCTGCCATATGCGGGCGATGTAAACGCTGAGGGGAATCAGCGCATTGTCATCGAGTACCGTGTCCGGTTAAACAGTAGCTTCCAGTATGCCAACGGCGCTATGGTAAGAAATGATAGCGGGACCGGCAACTATTCTATGGTGACGGCGTTTGATTCCGGTAAAATCCTGGTCCAAAATGGCGGTTCCAACAAGGTCAAGGTGAGAGATTTCGCGCTGGGTACGTGGTATGCCATCAAAATGGTCGCGAACTGGGATGCCAAGACGTACAGCGTCTATATCAACAATGAATCTGTTCCGGCCGCTACAGATTTCGCCTTCCGCCATACCGGCGGCAGTACATTGACCGGACAGCTGTTCGGCGTAGACGGTTATGCGAACGCGTCCATCGATTTTGACGATTTCAAGGTTAGGGTTACCGGAGATTAACCAGCGGAGGGATAGACAACATGTCAAGTCAGGTCTACGAAAAATTCACGCCGTTACACAATGCCAAGCTCGTTCTGGGGTATCTGACCTCTATGGTGGATGAGCAGGAAGACAATCTGCCCTATTGGCTGGTACTGCCTCATAAGAAACCAGCCGAGGCTGCCCATTGCCGGGTGGACGATGCGGAGCTGGTCGGCTCCTGGTATGAGGCCATAGACGCGGTACGCAAAATGCTGAAGACGGAGGAAGGCGCTGCGGTGCAGCAATCCTTTTACCGCCATCTGATGAAGTCCTGGGGGGAGCACGGCCTGCGCTTTCATGAGCCTTATCCGTGGACGCATACGAATCATAGCTCTTTTCATGAAATGGGCTATATTCTTCCCGCGCTGAACCGGATGCTGGAGAATGATCCCGGGGAAGGGGAGGCGGAGAGCAGAGCGGCCGGGCTGGTGAGGGGAATGCGCTCCCTGGTGATTGAGCGGAAGGTAAGAACGTTCTGGTCGGGGGATTATGAGGAGCAGGAGCCCCTCTACGAATTCCCCAATGATGTGTACCTGTTGGACGGCGGCTTCGATCTGTCCAGGCATACCGGGCGGGGGGAGCAGGCAATCCGCAATGCCATTATCCTGCATTCTCTGGTGCGCAGATATGAAATTGCCGGAGATGAGGCCGCGCTGGATCTCGCAACGGGCATCGCCAACCATCTGCTCGGACCTTCACGCTATTTCAATTACAAGATGGAGTTCTTCGGCCATGTCCATTCCGCAGGCTGGGTAGCTTCCGGTCTGGTACGTCTGGGCCGGGTAACAGGCAAGAAGCGGTATATTACCTCAGGCAAAGGAATCTATGATTATATCCGCAGCCTGTCCTCCTCCTTCGGTTGGGTGCCTGAGTATGCCCAGTGGCATCCGCCACATGAGGAGCATTGCGAGACCTGCTGCATCAAGGACATGATTGAATGTGCGAATGAGCTGATTCTGGCCGGGTATGAGGAATATTGGGAGGATATGACCCTGTTTGCGCGGAACCAGCTGGTGGAGAATCAGCTTAAGGTAACTTCCTACGTGGTCACAGACAATACCCGGCCTGACGAAGCAGGCATAACCTACAGGGAGATTGACCAAAGAATGATCGGGGGCTTCACCGGAGGCTCACTCGTGAATTCCATGTCGTTATCCAAGTTTCGTTCCATTGCGGGCTGCTGCGTCGGCATGGCTCCGGTGGCCCTGGAGATCATATGGAACCGGGCGGTGGAATTCCAGAATGGAATGGTAATCGTCAATATGCCGGTGGATAAGGAGACGGAGGAGGCAGCCGTCACCATGAGCTATCCCGACCAGGGCCATATGTCCATTACAGTCAAGCAGCCGTGCGATGTTGCGGTACGGGTCTATGACTGGATGGGGCAGAACCTCAGCATGAAGATTTACGGAGCCGTTTGCACACCTGAGAGGGAAGGGAATCTGCTTGTTATCCGTAGTATTGGAGCAGGGGAAACTGTAGAGCTGGAGCATCCGCTGGAGACGGTGGCTGTGAAGGAGACAGTGCGGGGCGAGGAATACAAGGTATCCTGGAGAGGCTGTGATGTCGTGGATATCGCTCCCCGGGGAGAGCATTTGAGACTGTATCAGCGGGATCTGCGTATCCCGAAAGTGTATCCCACGCCGGAAGATGTTCACTTCACCGGAGCGGCGAATTACGGGCCTACCCAGCAGGCGCAGGGGAGTAAATAATATCAACACTGAAATAATCCGCAATTGAAAAACCGCCCCCGCAGATATTGCTTGCGGGGTGCGGTTTTTTGGCGTTTTAGAACAGAATATGGACTTCAGCGCCGGGTAGATATTTCTCTGTTGCCGGTGAAAATTGAGTCTGTACGGCTCACTTATTATTGGTCTTCCTGACCAAATCCACCCCATCGTAAACCAGACTGTCCACACTTGCCGCCTTCTGCCGGAGGTAATGATCCAAAAAGGTCTTCGTATAATCTGTAACCAGATTTCGCATCTCCATCGCATCCCGTTCGCCTCTGAGATCCTCATTAACACCGGTAAACACGATGTCACAGTAATCTAAATGCGCAACCCGGTCAACAGAGAAATAATAGGTTTCCCTGCTATTGTTAGCGCCAATGATCGCATTCATATTGTAGTTGGGTTCACGAAACAGCAGCAGGAAGGGCGTCTTAAGATCGCTATCGAGGAGACCGAATGCACCGCTATCCAAGCCAATTCCGCAGGTGAACCGGTCGTCGTCCCGGCAGACCATCGCCGTCGTAAGCCCTCCATAAGAATGTCCGACGATGCCCATGCCGGTGTCAACAAGCAGTCTGTCTTTAAAGATAGAATCCAGCTCTCCAGCATCCAGCTTGTACAGAACATCGGCTACAAAACGTACATCTTCTGCCTGTAACTCACTAAGCTCTGTTAACTTGGCAAGTACCGGGAGTGCAAGCACGTTACGGCATATCTGAACGGCAGTTTCATCGTCAGGCCGCAGCTCCATCGTACCAGCCAGTGCCAGCATCTCCGGATCTTCAGACATCGCTATGATGGCATCGGAGAAATCCTTGGATACATTAAACAGACGGCCGTCTTTACGCTTGTACATCGTGCTATTCGGATGGCCGATGCTGACCACAACGTATCCCAAGCTGGCCAAGTCCGTACAGAGCACTGTTCCCCATTCAGGGGAGCCGCCCCCGCCGCAGACATAGAATAACACCGGATAGCGCTGCTCCTTCGCGGAGAGAGCAAGGTCGTCGTAACACCGGGTCTTGAACTCTATGGAGAAAAAATCGCTTGTAACATACCCGGTGACGAGCGGCTGATCCTTTAACATCCCGTAGACTTCAGGAAACATGTATGCTGATGTAGCTTTACCTTCGCTGCTGTCGGACGGATAGAACACGAACGCCGTCAGTTCTCTTGTGGAATGATCCGCTGCCGTGTACTCCAGATCCATCTGAGTCCGGCCAACAGTATAGCTGCCAACAGGTGCCGGAAAAACCTCATAAGTGTTCATAGGCTTGTTCATACACGTCTACTCCTTTGCTTTTTTAATATCGCTAACCAGCTCGGAATATTTATGATCTTCAAGCAGACCATGACCCATAAAGTCAGCAAAGTATTTGCTAAGCTTATGCTGCATCTGAGAATCCTTAATCCCGAATTCCCTATAAAACATAACTAAATTAAACTGCATAGATTCAAACATAAATGAAATCAGGTCGTCGTCAATATCCGGCCGGAGATATCCGTCCACCCTCAGCCGCCGTATAATGTCCTTGATCAAGGGGAAGGACTCGCCCTTTAGCACATTCAGATATACTTTCAGCAGTATGTCCTCGGGAATGTGTAAAAAAGTCTCAGTAAGCTTGATCTCCAGCTCATTCAGCGGCTCGGTCACAGTGCCATTCACGTTACCAAATAAGCCGGTAAGGAAAGACCGGAACAGGGAATCTTCAGTACTGTTATTAAAATACGCAGCTCTTTTCCGGGTCACATTACGGATTAAGTGACAATACAGGTCATCTTTGTCTTCAAAATAACGGTAGAAGGTTCCGGGGTGCATGGACAAGCTATCCAGAACCATCTTCATCGATATATCCTCGTAAAGATGATCCACAAAAAGCTGCATAGCCCTATTCGATATTTCCCCGCGCCTTGCTTCATCCAATCGAAAGAACGTATTTTTTGGCATCGCTTCCTCCTTTAATACGTGGTGTGAACTAATTCACACTATATCGATAATCGATTCACATGTCAAATGTCGGAGCCGGAATAGCGGCACAAAAAAACCACAACCCGCAAGTAACTCTTGCGAATTGTGGTTTGAGGCGTTAGAGCAGAATACGAACCTCGCCGCTCGACAGATATTCTTCATCGCCATTCGGATACCGGACCTTCAGGCGGCAGTCATTGTCGATATCAACGGCGGTTGCCGCTTGCTCTTGATGCTCCTTAACAACCATGACCGTCTCGCCCAGGGACATCATGCGCTGCCGGTATTCGGGCAGGAACAGCCGTTCCTTGAGCTGCTCATAGTAGCCCATGAAGCGGTTCAGCACTTCGGCTGTAAGCCGGTTCCGCAAATCCCCTTGCGGATTGCCTGCCTCATAGATAGAGGTTGCAACCTCTGACAGCTCTGCGGGAAAGCCGCCGGAGGGCAATGTCACATTGATCCCGATCCCGAGCACGGCATAATCCAGCCACTCGCTCTCCAGGGATAGGGAAGCCTCGGTGAGGATTCCGCACACCTTTTTACCGTTCATGAAGACATCATTGACCCATTTGATCTGCGTGCTGAGGCCGGACACACTCTCGATAGCCAGAGCGACCGCAACGGCAGCAGAGGTAGTCAGAAGCGTAGCATCCGCCGCCGACAGCCGGGGACGCAGCAGAATGCTCATATAGATGCCCGTCCCCGCAGGGGAAAAGAAAGGCCGGCCTTTCCGGCCCCGCCCGGCGGTCTGCTCCTCCGAAAGGATGACTTTGCCTTCCGCTTCTCCGCCGGAAGCCAGCGCCTTCACCAGCTCATTCGTGGAAGCCACGCTCTTGAAAACTTCAAGCCGCAGCTTGTGCCCCCTGGCATCCAGGTATTTAGCGACCGCTGCGGCGGACAGTATGTCCGTCTGAGGGGACAGGGAGTATCCCTTATTGGTGACGGCTTGAATGGAATAGCCGTCACTCTGCAGCGCTTTGATGGCCTTCCACACTGCGCTGCGCGTCACGGATAACCGCCCGGCGATGTCCTCGCCGGAGAAGTATTCACCCTTATTGCTGTCCAGTAAGGCCAGGATATGTTCTTTGACTGTCATGCCTATAACCCTCCACAAGTATAACGTTCCGAGCTCATCTCTTTAAGTATATTAACATGCCAAGGAGAATTAGAAAAATCAGGTATACTCACATCTTCATTGTGAACCTATTAATAATCAAAAGTTTACAACAAAACCATCCTCCACTATAATTCAGCTTGTTGGCTGGACTCCCTGACCGGAAGGCCGTCCAATTCCTGTATCTTATCTTGTGGAGGTTATTGAATTGAGAATCAAAGAGTTGGTCTATGCGGCCTTATTCGCCGCGCTTATCGCGGTGATGCCAGGCGGACGCGGCGGGCTGGCTATACTGGTTGGACCGACAGGGGGCGTGAGATTCCGATGAATCTGGCAGAACACATTCTGGAACGTGCCGCACTCGTCCCTCACCGCATTGCAATTTCAGATGAACATGTAGAACGTACCTATGAGCAGCTCATGAAGCGGGTTCAGCAGGTGGCCAGCGGTCTGCGGCAGGGTGGACACACGAATCAGACTGTTGCGCTTCTGTCCGGTAACCGCATCGAATTCGCCGAATTTGTCCTGGGTGCTATCTACGCAGGCTGCATTCCCGTGCTGCTGGACCCGAAATGGTCTCCAGCAGCGCTGGAGCAGGTCATCCGGCAATGCGCTCCGGGGTTGATTGTCAGTGAAGCATGCTTCGCAGCTGATCAGACTGGTCGTTACAGTGGAATTCCCCAGCTATATTTCGGCAGGGAACAGGTCTCCGGCAGCTATGAGGCTTGGGCGGCAGGCTTCGGGCCGGAGGCTGAAGCCGCAGATAGCCCGGAACTGCTGTTCATCGGGTATACCTCTGGCACTACAGGTATCCCGAAGGGGTATATGCGGACCCATGAGTCTTGGTTCAGCAGCTTGGAGGCTACAGAGAAGGCGTTCAGCCTGAACCGGATGCAGCATGTGCTTGCGCCCGGGCCTTTCGTGCATTCGCTGTCGCTGTTCGCTCTGCTGCAATCCCTGTACAGCGGGGCCACGTTCCATCTCCTTCCGGAATTTGATGCAGAGCGCGTACTCACCCTGTGCTGCCACGTACCGGATATGATTCTGTTCGTTGTGCCCGCTATGACCGAGGCGTTATTGCGCCAAGCAGAGTCAAGCAACGCCGAGGTGTCCATCCAGGCCTTGATTAGCTCCGGCGGCAAATGGCCTGTGTCTTCTATACCTAAATGCCGCGAGAGGTTCAACGGGGTTAGGCTCTATGAATATTACGGCTCATCTGAAGCCAGCTACATCAGCTATCTGGAGCTTACCGGAGCGGAGCCGAAGGACTCCTTGGGTCAGCCGTTCAGCGGTGTAGAGCTATTGATCTGCGATGAACAGTTCCGCGAGGTTCCTCAAGGCACGGTGGGGGAGCTATACATCCGCAGCGATATGATCTTCTCCGGGTATCATCTCCTGCCGGAAGAGACGGCGCAGGTATTCCGGGACGGCTGGCTGCGCACAGGGGATTACGTATATCAGGACCGGCAGATGCATCTGCGCCTGGCCGGACGCGCGGGCAGCATGATCAAGAGCGGGGGACTCAAGGTGTTCCCGGAAGAAGTGGAAGCCGTGCTGCTTCGCCATCCGGATATCCGGGAGGCGATGGTGTTCGGCATACCGGATGAACGCTGGGGGGAGCAGGTAACGTTACTGATACAGTGGCAGGGTCAGGAACGGCTTACGCTCGATGAGATTCGGAAGTATTGCCGCCCCTATCTGGCCAGCTATAAGCTGCCTAAGCAGCTGATTAGCGTGGAGGAATTCAGCTACACCGGTTCCGGCAAAATCGCCCGCCAGCTCATGAAGAACCGCGCGGTAGTGGGGTTGACATGAAGAAGGCCGCGCAGGAAGAAGTTTCGCACAGGCTCGTTTTTGACCGGGTAGACTTTGCTTACCGGAGAGGGCAGCCGGTATATATTGCGGGAACAGTTCTGGCGGGAGGACAGCTCCGACGAAACCGCTCGATCTGGACCGCATTCTTGTGGCGCAACAGGCCAGAGGGTATGATATCAAGGATACCAAAGGCCTTAACCGGGTACAGGCTTACATCCAATTAGTGATTCCGCTGCTCGTCACCACCCTTGCGCGGGTGCTGACATATGCACGGATGGATTATGCAGCCGGCGGGATTATGCTTGCGTATGTTCTGCTGGGAATTCTGCTAGAGAGATGAGGAGATAGAGCTTGAACAGAACAGCCATACTGGAGCGGCTTCAGTCAGAGCTGCACGAAGGCAACCACATTATCGGCGTCTCGACAGGGACGGGAATTACGGCCAAGGTTGCCGCTGACAGCGGAGCAGACTTCATTCTTATGCTGAACTCCGGCAAGTTCCGGCAGATGGGGAGAAGCTCTCTGGCGGGGTTCCTGCCCTTCTGCAACAGCAATGAGATGGTGATGGATTTTGCCTCGAAGGAGATTGTGCCGCTGGTGAGAGACACTCCGGTGCTGTTCGGACTGAATGCGAATGATCCAACGAGAGAGATGTCCCTTTATATAGAAGAGATCAAGAACAGAGGCTTCGCGGGAGTGAATAATTATCCGACAGTCGGCTTGATCGACGGGGCGTTCAGAGAGGCATTGGAGGAAGACGGCATCAGCTATGACAGGGAGGTGGAGGCTATACGTCTGGCTCATCAGCAGGAGCTGTTCACGGTGGCCTTCGTCTTCGACGAAGC